>NZ_JXAC01000143.1 GCF_000814685.1 Sphingobacterium sp. T2
TCGCCACGCTTACTATACCGAATGACCAAGTTGTGCCGGCCTGACGGGCTAGCTCATCCGCAACCATGAAACCTATATTGTGTCGGGTGTCAGCATATTCGCTGCCTATATTTCCAAGACCTACGATAAGAAAATTCATAGCACAAAGGTATAAAATCATTTAAAACAAAAAGGGCATTCCAATGATGGATGCCCTTTTTATATATCTGTCGAAAAAAATTATTTTTTCTTCGCTGCTTTTGCTGCTTCTTGTTCAGCTTGACGCAATGCACGTGACATTACTACAGATACGATAGTATCGTCAGCGTTGTTTAAGATTCTTGCGTTTTCTAATTGGATCTGACCTACACGGATAGATTTACCAACTTCTAATGATTCCATAGGAACCTCGATGTATTGAGGAA
This sequence comes from Sphingobacterium sp. T2, assembly GCF_000814685.1. Classification (GTDB taxonomy): domain Bacteria; phylum Bacteroidota; class Bacteroidia; order Sphingobacteriales; family Sphingobacteriaceae; genus Sphingobacterium; species Sphingobacterium thermophilum. Next base: position 405 of record NZ_JXAC01000143.1, read on the forward strand.
GGTTTGCTGGTAAAGCTTTAACACGAAGCTTACGCAACTTTTGAACTAATTTACCCCCCATTTTAACACCTGGTGAAGTTCCTGTTAATTTAACAGGGATATTTAATGAAACTTCTTTGTCGTCGATCAACTCTAAGAAGTCTACGTGTCTTACTTGGTCAGTCAATGGGTGAAATTGAGCATCTTGAACGATAGCTTTTACAGTTTTGCCGTCGATAGTTAATTCTACGAATACTACGTCAGCAGTGTAAAGAACTGGTTTCAAATCAGCTGCGGATACAGAAAGGTGGATTTGTTCAGCACCTCCATAAAGAACTGCAGGAACTAAGCCTTGGTAGCGCAATTCTTTTGCATCTCTTTTCCCTACGTTCTGTCTTACAGAACCGCTAATAGCAATTGATTTCATATGTTTTTAAATAAAATTTGAGGTGCAAAAATAAGTATATTTTCTGAAAAATTAAAAATAAATGTTTGATAGACTTAATTTTAAAAAATTACAATAAACGGGAATGTTTATTGTAAATTTTTTATATTTGAACGTCTCCAATGTGCGTCATTGGATATTGTAGCCTAATTTATAAACCAAAATAGCATCAACATATGGAAAAAACGAATTCTTCAAGACGTGATTTTATTAAAAAATCATTGAATTGGAGCTGCAGCATTCAGTATTGTTCCCAGACACGTTTTGGGAGGTAAAGGTTATTTAGCACCATCCGACCACCTTACCAAAGGAGTTATTGGGGTAGGTTCGATGGGTAGAGGTCACTTTAAATATGCCGGGACGAAAACAGTAGCTATTTGTGATGTTGATACAAGACATCTGGAGTTGGCACAGAAAGCTTTAGGTGGTGGTGTTAAAGAATACCATGACTTCAGGGACTTGATTCAAGATCCTAGTGTAGATATCGTACATATTGCTACTCCGCCGCATTGGCATGGTATCATGGCTGTAGAAGCCGCCCGTGCAGGGAAAGATATATGGTGCGAAAAGCCGATGACGCGCACAATAGGTGAAGGAAAAAAAGTGATGGAGGCAGTAGCGCAGCACGGAAATATTTTCCGTCTGAATACATGGTTTAGATTTGACGCTAAATTTTACGGAATGAATGTTCCGGTAAAGAAAATAAAAAAATTAGTAGATACAGGTTTGTTGGGCTGGCCGCTTAAGGTTACCATCAGCAAGCATACCGGCTTTGACTGGAAGTTTTATTGGGTAGGAAAAGAAAACCTTCCTGTAGAGCAGGTACCCAAAGAGTTGGACTACGACATGTGGTTAGGTCCGGCACCTTTCAAGCCATATAGTAGACACCGTACTCATACTACTTTCCGTGGGTACTGGGATTATGATGGAGGAGGGCTAGGAGATATGGGACAGCATTATCTCGATCCGGTACAGTATTTCTTAGGAAAGGACAACGAAAGCCCTATCAAGATAGAGGTGGATGCCCCACAACAACATTTTGACGCTGTAGGCACCTGGCGTAAAATTACCTACACCTATGCCGACGGCTGTCAAATCATCTTGGATGGCGAAGGTTCGGAAGTAGGTAAAGCTTATATCGAAGGACCTAAAGGTAAGCTGTATCGTGGTTTTGTGTCCGATATTCCGGATTTGGAACGTAAGCTTGCACAATATCCAGATCCAGAGCCGCAGATGACGGACTTTGTGGAAGCGGTGCGCACACGTCAGAAGTTTGCCTTGAATGAAATCAACGGCTACTATTCTTGTACGTTAGTGAACTTGGGATTGGCGGCATTACGCCTTAACAGAACCTTACATTATGATTCTGCTAAGCAGGAGTTTGTCAACGACGAAGCTGCAAACAGATTAATCAATCAACCGATGAGAGGTCCGTGGACTATTTAATTTCCTTACCTAGCAATTATGAAAAAGATTTTTAATACACTATCGATACTACTTTTATTGCAGGCAGCTTCTTATGCACAGCAACCCGCAGGCCGTACGACGGAAACCAAAATTGCTGACGTGCTGGCACAGCAGCCTGCCGAAGAGCAAAGCAAATTTTTGTTGGCCATGCATGAGCTGGAGAACTTCTCTTCAGAAGATATCGCCGAGCTTGTGGCTAAGTTGAGAAAACAAGGTACGCAAACCAACTCCACCATCGAGTTTGCGACAAACTCATACGCCCTGTATGTGATGCAGCCGGGCAAGGAAGCTTTTCGCGCCAAATATGTGAAAGGCTTGCTTCTAGGTTTGGATAAGGTTAAAGATCCGAACAACAAAGGCTATATCCTAGAACTGCTGAAGTTCTGTGCCAAGGATGATGCGGTAGAGAAGGTGGCAACCTATCTTGCTGACGACTATCTGGCTGAAAAGGCAGCACGCGTGCTAAGCGCAGTGAATAGTCCTTCTTCTGCGGCGGCACTTAACAAAGCGTTGGCCGGAGATGTGAACGAAAAAAGAGCAAATGCAATAATAGGAGCCTTAGGAGAGGTAAGAAACAAAGAGGCAGAAGCTCGTATCATAGAGCTCCTAGGTAAATACAATTCGGAGAACTTCCAAAGAAATGCATTGACAGCCCTTAGTAGAATAGGAGGCGAGAAGTCTTTCGATATCCTTTATGCTAAGGCTAAAGCCGTAAACCTAGAGTATGACAGAACGAATGCCTCTGCCCTGCTGTTAGAATACGCGAATAGCCTGGCGAAAAACGGACATAATAATCTAGCTCTCTCTGTAGCTTCCAAAGTGTATAATGAAGCTTCAGAGGACAAAGGTATTGGGGCTAAAGTTGCGGCATTGGAGTTGCTTGCAAGACTCGACGCAAAAGGACAACGTAAGAATCTGTTGGCCTTGACTTCGGGTAAAAATACTATCCTTCGTAATGTGGCTTTAGGTCTGTTGGGAACCGATGTTACGGTATCAGAGATGAAAAAGATTACTTCTTCTCTGGTTAAGTTAGAGCCCGAAGCTCAGGAGAATGTGCTCAACTTCCTAAAGACGAAAGATGCTACATCTTCTATCAAAGCTATAGAAAAAAGCCTTCCAAAGTTGAAGAACGAAGATGCCCGTATCGCAGCGTTAAACACGTTGTCGGCATTGACAAAAGGAACAAATACCGCTTTTCTTATCAAGCAGATTGCCGGTGCTTCGGAAAAAGAGCTTAACGTAATAAAAACATTATTGCTGACCTCTAAGGATGCACAAACCATCAACATTGTGAATGGTGCATTGGTGTCGGCAGATGCTAAGACGCAACTCGCATTGTTGGATGTGTTATCGAAGCGATCGAATCCTCAGTCCGCTGCTGAAATTTTCAAACTTATCAATACGGCACAGGGCGATGTGAGAGCTGCAGCTTTCGAAGCACTGCCTAACGTGGTCAACGATGACGACTTCGATACGTTGGCGGAACTGCTTGGCAAAGCCAACGCTAAGGAAATCAAACAGGTTCAGAAAGCAGCTATCGTGGCCTTGCAAAACAATCCTAACAAGGCCGATATCGTTAAAAAGCTTTCGGCCAACATTTCGCGATCCATGGCGCCATCAGCAGCTCGCTACTTTCCGATCTTTGCCGGAGAGGGCAGCAATGAGTCTCTGCAGACGGTAAAAAACTACCTTGGCACAGATAATCCTTTGCGCACGGATGCTATCAAAGCTTTGGCAAGCTGGTCTAATCCCTCATCATTGGATGCCCTCACTACGCTGTTACGTACAGAGAAAGACGGTAAATTGTTTGGTATAATCTTCGACGGCTTCATCAAGCAGCTTAATGCAAGTACTGTTAACAATGACCAGAAAACATTGTTGCTGAAAGATGCTTTTGAATTTGCTCAAACCGACGCACAGAAAAATACGGCGCTTGCTAGCTTGAAAGCTACAGGAACCTACTCTGCATTAGCTTTTGCAAGTAGATTCTTGTCCGACCCTAAACTAAAGGATACCGCTACAGATGTAGTGATGAACATCACTGCCGACAACAAGTCTTACTACGGTTCCGATGTCCGCAATTGGCTGGAGCAAGCTAAAAATAATCTTTCAGGCAGCGAAAGTTCGTATTTGAGAGAAGCGATAGTACGCCATCTTGCTGAAATGCCTAAAGGAGAAGGCTACGTTTCTCTTTTCAACGGTAAAGATCTTTCGGGATGGAAAGGCTTAGTGGAAAACCCTATCAAGCGTGCTAAGATGTCAGAGAAAGAGCTTGCAGAAAAACAGGCTATAGCAGATCAGAAAATGCGTGACAGCTGGTACGTAGAAAATGGAACGCTCGTGTTTTCCGGAAAGGGAGATAATATCGCTACTGTAAAGCAGTATGGCGACTTCGAACTTATCTTGGACTGGAAATTGGACAAAAACGGTAAAGAGCCGGACGCGGGTGTTTATCTACGAGGTACCCCTCAGGTACAGATTTGGGATATCGCTCGTACCAATGTGGGAGCCCAAGTGGGATCCGGCGGTCTATACAACAATAAAGTGCATGAATCCAAGCCACTGAAAGTTGCCGATAACCCACTAGGAGAATGGAACAATTTTAAAATCCGTATGGTAGGAGATAAAGTATGGGTATGGCTGAACGGTGAATTGGTGGTAGATAGCGTAACTATGGAAAATTACTGGGATAGAAACCAGCCAATTTTCCCAATAGAGCAGATAGAGCTGCAGGCTCATGGCTCTAAAGTGTGGTACAGAGATATCTTCATCAAGGAGTTGCCACGCAAGCAAGTGTTTACCCTATCAGAGCAAGAGAAAAAAGAAGGGTTCCAGATGTTGTTCGACGGAACAAACCTCGACAAATGGACTTCCTCTCCTGCCTATGAGATCAATGAAGAGGGGGCACTACGCGCTAATCCCGATGCCAAATTGGCAAGAATATCTACACCAAAGAGGAGTATAGTGATTTCGTGTTACGTTTTGAATTCAAACTAACTCCAGGAGCCAACAATGGGGTTGGGGTGCGAGCTCCATTGGAAGGCGATGCGGCTTATCTAGGATATGAAATTCAGGTTTTGGATGATTATGCCGATGTGTATAAAAGTTTGAAACCTTACCAGTATCATGGCTCGGTGTATGGTATCATTCCAGCGAAACGCGGCGCATTAAAGCCTGCAGGTGAATGGAATGAACAGGAAATCCGAATGCAAGGCTCTAAAATTAAGGTGACCTTGAATGGTAAAGTTATCGTGGATGGCGATATCAAGGAAGCTACCAAGAATGGTACTCCAGACAAGAAGGACCATCCAGGACTTAAACGCACATCAGGCCATATCGGCTTCTTAGGTCATGGTACGGAAGTGTTTTTCAGAAATATCCGTATCAAAAGTCTATAATGAAATAGAAATAGAAAATTAATGAAACAAAAAAACCAACGCTTAAGCGTTGGTTTTTTTGTTTTATATTGAAAAGGTTATTATTCCACAACAAAAAGATCTGAGATAGACGAGTGTTCGTTTACACTTTTTATTGCTTTAGCAAAAAGATCCGCTGTAGACAATACTTTGATTTTTGTCGTATGCTTAGCTTTTTCAGGATCTAACTGAATGGTGTCTGTTACAATCATTTCCGAAAGTGCCGAATTTTCAATAGTCTCGTAAGCTTTACCTGATAAGACAGCATGTGTACATACGGCTCTTACTGAGTTTGCTCCATTTTCCATGATCAAGGCAGCAGCTTTGGAAAGAGTACCTGCTGTATCGCAAATGTCGTCGATCAACACCACATCTTGTCCTTTCACGTCACCGATGATAGACATGGACTCGATTTCATTGGCGCGTTTGCGTCTTTTGTCACAAATTATTACCTCTGCATTGAAGAATTTAGCAAAAGTACGGGCACGATACGAACCGCCCATATCCGGAGAAGCTATCGTCAAGTTTGGTAATTTTAATGATTTGATGTAAGGAACGAAGATTACCGAACCATCCAGATGGTCTACAGGGATATCGAAGAATCCTTGAATCTGAGCAGCATGCAAGTCCATCGTCATGATACGGCTGGCACCGGCGGCAGTAATCAGATTGGCAATCATTTTTGCTCCGATAGCGACACGAGGTTTGTCCTTACGGTCCTGACGTGCAAAACCGAAGTACGGAACAACAGCTGTAATGTAGTGTGCTGAAGCTCTCTTCGCCGCGTCGATCATTAAAAGAAGTTCGAAAAGATTGTCAGTAGGTTGGTTGGTAGATTGGATAAGAAAAACATCACTTCCTCTTACAGATTCATTGTAAAACGGTTGAATTTCGCCGTCACTGAATCTTGATAGAGTCATCTCTCCTAATTCTTTACCATAAGATTTGGCGATTTTTTCTGCGAGTTCTTTGGTTCCCGAACCAGCGAATAATTTAACGGTGTTAAATTGCAAAGGCATGGTATGTGTGTATTTATATGTTTTTTGTGAATGATGGACAAAGTTAGAGAAATGAATTTGAAAATAAAAAGTTTATAATGAGGTTGTCAGCGTGACAGAAGGAGGGAATAAAAAAGAGAGTTTCAGCAATGAAACTCTCTTTTTTGTTGTCCGACCAGGATTCGAACCTAGACAAACAGAACCAAAATCTGTCGTACTACCATTATACTATCGGACAATACCGTCGAATTTGTTAACCTCTCAGGAGGCCTTTCGAAATTCTGCTGCGAAGATAGAAAACTAAATGTTAATTCTGCAAATGATTTTTAATTTTTTTTTGCAAAAAAGCTTCTCTTCGAGCATAAAAAAGAGAGCTACTTTCGCAACTCTCTTTTTTGTTGTCCGACCAGGATTCGAACCTGGACAAACAGAACCAAAATCTGTCGTACTACCGTTATACTATCGGACAAACTGTGTCAAACTTCGATATCGTTTGACAATGCAAATATATACTGTTTTTTTTACTTGTCAAATTTTTTGTAACACTAAAATTTATCTATATTGATTTTCAGGGCTATATTTTTCTTCTGTAAAGAGCTGATAAACCTATGGAGTCCTCTAAAAATGTAAAGCAGTGTTAAAAAGTAATTTATTTATTCATTTGTATTGATGTATTCCTTATTTTCGAAGCATTGTTTTAACACAAACAACCGTTTGATTAACTTGATCAGTTATTCTTCTGATTTGTAACGATAAAATAACATATCAGATTAATTACAAGACTTATTAAAAGTAAATGATGAATTATAACAAGATTAACAATCTGCTGGGGTGGCTATGTGCTTTTATAGCTACAGTGGTGTACATCATGACAGCTGAGCGAACAGCCAGTTGGTGGGACTGTGGTGAATTTATTGCATCGGCATATAAGATGCAGATTGTGCATCAGCCGGGCGCACCTCTTTTTTTGATGATTCAAAACATTTTCTCTAATCTGGCAATGGGCGACAAATCCCAAATAGCCTATTGGATGAACGTGGGATCGGCAGTTTGTTCGGGATTGACCATCCTATTTTTGTTTTGGTCGATAACAGCTTTAGGAAGAAAGATATTTGTGGGGCCTAACCTCAAAGAAGCCCTTAGTCCGGTGCAGACTATCGTGGTGATGGGTTCAGGATTGGTAGGAGCCTTAGCTTATGCCTTTACCGATACGTTCTGGTTTTCTGCCGTGGAGTCTGAGGTATATGCGATGTCTTCTTTGTGTACAGCTATAGTGTTTTGGGCAATATTAAAATGGGAAGTACGTGCGGACGATCCGGATTCTAACCGCTGGTTGATACTTATCGCTTATGTGATGGGACTGTCTATAGGTGTGCACCTGCTCAACCTGTTGGTGATTCCTGCTATAGCGCTGGTAATCTATTTCCGTAAGACACAGAAGGCTACCTTCAAAGGAGCTTTTAAGGCTTTCTTCATCGGTGTGGTGGTCTTAGCCCTCATCCTTTGGGGAGTAATACAATACCTTATCAAGTTTGCGGCCTTTACGGACTTATTCTTCGTAAACACTCTAGGTCTAGGGTTTGGATCCGGCATAATATTCTTTTCGCTTTTGTTGGTAGGCGGCCTAGTATTTGGTATTGTCTATTCCATCAAAAAAGCTAAGCCAATACTTAATATTGCTTTAATCTCTTTGGGATTCATCATCTTCGGATATAGCTCTTTCGCTATGATATTGATCCGTGCGAAGGCTGATCCTACCTTAAACAACTCGGATCCGGATAATGCATTTTCTTTCTTGAGTTATCTGAACCGTGAGCAATATGGGGACGAACCTCTTTTCAAAGGGAAATATTTTGATGCCAAAGCTATCGATGCTTTCGACAACGGGGTGGTGTACCGCAAAGACAAAGACAGATATGTGGTAGCCAAGAAAAAAACAAAATATAGTTACGATCGCGAAACTGTATTTCCTCGAATATACAGTGATCAAGAGCCGCATAAGACTTTCTACAGACAATATTTGGGTTTGGGACCTAATGAGTCTCCAACCTTTGCGGACAATCTAAAATTCTTCTTCGGTTATCAGATTGGTCATATGTATTTCCGCTACTTCCTATGGAACTTTGCGGGAAGACAAAACGATGTTCAGGGACATGGTTCAGTATTAGAAGGAAATTGGATTTCGGGTATCAAGCCTATAGATAACGTTTTTGTGGGAGGACAGTTTGATTTGCCGGAATCTGAGAAGCAAAATCCTTCCCGTAACTACCTATTTCTTTTTGCCACTGATTTTAGGTCTGATAGGAGGTTATTGGCACTTTGGCAAAAGACAACGTGACGCCGGAGTGGTCATGCTGCTCTTTTTCTTTACAGGTCTTGCTATCGTCCTATACCTCAACCAGACGCCTCTGCAACCAAGAGAGCGTGACTATGCCTATGCAGGGTCGTTCTATGCTTTTGCTATCTGGATTGGGTTAGGTGTGATGGCTATTTGGGACTTCCTGTCTAAGAAAATAAATCCTAAGACTGCAGCTCTAGCGGTATCGGGTGTCGGTATGTTGGCAGCTCCCGTAATATTGATAGCTCAAAACTGGGATGATCATGACCGTTCGGAGAAGACTCTATCTCGAGATATGGCTCTCAATTACCTTGAGTCTTGTGCTCCTAATGCCATACTGTTCTCCTATGGTGATAACGATACTTATCCATTGTGGTATCTGCAAGAGGTGGAAGGCATACGTACCGATGTGCGTGTCGTGAATTTGAGCTTGCTTTCCTCAGACTGGTATATGCGCCAGATGATGAAAAAAGTCAATGACGCTGATGCCTTGCCAATCAATATTAATCCGGAAAAAGTCAAAGATGGTGTACGTGATGTGATATTCTATTACGACTATCAGATTCCGGGGTCGGTAGATGTGCAGGACGTTCTTGAAGTGATGTTGTCAGATGATCCGCAAAATATGATGCAGACGCAAGGGGGAGATAATGTAAATATCCTTCCGACCAAAAATCTGAAGCTAAAGGTGGACAAGCAGGCAGTTTTGGCGAATAATGTTGTTCCGGAAGCATATAGAGATTCTATTGTGGATTCTTTAGTTTTCACCTATCCGATGAACTATGTTTCTCGTGCGGAGCTTTCTATACTGTCAATATTAGCCAACAACAATTGGAAGCGTCCAATCTATTTCACAACCACTACACCTTCCCAATATTATCTTGGATTGGACAAATATCTTATCTCTGAAGGCTTTGCCTTAAGGTTAATACCTGTGGATACCAAAATTGCCAATGCAGAGGAAGAAGGTTCTGTCCAAGATACAGACTCTGTGTATGACAAGATTATGAACAAGTACAAGTATGGTAACATGGGTAATGCCAAGTACTTGGATCCGGACTCATACCGCTACATTACTTACTATTTGAGTTCGATCTTCGGAGAGACAGCACAGAACTTGTTGTTGGCTGGTAAGAAAAAAGAAGCGCACGACGTAGTGTTGAAGGCCTATGAAAATTTACCTAAGAAGGTGTACCAGATGGGTGAAGCGATGAGTTATGCGCCACTTCTTAATGTGATGTACGAAACAGGAGAGTCGGCAAAGGCTAAAGAAATAGCTTTGCGTAACCTGAAGTATATCAAAGAAAATATGCATTACTATGAGTCTAACCAATATATCAAGGATTTGATGTCTGAGCGCAATGTACGTATGGCGCTGGTAGGCTTGCAGCGTCTAAAAATGGTAGCAGACCAACATAAAGACGCAGACGTCCAAAAAGTGTGTGACGAACTTTGGAAAAAATACGGTTACTTCTTCGGAGAATAGCCGTTGCAATATAGAAAAAGAGGATGCTGATAAGCATCCTCTTTTTTATGTATAGAAGTAAGGTTTCGCAAGGATTTTATTCCAAGTATAAATAAAAAAGCCTATTTTTGTCCAAATAATCCTATAATGAAACAATCGATTTTATTAGACGGTCCTAAGTTTCAGATTACCATTCAGCGATTGTGTCAGCAATTGATTGAAAATCACGGAGATTTCAGTAATTCGGCGATAATAGGTATTCAACCTAGAGGAACCTTTTTGGCTAAACGTATCGTCAAAGAGTTGAAATCCATGTTGGGCAAAGAGGTGGAAAACGGAGCTTTGGATATCACCTTTTTCAGAGACGATTTCCGTATGAAGGGCAATGTGCCTTTGATGGCCAACAGTACGCAGATCGACTTTATCGTTGAAGGGAAAAATGTAATTTTCGTCGATGATGTTTTGTGGACCGGTCGCACCATCCGGTCGGCCATGGATGCTATCCAAGCCTTTGGCCGTGCGCAACGTATCGAACTTCTCGTGCTGGTGGACCGCAGATTCTCCAGACAGATTCCTATAGAGCCGGATTATATTGGCATCCAGGTGGATTCCATAGACTCCCAAAAGGTTATCGTAAGCTGGGAAGAAGTGGACAAAGAGGACAGCATCATACTTGTTACAGAGAAAAAATTAATTTTTGAAGGCAAATATTTCTACAATGTCAACTACAGCAGAACAGTTAAGTACACGCCACCTATTAGGCATCAAAGACCTAACTGAACAAGATATTCATCTCATTTTAGATACAGCAGCTAATTTCAAAGACGTCCTCAACCGTCCTATCAAGAAAGTTCCTTCGTTGAGAGATATCACTATAGCCAATGTTTTCTTTGAAAACTCTACCCGTACAAGACTTTCCTTCGAATTAGCGGAGAAAAGACTTTCGGCAGATATCATCAACTTTGCTGCATCCTCATCATCAGTAAGCAAAGGAGAAACGTTGATCGATACGGTAAACAATATTTTGGCGATGAAGGTGGACATGATAGTGATGCGTCACCCATATGCCGGAGCAGGAGTGTTTTTGAGTAAACATGTGAATGCACAGATTGTCAATGCCGGCGATGGCGCTCACGAACACCCAACGCAAGCTCTGTTGGACTCTTTCAGTATCCGTCAACGGTTCGGTGATGTGGCAGGACGTAAAGTGGCCATCATTGGCGACATATTGCATTCGCGTGTAGCCCTTTCCAATATTTTGTGCTTGCAAAAGCTTGGTGCGGAAGTAATGGTCTGTGGTCCTACGACATTAATCCCTAAATATATCACTTCACTGGGGGTGAAGGTAGAGCACGACCTTAGAAAAGCATTGAACTGGTGTGATGTGGCCAACATGCTTCGTATCCAGCTAGAACGTCAGGATATTGCTTACTTTCCATCGCTGCGCGAATATTCTATGCTTTATGGCTTGAATAAGGAAATTTTAGATTCGTTAGACAAAGAAATAACCATCATGCACCCTGGACCGATAAACAGAGGGGTAGAATTGACCTCGGATGTGGCGGACAGCAAGCACTCCATCATACTTGAACAGGTAGAAAATGGGGTCGCAGTCCGAATGGCGGTGCTATATCTGTTGGCAGGAAAGAGAGGTTAGTCATTAACCTCTCTTTTTTTATCCTTCTTTCTTAGGAGGAAAGAAAAATTGCATTGGACTTACCAAAAACAAAGCCCAAATGGCCCTTCCTACTAGTATCAATTCGAAGAACTTCATTTTGCGGGCGCGGAAAGCTAAGGAAAGTGATAAGGTGAAGCTGACGATGAAGTTTACAAAGCCTATGATTCCTATCCCCACAATGCCCCATATGATTGTATCTGTGGTGGCACGGAAGTCACTGCCGTAAATTCCTAGTGCCAGATTACCACTGGCAAAAGTAATGTGTCGGATGTCAATATTTAGTCCCAAGAATATCCCGATAGATCCGGTCATTCCCATAAATACACCAAACCATACGTTGGATATAATACCCGCCCATTTTTTCTGGTAAATGCTGGCAATTTTCTTTGTTTTTTCTTTACCAAACAGTTTTTTAAGAATAGGATGTTGTTCTATGCGGTAGTAAAGGTTATTGTGTTTGTCCCGGTTAGACACACTTCCTGCAATAATTCCGGACAGGAATAGAAATACGCCGGCTATAGCGGCATGAAAAATCGCTGGAGAGTCTATAGGGTCTAAGTCGAACATCAAGGTTTTCCATTTGCTTTCCGCAATGTTGTAATGCCATATTTTGTCAATTCCTGATACCAAGAGCAAAGCCACAGGAAAGGCGACGAAAACGTTGCCCACGAAGGCTATAAATTGGGAACGGAAAACTTTAGAGAAGAAATGGGCGAACTCCCAGTACTTATAGTTTCTTTCTTCCTTATTATCACTTTTCTTTTCCAGGGCTTTCACCAAGGCGGTAGCCGTCATGGCTGGCTGTTTTGTCGCCAGCGTACATCCTAATAGATAGATAGCCGTGAATCCTACGGCATAGTTAAGACTGTACAGTACCGCATGTCCGAAAATACTGGTGTCAACCTTGGCGAGCATGACTTTGATGATGCATAGAAGGCTTACGATAGCACCACCACCACAGGCAGACCAAAACATTTTGACGTATTCACTGCGCGAGGTGGTGATGTAATGTTCACCCGTCTGTGCAGTGTGCTGTGTAATCTCATAAGCCACAGCCTGCGTGCTCTCGTTAATAAGTCTTCTGACATTCGTCTTATTGGTGTTGATGAAGATTAGATGTTTGATAAAATCAATGGTCTGTTGCACACTTTTGCTTTCTTCATCCAGCACAATAAACGGGAGAGTGTCTTTGATTCTTCCCAGCTGCTGTTTGATCCTGAGCAAGGATTGATTCACTTTCATGGATATCCCCAGCTTTTGTGAGTTGGAAAAGGCATCATCAATATACTTTTCACATTGCCCTAAAAGGATGAGCAGCTGTTTGTAGTTAAGGTCTGTACTTTTGATGAAGGATGTCTTTTGATCTCTCATGTAGATGATGATAGCCTCCATCTCTTGCAGCAATCCGATGAAGGGATTGTCGAAGTTGCGGTATTCCGGTGTCATTTTGATGACCTCGGACTCCATGGCTCTGCCGGAAATCCGTTGGGTCAGTACTTCTAATCCATATAATATCTCTGAGATATAGTGGTTGTCTTCTTTGTCGGCATAGATGGTGTTACTCTCCAGCATTTGGAAAAGCTTGACCAGCTGTTCGTCTGGAATACTTTGAATCCAATCATAGTCTGTTCGGGCATAAAATATCTGATTGAGAATATATTCTAATGAGTCTAAGGGGGCTTGATGGGGAATGAGCTTAGCAATAAGACGCTTTTTTACCTCAAATAAAAAGTCACTATAGTTGATAATACCTACATCCGAAATGATGTTGTCAAAATCCCGCTTATGGAGTTCCAGATCAGCCACCTTTTGGGTGAGGATTTCTCTATAGCGAGGACTTTCCTGTAGCAGCAGGATTAGGGGAGTAAGGTCGACAAGTGAAGCATGTTTATGCTTTCTGAAAATGTCGACCAAATCGATGAGGAAGTCCAGCCCCTCTAACGATTGTATATTTTTCCGGTTAAAAAGTTTTATTAATTCCTGTTCTGTCGGAGTCATAGCCTGATACGGATAATTTACAACATGTATAAACGTACGTTCTAACGTATAGTTTGCAATTTATCACAAAAGCTAGGATTTTACATAGTACAATGTAAAAAAWTGTTAAATTATAATTTAAAATTACCCCTTTTAAGGTAAAATTTTGCGTT
>NZ_JXAC01000144.1 GCF_000814685.1 Sphingobacterium sp. T2
AATAGGTCCTTGTGTTCTATATTCGGTTCGGCACGAACTCCTGAAAACCATAAATACTATCAGATGACCGTAGAGATAGACCAAACTTCTGGCAGAAAAGGATACGGTGTGATCTCGGGGTGGTCCGGGAATTATGGAAGCAGCCAACAGAGGAGCTCACCTTGTGGGTGGAAAATCGGTAGGCTTAAACATCGAATTGCCATTCGAGCAGTTTCACAACAGCTATATAGACAGAGATAAAATTCTAACCTTCAACTACTTCTTCGTACGTAAGGTTATGTTTATGAAATACTCTCAGGGTTATATCGTGATGCCTGGAGGGTTCGGCACGATGGATGAGCTATTTGAAGCGATCACTCTTATCCAGACCGGAAAAATCGCCCGCTTCCCTATCGTATTAGTAGGCTCGGAATATTGGGGCGGTTTGTTCGAATGGATCGAAAAGACCATGCTTGCCAATGCATATATCTCTCCTGAGGACCTAAAGCTGTATAGAATAGTAGATACCGCCGAAGAGGCTGCCGGACATATCTTTCGTTTCTACGATAAATATTTGCTCAAACCAAACTTCTAATAAAAGACATCCATTAAAAAAGCCTTTCCGATATATGGAAAGGCTTTTTACATATAGCACTTAAACAACCTTAGTTAAACTTGAATTTCAACCCGAATTGCATGTAATACGTTGATGATATTGTTTCGTTTACGTAAGTTGTTGAACGGATAATATCTCCATTGCTATAATTAAGTTGGAATCTAGGTTTTGTTGTACCGTCAGGAGTTAATGCACTTGTATTTGTCGGTCTCAACAACTGGGTATTTGCGGATTTATACACACCCCAATTTGAACTTAATAAGTTGCCTAGATTAAATACATCCCAGAAAAATTCCAACGAATTATTTGCTCCGCCTACATTTTTGAAGATTTCTTGAGATAGACGGAAATCAAACTGATTTCTCCAAGGCATCACGCCACCATTACGCTCTGCGTATTTTCCTTTGCGTGATTTTAAATATTTATCGTTATCAATCAACTCAAAGAATATATCGGCCTGCTCTTGAGCAGTATAAGCTCTTCCACCATAGTTGCTGTTACCAGCAGCTATTGGATCAAACTCTATTTCTGCAGGACTGCTAGGCACATAAATCAAGTCATTGTTGTTTGAGTTTCCGTCGCGGTTGAAGTCTCCAGCATAAACATAGCTCATTCTTCCTGTTGAAGATCCTGAATAGAATAAGGTCATAGTAGTATTCAACTTACCTATCCAGTTATTGCTGTAAGAAACAAACCCTACCAATCTGTGAGGTACCACGTTTGTAGTATATCCTAGCGAAGGAACGTTTGGATTTCCTGTGTTTGTAGCTGGCAATGACCACAAGTTGGCAATCTGGTCTCCCGAACCATCACCAAAGTTTTTAGCTCCTGAATAAGTGTATGCTAAAGACGCCGACATGCCATTCCAATTGTTTTTCTGTAACTGTGCTGTTACTGAATAATAATGACCTCCTTTAGCATTTGTCATATAGGTAGGATCAAAACGGTTTGTCGCATCAGGCGTAACCAATCCATTAGAATTTAATTTATTGATGTATTTACTAGCTGTGCTGGCTGGATAGATATATCTGTGATCATTATATCCTGGGATTGCTAAAGCAGTAGGTTCTACAAGGTTTACGTTTTTCGCCACAACAGCATTAAGGTCTTTGTTATAAATACCTTCTAATGTAGCAATAATTCCTCCTGGCAATGTGTAGTCTACAGCTAAGCTGGTCTTCCATGTTGAAGGGAACTTCAAGTTTCTATCCATAGCTGAGATAGAACTTGGAATAGAGGTTCCTGCCTGAGGAATTGGAGAAGGAAAATTAGCTTTGATATCCGGATTAAAATCAGGAATACGGTCTGCAGGAAAGATTTGTGTATATTGCAACATACCTGCATCACCAGACTGAGCTACAATCCATACAAAAGGAATACGTCCGGTGAAAATACCCGAACCACCACGCAATACCAATGAACGGTCTCCATAAGCATCATAGTTGAAGCCGATACGTGGAGACACCATCACTCGCGCTTTCGGAGTCAAACCTGTATTTAGCTTTAATCCGTCAGCAAACGTTAACTGCTCCACAAGCGGGTGTGTTTTCATAGCAGAAATGCTAGGGAATGTTGGCAATTCCAAACGAACACCTCCAGTCAGTTTCAGTTTACTGTTAACAGCAATCTGGTCTTGAACAAAAAGCGAATACTGTGCAAATTTGAATGAAGGGAAAGCCTGAGAGCCGTCTTCTGTCAGTGGGAAAGTAAGCACATAGTTAGCTGCCTTAGCCCCATTTACAAAATCATCCCACGAATTATACAAGTAATATCCTGCCCCAAAACGTTGGAAACCATTTTTTGTCGTACTAGCCTCGTATTGGGCTCCATACGTGAAGTTGTGGTTTTTGTATACATAGTTCCCGTCGTAATACACGGTCAAAGTCTTCACATCACGTAAGTTGCCATAAGTGAATGACTCATAGCCGAAGTGGTGATAATATTATTTCCCTCTTTGATATCCACCAGAGGAAAGTCTRCTCCCGCCAGAAAGGAAAACGTGGTTCGTTTTTCGATAGRAACGTATGCTACACGTATAGTATTATTAGTGTTGCCCCACTTACCGGTATATTCCGCTACTCCCGAATAGAGGTTAGTTTCTTGGAAATAGTTGGAATTAGAGAAGTGTAAAGCATTTGATCCGGTACGGCTTAGGTTGGAAAGTCCTGATCCAGTGAAAGAATTACTGATTTGACTTGGACTCTTTCCTTTTACCTGATTGTAACGGAAGTTAATTTTATGGTTGTCGGCAATGTTCCAGTCGATCTTAGCGAAAAGTTTATCATTATTGCTCTTATTCGAGTAACCTTGATAAACACCTGGATCATATCCATATTTAGTGATCAAGTAATTTCTTACTTCATCCAGAAACTGGTAAGTAGGTCTTGCAATGTTGGAGTTACCCGAACCATATTGACGGTTGTTGGCGTCATCAGCAACTTTTGTTGGTCCAGGTTCTACGGTTTTATTTTGCTCCAAGTTAACGAAGAAGAACAACTTATTTTTAACAATAGGTCCTCCTAAGCTTACACCGTATTGTTTCTCCTCCATATCGTTGATAGCAACTTGCGTATTTTTTACACGCGAACCTTGCTGATGATCCGAACGTCCGGTATAGAAAGCCGATCCGAAGAAGTTATTACGGCCGGAACGCGTTACCGCATTTACCGCAGCACCTGTAAAACCTGACTGACGTACGTCGAAAGGTGTCACATTCACCACAATTTGCTCGATAGCGTCAATAGAGATTGGTGAACCATTGGCAGGAATATTTTGACCTATACCAAATTGGTTGTTGAAATTCGCACCATCCACCGTAAAGTTATTTGCACGGTAGTTACCTCCCCCTATCGCTGTACCATTTGCCTGTGGCGTAAGACGTGTCAAGTCGTTAACACTACGAGAGATGGAAGGTAAATTTTCAATCTGCGAACGGTTTACTACAGTGGAGGCACCATTTTTGTCACTCTTTGTACGGCTGCCTGTGATAGTTACCTCATCGATTAGCAAAGCATCTTCCCCAAAAACAGGATTCAATACAAAGGGTTGTCCCAACTGAAGATAAACATCTTCATAAACAATAGGATTTTGCCCCACATAGGTGATCTCCACGCGATAAGGACCGCCTACACGCATGTTAGCCAAGTTAAACCTTCCCTGAGCATTCGTCGCCCCCGAATACGTGGTTCCAGAAGGAATGTGGGTTGCTTTGATTGTCGCACCTGCCGTGGATTTTCCGGTGCTTTCGGTCACTACCCCGGTTAGACTACTGGTAGTAACTTGTGCTTGTACCGTCGCTAAGCTAGCAAACAGCAAAGCAAAAAGGAGTAAATATGTTTTCATTAAACGTAAAATTGATTGGTCAACGGTGTAAAGTTACACAACAAATTCCTGATTTAAATAGGGTTAACAAAAACTTAATATCCACATTTCAACATCTTAAATCACAATAAAAGATTTTACCTATTAAAAAATAAGGTTTATAGCACTTTTTGGGGCTGCAGTGCTAAGGCTAATTTTATTTTTCCTTTTCTTCATCTTTACAAAAATTATAACAACCAACTATTTACAATAATCTGACAGAAAGACTTACCTTAGCTTACTACCGGAGAAAAATGCTTTTAAATACAATAGCAACAGATTAATTTCTGTCACTCAATTAATTAACCAAACAATCAAATTATTTTTGAATATATTTTTGACAGATATAAATAAATAAAATTAAGTGCTTTATTTGAACTTTAACAATATTTTACATTTTTAAGTTTTTAAGTTACCTTTGCAACCAATTGAAATATTTTATCTAACAAGATGAACAAAAATTCTACCCTACTGTATGCCTCTATGGCATTCATGCTTACCAGTAACGTCGCTCTTGCTCAACAAGTTATCACTGGTAAAGTTACCAACGGCACGGAACCTATCGCGGGTGCCACAATCATGGTTGCAGGAAGTAAGGAAGGAACTTCTACCGATGCGGAAGGTAACTTCAAATTAACCACCAACCAAACAAGCGGCCAGCTTCAAATCAAATTCCTCGGCCACGAAACAAAACAAGTTAATTTCTCTGCTAACACACCTATTGGTACTATTATTTTAGTTCCAAGTGGCGAACAAGCATTGGATGAAATTCTTGTAGTAGGTCGTACTTTATTGGATGTGGCTGAAGACCGTTTGACTCCAATTGCAGTATCTACAATCAAGAGAGATGTAATTGAAGAAAAAGTGGGCGGTCAAGATATCACTGCCGCTTTAATCAACACGCCTTCAGTGTATGTGACAAGTCAAGCTAAAGGATTTGGTGAGTCCTCGATGACTACTCGTGGTTTTGACCAATCTAACACGGCATTCTTATTGAATGGACAACCTATCAACGGTATGGACAATGGTCGTGTGTACTGGTCTAACTGGAACGGGCTTTCGGATGTAGCCTCACTTGTTCAGATCCAACGTGGTTTAGGTTCTTCAAAATTGGCTATCTCGTCAGTAGGTGGTACGGTAAACTTCATCACCAAATCTACAGAGATGCAACAAGGCGGTTTCGTAAAACGCACTGTAGGTAACGACATGTACCGCAAAACTACAGTTGCCTATAACACCGGCTTGATGAAAAACGGACTTGCCGTATCTTTGATGCTTACCGACTGGAAAGGCGACGGCTATATGAACCAAACCGGAGGTGCTGGACAAACCTATTTCCTATCTGTGGGATACAAAGTCAACGATAAACATAACTTAAACTTAATGGTAACCGGTGCCCCACAATGGCATATGCAAGGTTATACAGCAAGTTTGAAAAACTTCTTGGAAAAAGGTAGAAAATATAACGACAACGTTTCTATCATCAATGGCGTAGAAACCAACGTAACGTAAAAACTTACTACCATAAACCTGTTGCCAACTTCAACTGGGACTGGAAAATCTCTGAAAAAGCGTCTTTAGCTACCGTATTATATGCTTCTATGGCACGCGGTGGTGGGCAGTCACAACGTACTGACGCTACAAAAGCTAAAGTTCCTTACTTGGCAGCAGATATGAACAACCACCAATGGTATGGTATCGTATCAAACTATAACCGTAAGCTGAATGACAACCTGTCCTTCAACATTGGTTTTGACTTGCGTGATTATAAAGGAACTCACTACAGACAAGTTACTGACTTGTTAGGTGCTCCTAGCATCACTCATGAAGTTAAAATGTTAGTTCCTTCACAATCCCAACTTTACGTTACTTCCAATGTATTCTCTACCAACCCTTGGAAAACATGGACTAACAGCGCCACTGCCAAAGAAGATCGTATAGCTTGGGAATACGACCAAATCATTCGTTATGGCGGTTTGTTCGGTCAAATTGAATATGCTAAAAATGGATTTACAGCATTCTTCCAAGGTTCAATTTCCGAACAACAAAATATCCGTGAAGACTATTATCAATATGAACCGGGTAAACAAAAATCGGATGCCGTTAACAACTTTGGTTACAACGCAAAAGGTGGCTTGAGCTACACTTTAGCCGGACACACAATCTTCGGTAATGCCGGGTACTACTCTCGCCAACCATACCAAAACAATATTTTCATGAACTATGCAAACGATATTAACCCTTTTGCATACAATGAGAAAATTTTAGGTCTTGAGTTAGGCTATAAATTCACTTCGAAATACTTCGATGCTAACTTGAACGCTTACCGCACTACATGGGAAAACCGCGTAACAAGTAGCTCATTCATCGCTTCAGATAAAGATGTAGCGAAATATGATCCTAACTTAATCGCTATAGGCGAATTGATCTACCAAACAAATTACGGTGTAAAA
Source organism: Sphingobacterium sp. T2 (assembly GCF_000814685.1). Lineage (GTDB taxonomy): Bacteria > Bacteroidota > Bacteroidia > Sphingobacteriales > Sphingobacteriaceae > Sphingobacterium > Sphingobacterium thermophilum. The sequence goes on from NZ_JXAC01000144.1 coordinate 6,409, forward strand.
CAAGATCACAAAGGTTTGGAATTAGACTTCGCAGCACGTCCTTTCAAAGGATTTACATTGAAAGGTTTTGCCTCTGTGGGTGATTGGAAATATGATGGTTTAGCTAAGACTATCCTACGTAACGAAGACCGCATCCAGTTAGGTATCGAAGAAAGAGACCTTACTGGCGTAAAAGTTGGCGATGCCGCTCAAACTACTTTCGGTGGTGGTTTCAAATACTTTATCATCAAAGACTTGGCTATAGATGCTGATTACCGCTACCACGACAGATTGTACGGTGCTCTTCCATCCAACGGTTCACAAACATTAAGATTGCCTTCTTACGATTTAGTGGACGCCGGTCTATCGTACAAAGTAGTAATTAGCGACAAAAACACTATCAGCTTCCGTGTCAACGTAAACAACTTGTTCGACGAGTTCTACATCTCTGAAGCTACTTCATACCGTACCGCTGGCCCTAACGACGCTACTTGGAAAGGTATCAACACTTCTAACTATGTGTTAGTAGGTTGGGGACGTACATGGACTGGTTCAGTGAAATTCACGTTCTAGGATATTTTACACACCTATATTATTTATCTCCGAAAGGCTTCTATCAAGATAGAAGTCCTTTTGTTTTTTGTCTCCTCCATAAAATATCACTAATTCTAATAATAAATTAAATTATCATTAAAAATAATGATATAATAAATTATCACTCATATTGATGATATAATAAATTATCATATACATTTGATTATAAAATAAAACAATGAGTTCCCTAAAAGCTATCCTTACCGGTGATATCGTACATTCCAGAAAAGTAAGTTCTGAAATATGGCTGTCGGTTTTGACTGATTGTCTACGTCACTATTCAAATAAATTTGATATTTTTAGAGGCGATAGCTTTCAAATAGAATTACCGCTAGAGAAATGCATTGAAGCGATATTTTACATAAAAGCAAGTATACGTACCATAGAAAAACTTGATGTACGGCTCGGATTGGGCATAGGTAAAATAGAAGTGGAACGACAACATGTAAAAGATTCCTCGGGAGAAGCCTATATCTTTTCGGGCGAAGCGTTTGATACGTTGGACAAAGAGCTGATTCGTGTTCGATCACCGTTTGACCATTGGGATGAATCTACCAATATCATGTTGCAGCTGGCTACTGAACTGGCAAACAGATGGACAGTGAATATGGCAGAAACAGTAAAAACCGCTATAGAACATCCCGAAGCCAGTCAACTGGAATTAACAAAGTTATTGCATAGAAAGCACCAAAGTCAAATTAAGCACCGAGCTAAAGAAAGCTAATTGGCAAAAGATCAAATTGACCATAGAATATTGTACAAAGCAATTACTAATCACATGCTAACATTATTACTAAAATTATTATTAGCACATCTTATCGGAGACTTCGCCCTACAGACGAAGACGATGGTCCTTAGAAGAAAAGATAATGTTGGCTACCTTCTCTTGCACATTCTTACCCATATCGCCCTTTTAGTCGGTTTCCTTTGGAAGGATAAAGAACAATACGCTTTGGTCATCGCAACCATCGCTATTTCCCATCTGGCAATCGACAGTCTAAAAATATGGATGGAGGAAAAATTTCCTCGCAATCCCTTTCTGCTCTTTGTCATTGACCAAATCTTACATATAAGTATCATCTTCATCGTAGTGATATTCTCCTTTGGATGGGATGCTCTTCCTCTCCAACAGATTTCCTTCGAAAAGGTGTTGCTATACAGCATTGCTTTCGTAGCTATCACCATTGTCACGCCCGTAATCTTAAGGCTATTCTTTTCCAAGTGGCAAAAGGAATCCGAATTTTACAACAAGAAGCAAGACAGTCTAATGCATGCCGGATTATGGATAGGTATAATCGAAAGGCTGCTTATAGTATTGTTCATACTGGTGGACTTTTGGGAAGGAATAGGTTTCCTGCTAGCTGCAAAATCCATCTTCCGGTTCGGAGACTTGGCCAACGCCAAAGACACCAAATTCACAGAATACATACTCGTAGGGACCTTAGCAAGCTTCATGATTGCCATAAGCATAGGCTACGGCCTAAAACTTCTATTGAACATCATTTAATAACAACCTATAACTATGAAAAAACTTTTAATGTCATTATTCGCAACGTTAACAACCGTATCCCTTCTCTTAGCACAGCAAGTAAAAGACGATGTACAGTCCATAGCGGATAAATATAAAGCCGTGGGTGTCGCCTACGTCGTCGTCAAAAACAACAAAATCATAGAAAAAAATGCTATAGGATACAGCTCGCTAGAAACGCAGGAAAAACTGGACGTGGACAAACATATCTTCCGTATAGCGTCCATCTCTAAATCGTTTACCGCCACAGCACTCATGCAGCTGGTAGAAAAAAAGATAATAAGCTTGGAAGACGACTGCAGCGACTTGGTAGGTTTTCCTATCCGTAACCCTAAATTCCCGGACAAGAAAATAACCTTGAAAATGCTTCTTTCCCATACTTCCAGCATCAATGATGTCAACGGATATTTTGAGCTGGATGTTATCAACCCTTCAAAAAACCCAAACTGGCAAAAGAGCTATAACGACTACGAACCGGGAACAAAATATCAATACTGTAATCTCAACTTCAACATGGCTGGAGCTATCCTAGAAAGATTAACCAATGTACGCTTCGACCAATACATACGGCAGCAGATTCTCGACCCACTAGGACTATATGGAGGTTATTGCATAGACTCCTTGGACAATACACGCTTTGCTTCCCTATATTCTTACAATCAGAAAAATGACCAATTTGTCTTAGAGCCGGCAGCATACAACCCGCGCAGTGAGGATATTAAAAACCATAAGTTGGGAGAAACAACACCTATATTCTCTCCAACCGGTGGAATGAAAATATCGGCAGTAGACCTGGCCAAATACATGATCATGCACATGAACTACGGCAAGTCCGGAAAAGTGAAGATTCTTAACAAGAAAACTTCCAAGCTCATGCAGACAAAAATATCGGATGACGAAGGTTACGGATTGGCACTACAGGAAACAGATAAGCTGATTCCCGGACAGCACCTCGTAGGTCATACAGGATCGGCATATGGTCTCTATAGCGCCATGTTCTTCAATCCTAAAACCAAATACGGCATCGTCGTCATTACCAACGGATGTGTATTGAAATATAAAGACGGCTTTGTGGCGATGAACGCGGAAATCATCAACTTACTGTATAACAAACTCATCAAATAACAACAAAATATTTGGCTTATTATTTGCAAAGGTTAAGGTAAAACTTAACCTTTGTTTTTTATGAGAAATATCGTCCTTCTTATAGCCTTAACATACAGCTGCTTTGCTCTTACCGTTAAGGGACAAGATATATCCGATATCGACCTATACGATATCCGAAAAGATTTCAACAAGGGCGTAAAGGACGAGAAGCTATGCAAACAATACTTGCAGGTTCTAAAGACTAATCCCAAAACTTCCATAGAAAGAGGATATCTAGCGGCTTTTACCATGTTTACAGCCAAACATACAATCAACCCTTTTAAAAAGATGAGTCACTTCAAGGAAGGACGTAAAATGCTGGAACAGCAGATCCAACAAGACCCTCAGAATCCGGAGCTACGCTTTATACGTTTCTGCATACAGCATTATACCCCTGATTTCTTGGGATATAAAGATAACCTAACTGAAGATAAACAGTTTCTTCTTGCCAACCTTCACAAGATGACGGACGAAAAAGCTAAAACAATCATTTTTAACTTCTTAAAAGGAACTAAACTTTTCAGCCAGGACGAATTAAAGCAGTTAAGCAAATAGCTATCCCCTTTTCTCTATCTATCTAACAAAAACATTCATGCCCATTGGATTTGACATCTAATCCATTTTTCCTATCCTATAATTAAGTACCTTTGCCCTCCTAAAATAGTTTTATAATATGTCTCTAAACAAAGGCCTGATTTCTTTAGCATTCGGTGGATTGGCAATAGGTATGACCGAATTTACCATGATGGGTATACTCCCCGACATTGCCAACGACATAAATATAGATATTCCCACTGCCAGCAACCTTATCGGCCTCTATGCCTTAGGGGTAGTGGTGGGTGCTCCCACATTGGTAGCTGCCACCTCCCGTTTTCCGGCCAAGAAGGTGTTGCTATTTCTAATGCTATTATTTTTTGTATTTAATGGTCTTTTCGCCATCGCACCTAACTATTGGAGTCTGTTTATAGCACGCTTTATCTCGGGACTACCACACGGCGCTTTTTTCGGTATAGGATCTGTAGTAGCCTCCCAGCTGGCTACACGTGGTAAAGAAGCACAAGCCATAGCCATCATGTTTACTGGCATGACCATAGCCAACCTTGCTGGTGTGCCATTGGGAACTTTTATCGGACATCATTATGATTGGCGAATCACCTACGGTATAATAAGCTTTCTGGGATTGCTGACTTTCCTAACCATCTACTTCTGGATGCCGGCCCTTCCTGCCAACAAAGACAGCAACGTCATAAAACAAATTGGATATTTCAAACGATGGGATGCTTGGCTTATCATAGCGGTGATATCCATCGGCACAGGAGGGCTGTTTGCTTGGATAAGCTATATTTCAAAGCTGGTGACCACTGTATCCGGTCTTTCTGAAGACAGTGTTTCCATAATTATGGTGCTAATAGGAGCAGGAATGTGTGTGGGTAACTTATTAGGAGGAAAGGTAGCTGACAGCCTCTCTCCTAGCAAAGCTGCGATGACCAGCTTTGGCGCCATGGCATGCTGCCTTTTGGTATTATTCTTCATTGCCCATATCCAGATTTTAGCTTATCCCATGGCCTTCATTACAGGCATGATAGCCTTCAGCATAGGTCCTTCATTACAGATGATGCTCATCAATAATGCCAAAGGTGCCGAAACTTTTGCGGCCTCAGCAGGTCAGGCTGCTTTCAATATAGGTAATTCTTTAGGCGCTTATTTCGGCGCTATCCCCTTGCTATATGGACTAACATATAATTATCCTTCCTTAGTTGGGGTAATAATGGCCAGTATAGGAGCACTTCTGACGTATATTTTTTATACTCAAGTAGAACGCAAATAGTAAACATATATAGAAATAAAAAAGGCGGTATTGCAATACCACCTTTTTTATTTCTTCTTCTTATTATAATGCTCCAAAACAAATTGAAGTTGCTGCTCTTGCGTCATATGTGAGTTATCCAGCACTATAGCATCTGCGGCCTGACGAAGTGGACTCTCTGCCCTAGTGCTATCAATATGATCGCGGTGCGCTAGGTTTTCTATGACTTCTTCTAGGGTGACGTCCTCACCTTTTAATGTAAGCTCTGCGAAACGACGGTTTGCTCTCACCAAAGGATCTGCCGTCATAAATATTTTCAGATCTGCATCCGGAAAAACTGTAGTCCCTATATCGCGACCGTCCATGACGATATTACGTCTGGCCCCCAGCTGTTGTTGCTGCGCTACCATAGCTTTACGTACCTCCTTAATGGCACTCACCTCACTGACCTTGTCCGATACCTCCATCTGGCGTATGGCATCCGAGACATCTTCACCGTTCAACAAAATCAATGTCTTTTCGGTATTGGGAATAAAATCAATATGGATATTATCCAAAGCTTTCTTAACAACCTGTTCGTTCGTGAAGTCTATATTATTCCTCAAAAAATAAAGCGTCACCGCTCTATACATGGCGCCGCTATCTACAAAAACAAAATTCAGCTCCTTGGCAATGGCCTTAGCTACCGTACTTTTACCGCAAGAGGAGAATCCGTCTATCGCTATGATAAAATTGTCTCTTCGCCATAATTAGATATTCCCCCCAATAATAACTCCCGGCCTTATTTACCAGAGGAACTTTACTTAAATTTTCGTCCACGTATACTTTCAGGTAAAAAGATATACTTTTTATCGTAAATCGTACTTTCAATATAATAACTCAACCAATATTCGTTTGTAAGGCCGAACACCTGAGAATCTATAACCTCAATCTGAACTGCACTCTGCGCCTCTACGTCTCCCAAGAAATGACGCAAGACCGTAGTCTTCACTTCCTTGCCATCTTTTTCACCATACCCTTTGGAGGAGATTAACACATTACGTAAAGGTACATCTTTCTCATTGACAAGATAAACCGTCCAATGTCTGGCTTCCGGCGTCTGGCTTTCCAGAACTACCGCCACCGATATATCTTCTACAATATTAACCGGCAAATCCTTCTTCATCTTTAACTCTTTTTCGTAGACTTTGTCGTTTTCTTTGTACTTGTTTTGGCTTTGGATGCTTTAGGATCCTCCTCAACCCATTTCAACACATCTGCATAGGTGATGGCATTTATATCCGTACCTTTCGGAATCTTGATGTTTTGCTTACCAAAACGAATGAAAGGTCCCCAACGGCCATTTTCAATACGTGCTTCTTCATTTTCTTCAAAAACACGTATCACCTTATCAATATCTTTTTGGCGTTTTTCCTTTATAATTTCTATTGCTTGCTCTTCGGTGACATCCAAAGGATCCAAACCTTTAGGTAAGGAATAGAAAGCAGAATTGTGACGTATGTAAGGACCAAAACGTCCTACAGCTACTACCATTTCCTTACCTTCAAACTCTCCTACCTTCTTAGGAAGCTTGAACAAATCCATAGCCTCCTCAAAGGTGATGGTTTCAATCATCTGCCCTTTACGTAGAGAAGCAAACTTAGGTTTTTCCTCATCGTCTTGGGTGCCTAGCTGTACCAAAGGCCCGAAGCGTCCTACACGCACACTGACTTGCTTTCCGGTCTGAGGGTCTATTCCAAGAATACGCTCGTTTGTTGCACGATCGGCATGCTCTAAAGTATCCTGCACCTCCTCGTGGAAAGGACGGTAGAATTTTTCCAGCATGTCGGTCCATTCTTTTTGCCCTTGCGCAATTTCGTCAAACTCACGCTCTACCTTGGCTGTAAAATTATAATCTACAATTCCCTTAAAATGCTCTACCAAGAAATCGTTGACCAACATACCTATGTCCGTCGGGAACAGTTTGCTGCGCTCCACTCCTGTCATCTCACTCTTGACCACTTCGGAAATCTGTCCTCCCGATAGTTTAAGCACCTTATAATCGCGAGGTTTTCCATCACGATCTTCTTTTACTACATAACCTCGATTTTGTATAGTAGAGATGGTAGGTGCATAGGTTGAAGGACGTCCAATTCCTAACTCTTCCAATTTCTTCACTAATGAGGCTTCCGTATAGCGCGCTGGAGGTCTCGAGAAGCGCTGCGTAGCTGTCATCTCACTAAGGTGCAACAGCTGTCCAATCTCCAATGGAGGTAATAAGGTGTTGTCCGAATCCTCTTCCGTCATAGTATCATTCTCATCATCGACAGATTCCATATACACTTTAAGGAAACCGTCAAATTTCATCACCTCCCCCGAAGCAGAAAGCTCTTCCTCTCTTGTAGACACGGAAATCTTGGCTACAGTCTTTTCAAATTCTGCCTCACTCATCTGTGAAGCTATAGCTCGCTTCCATATGAGCTCATAAAGGCGTACTTCCGAAGGCTCCCCCTGAATGGTGTGGTTGGCGAAGTAGGTTGGTCGGATAGCTTCGTGCGCCTCCTGAGCGCCCGTAGTCTTCGTCTTATATTGTCTCTTCTTATGATATTTCTCGCCGTAGGCTTTCAGAATTTCGGCTTTAGCCCCCTCTATAGCGGTATCCGATAAGTTTACTGAGTCGGTACGCATGTAGGTGATATGCCCTGCCTCATACAGTCGCTGTGCGATCTGCATGGTACGTGCTACCGAATAGCCTAACTTGCGGCTAGCTTCCTGTTGCAAAGTTGACGTCGTAAACGGTGCCGCCGGTGAACGTTTGGCCGGCTTCTTCTCCAAACTTTTTACAGTATAAGAAGCTTCAACACAATCTCTCAAAAATACTCAGCCTCCTCTTTCGTGGCAAAACGATGAGGAAGCTCAGCCTTGAAAGATTCTTTAGCCTTTCCCGTACTGAAGATAGCCACAATCTTAAAGGAAGCTTCTGGCACGAACTTGTTAATCTCGCGCTCACGTTCCACAATAAGACGCACCGCAACGGACTGCACACGTCCTGCCGACAATGAAGGCTTCACCTTACGCCACAGCACGGGCGACAGCTCAAAACCTACAAGCCTGTCTAACACGCGACGAGCCTGCTGGGCATGCACCAAATTGTAATCTATCTTTCTTGGCGACTCAATAGCTTTCAAGATAGCAGGCTTGGTGATTTCATGGAAGACAATACGCTTGGTCTTTTCCTCCTTTAGTCCCAACGTCTCAAAAAGATGCCACGAAATAGCTTCTCCCTCACGGTCTTCATCGGATGCTAACCAAACAGTCTCAGCTTCTTTTGCCAACTTCTTTAACTCACTGACTACAGCCTTCTTATCTGCCGCTACTTAAGGGTAAGCGTGTAGGTCTGATGGGAAATCAAACCAGTA
>NZ_JXAC01000145.1 GCF_000814685.1 Sphingobacterium sp. T2
TGTTTTGATCCGGATGTTATCGATGTAGATCAATTTACTTTAATAGTAATTCATAATTAAAATTTTACCTAATTCAAATGCATCTTTCTATATTATGGAGAGCTTTTTTATGGGTTATGTATTTTGAATCTTGTAGGCACAAATTGTATATTTATAAATAACCGATTTTCATTATGGGAAGAGCTGTGTTTTATCATATACGTGTGATTTTGGTACTGTGCTGTTGTTGTTTCGTAAATATGGTGTTGGCACAGGTGCGTGTGAGTGGTATAGTTATGGACGCAGATTCTCATAAGCCCTTGGCAGGGGCAAGTATCCGAACCCCAGAAGGCAAGCTGTTGGCTTCTTCGGACAGTTTAGGTGCCTTCTCCTTTTTTTTGTCTGGCAGTCCTGGCCAAGTCATTGTCTCAGCGATGGGATACACTCAGGAATACGTATCGGTAAAAGATAAATCCAAAATAGAGATATTGCTTCGTCATGAAGGCCTTACCATAGAGGAGGTCAAGGTCAATACTAAGCAGAAATACAAAAACAGAAATCCAGCAACAGAGATTATTGATCTTATCATAAGGCATAAAAAAGTACAATAAATTAGAGAAGAAGGACAGCTTATATTTTGAGCAATATGAAAAAATAAAGATGGGCTTGGTCGACCCTCAGCGCGTGTTCGACAAGGCACCGTCAAATATGTCATATTTTTTCAACAATGTAGATACTACATTTATGTCTGAGAAGGATGTTCTAAACATCTTCATGAAGGAAACGATCGCCGATGTCTATGTAAAGCAGCATCCGGCACGTCAGAAAAAGATTGTCAAGGCAGAAAAGAAAACGGAGTTCGATCCACGGTATATCAATAATGCGAATATCCATGCTTTCATGGATTATATGTTCCAGCCTATAGATATTTATGACGAGAGTATTTTTCTTATCAATAAGCAATTTTTGAGTCCCATAGCGGATAATGCTAAGCTTTTTTACAAGTATTATATCGTAGATACCTTAAGGACGACAAATGATTTAAGGATACGACTACGCTTTGAGCCGCGCAACAGCAAAGACTTGCTCTTTAGAGGAGATCTTATTGTTTCTATGGATGGCAGATATGCCGTAAGTGACGCCCGTCTCTTCATGGATGAAAAAACGAATGTAAGTTGGATTTCGGATTTAAATTTGCGTTTATCTTATTTCAAGAATGAAGAGGGGATCATGTTGCAGGACACGGCAGAAGTCTCTTTGACTTTCGGAAGAGGAACCAAAGAAGTGATGTTTGGTCATCGCGTCAGTGTGAATAGCGGCTATGATCTTCACTATCCTGTCTCGGAGGAGATGGTGGCAGGAGCACCAATAGAAACCAAGCTGAATCCTCTTTTTTCGTTGGAAGACCATCGCCCGATTATGCTGAATAGCTCTGAGGCCGCCACTTACGTCAATGTGGAGCGACTAAATAATGAACCATCATTCAGACGACTGATGAGTGTAGGGTATTTGTTGTCACAAGGCTATTATTCTTTAGGTAAAGTAGAGCTAGGCCCTTTGGAATACTTGTATCATCAGAATCCTATTGAAGGACATAGAATCCGTGTAGGGGGACGTACGACAACAGCTTTTTCGGATAGAGTGTATATGGAAGGATATCTGGCATATGGTGTGGAAGATAAGGATATGAAATACAACTTCCGCACAGCCATCTCGCTAAACAGAAAGCCTGTTACGACCTTCCCTGCCCATTATCTGGAGTTTTATGTACAACATGATATTTTTGAGCCGGGAAAGAGTTTGGGCTTCCTGAAGGGGGACGGCTTCTTCAGAACTTTTAGATCCAATAAGCCGACGAAGTATCTGGCTACCGATGCTTTTAAGTTATCTCATCTGATAGAGTTTGGCAACCATGTAAGTCTAGCTACGGCTCTTACCATGCATCATCGTAGTCCTATAGGCGACATGCGCTTCGACCTAGCTGGCGCCCCTTCCAAATCTTTGGAGCATATAAACACGGCCGATTTACAGCTGCTTTTGCGCTGGGCACCTAATGAGCGCTTTTATTACAGAAATTTACAGCGTTCGACGATAGTGCAGAGGGAGCCTGTCTTCACCATTCAATACAACAGAGGGTTCAAAGAGTTTATGGGGGGAGATTACGATTATGACGCTTTGCGTGTGGCGGCGGCCAAGAGATTTTTCCTTAATCAGCTTGGCTTTGCCGACATGACTATCCATGCGGGAAAGATTTGGGGAACATTACCCTATCCGCTGCTTGAAATTCCAGGATTGACAGAGATGAAAGACCGTACCTCCGTTTCGTACGAACGTACGGAACTCCATGGAATTTGTTGCCGATAGATTTCTCAAGTTGTCGTATGACCATCGTTTGCAGGGCTTTATACTCAACCGCATTCCTTTGGTGCGTCAGCTGAAATGGCGGGAAACTTTTGGTGCCCGCATGTTCTGGGGAGACCTTTCCGATAAAAATAACCCATATATCAATGGCAATGTGATACGGTTTGAACAAAATGAGGAAGGAACGCCGGTGACGCGCATTATGACCAATCAGCCGTATTGGGAAGGGTATGTAGGTTTAGAAAATATATTCAAAATATTGTCCGTTCGATATTACGTACGCCTGACGTATGATGATGTCAACGATTCTTTCAAAGACCGATTAAGATTTAATTTACGCTTTAGTTTCTAACCATTATGAACACGTTTAACAATATTACTATAGACAAAGATGGTAAAACCGCTGTGGTAACTATCAACAGGCCATCCAAGATGAATGCTTTGAATGCCGCAACCCTTTCGGAAATAGCCCAGGCCTTCCACGTGTTGGAGGCCGATAATGAGGTGCGTGGCATCATCCTTACCGGGGCGGGAGAGAAAGCCTTTGTTGCAGGAGCAGATATTCAGGAATTTGTCCATCTCAATAAGGAGGAGGCTACACAGCTGTCGCGTAGAGGACATGAGGAGGTGATGAATGTGATTTATAACTTCAGAAAGCCTGTGATTGCCGCAATAAATGGGTTTGCGCTGGGAGGAGGTTTGGAGCTTGCTTTGGCCTGTCATCTTCGCATTGCTGTGGAGAGTGCTAAAGTAGGACTGCCGGAGGTTTCTTTGGGCATCATCCTGGCTATGGGGGTACACAACGCCTTACGGCTTTAGTGGGACGAGGCAAGGCCTTGGAAATGATTATGACAGGGGATATGATAACGGCGACAGAAGCCTACCAATGGGGGGTATTAAATCATGTTGTCACAGAGGCAGAAGATCTTCTTCCTAAGGCTAAAAGTATTTTAGAACGCACTTACTTACGTTCGGCAACAGCCATAGGGGCAGCCATAGAAGCGGTAAATGCCGGTATTCAAGACAGTGCTGTGGGGAGTGAAGCTGAGATTAGGCTTTTCGGTGAATGTTTCGGTTCTGAAGACATGAAAGAAGGGGTGGCAGCCTTTTTGGAGAAGCGACAGCCTAATTTCTGATATTATTCCACGACGAAGCCCAGCATATAGTCCTTAAATTGTTCGTAATAGACCTGATAGCGGGTGGTATGTCCCTTTTTCTGCAGGTCGAGGTATAGCACACCTTGCGGTTTGTAGTGGAAAGGCTGAATGGTCATATCATGCAAAAAAGAGACGCCACGGTTGCCCTGAAGTTTATAGACTGCTTCTTTGGCGCACCAGCACGCATAGAGCTGTGGTACTTCATGTTCAGGATGAATAAACTGAAGCTCTTCCTTTTTAAGGAATTTTTCTTTGATTCTGACCACCTTGTTCATGACACGCTCCAGGTCAATGCCGCATTCTCCTTTGGTGCTCAGCATGACGCCGGCATATTCGAAAGAATGGGTCAATGAAATTTTGTAAGGGTAGTCAGGCAGATATGGCTTTCCGTTTGCATCGGAAGGACAGTGTATGTATTTGTCGGTCTGCAGTAGGTAGCGCAGCAATACACGTGTGGCTAACCAATGCAGTGTTCGTTTACCTTTGCTCAGTTGACGCAAAGTGTTGCGTTCGTTATCGTCCAATTGCAGCTTGCCGATAAGCTCTTCGGCGGATTCTTCGATTTGCCAAATTGCGAATTTGGTTTGGTTGTCCAGTTCTCTGAGGTAAACGAGTGCCATATCCAAAAGTAGCAATTCTCTACGCATAAAAAAATATTCTTCTCCCTGTTTTCATTTGTTTAACAGGCTCGAATACTGTATTTTTGAATCCTATTTGGTTTTATTCCAATACAATACTAAATCCTTATGATTTTATCCGATAAAAGAATTTTAGAAGAAATAGAAAAAGGCAACATCGTCATCGAGCCTTTCGACAGAAAGTGCTTGGGAACAAACTCTTACGATGTGCATCTTGGTAAATATCTTGCTACCTATAAGGATGAGGTGCTCGATGCCAAAAAACACAATCAGATTGAGCATTTCGAGATCCCTTCGGAAGGATTTGTATTGCAACCCGGAAAGTTATATTTAGGAGTGACCTTGGAATATACCGAAACGCATGGACATGTGCCTTTTTTGGAAGGGAAGTCTAGTACGGGCCGTCTGGGGATAGATATTCACGCCACAGCAGGAAAGGGCGATGTAGGTTTCTGCAACACCTGGACCTTGGAAATATCTGTGGCACAGCCTGTCCGCGTGTATGCTGGCATGCCTATAGGTCAGTTGATCTATTTTGTGGTTGACGGAGAGATTGAAACTTTCTACAACAGCAAGGACAATGCAAAGTATAACAATAAGACTATCCGTCCGGTGGAAAGTATGATGTGGAAGAATAAGTTTTAACAGGACTTTCATAAAAGCAAAAAGCTCAACCGTATATCGATTGAGCTTTTTGCTTATTATCCTCCGAATTCCATGAGGTATGCTTTGATGAAGTCGTCGAGTTCGCCATCCAAAACGGCTTGTGTGTTGGAAGTTTCCACGTTAGTACGTAGATCTTTTACGAGCTTGTACGGATGTAATACGTAGTTTCGTATTTGAGAACCCCATTCAATTTTTTTCTTGGAACCTTCTATAGCAGCAGCTGCTTCCTGACGTTTACGCATTTCGATTTCGTAGAGTTGCGATTTCAAGAGGCGTAAAGCATTTTCTTTGTTTTGCAGTTGCGAGCGGGATTCTTGGTTTTTGATGATGATACCGGTAGGCTTGTGGTGTAGACGTACGGCCGTCTCCACTTTGTTTACGTTTTGCCCTCCGGCACCGCCTGAACGGAACGTATCCCATTCGATATCGGAATCTTTCACTTCTATTTCTATGTTGTCGTCCACCAATGGGTATACATACACAGAGGCGAAAGAGGTGTGACGCTTGCCGTTAGAGTCGAATGGAGATATACGTACCAGACGGTGTACACCGTTTTCACCTTTTAGGTATCCGTAGGCGAAGTCGCCGGAAAACTGAAGAGTAACGGTTTTTATTCCGGCTACATCTCCTTCCTGATAGTCTTGTTCTGTGACCTTATAGCCGTGTTTTTCGCCCCACATGATATACATACGCATAAGCATGGATGCCCAGTCGCAGGACTCAGTACCTCCGGCTCCCGCCGTGATTTGCAGGATAGCATCCAACTGATCTTCTTCGGCGCTCAGCATGTTTTTAAATTCCAGCTCTTCGACTTCTCTAAGAGCCGTTTGGTATTGGTCCTCAACATCCTGTTCGCTGGCGTCGCCACTCTGGAAAAATTCATACATCACCACGACATCCTCAACAGCATTGGCAACACGGTCGTAGTGTTCTGTCCACAGCTTTAGGTTTTTGAATGCCTTGAAGAATTTTTTCGGCTTCCTTAGGATTATCCCAGAAATCGGGTCTTAGGGTTATTTCGGTTTCTTTTTCTTATTTCATGCTTTTTTGACATCGATGTCAAAGATGCCTCCTCAGGACATTACACGATCCCTCAAGTCTTGAATCTGTTCTTTCGTC
>NZ_JXAC01000146.1 GCF_000814685.1 Sphingobacterium sp. T2
GACGACTTATACAATAGATACAAAGAATATATAGACAACATTATAGATTTGGATGGAATGATTTGTTATTAAGTATAGGAAATGAATTATTAGAGAATGATGATTCTTTTGGGAAAATGTAATTCCATTGACAAAGAATATGGAGGTTATTTGACATGTCTGGATCGTGACGGCTCTGTCTTCGATACGGATAAGTTCATGTGGTTGCAGGGACGTCAGATATGGACGATGTCTATGCTATATGATAAGGTAGAGGCGAAGGAGCATTGGAAAGAGATAGCAGAACATGGAGCCCGCTTTATTTTACAGCATGGCCGTGACGAAAAGGGCGATTGGTATTTCGCTCTGGATAGGGCAGGAAATCCATTGGTGCAGCCTTACAACATCTTTTCGGATTGCTTTGCCAGCATGGGCTTGGCGGCGTTGTATAAGATTACTAACAACGATGAATATGCGCAGGTCGCTTACGACACTTTCAAACGTATCATCCAAAGACGCAATAATCCAAAAGGTAAATACAATAAGGCTTATCCTAATACACGGGCTCTCAAGGGTTTTTCGCTGCCGATGATTCTGAGCAATCTGTCGTTGGAATTAGAGCATATCGTAGGCACAGATACTGTAGAATCGCTTATCGATGAAATCATTCACGAGGTGATGGAAGTGTTCTATCAACCTGAAAGTGGCCTTATCGTAGAAAGTGTCAATGCCGACGGTACTTTTTCAGATACATTTGAAGGACGATTGGTAAGTCCGGGGCATGTCATCGAAGCTATGTGGTTTATGATGGATCTAGCTGCCAGACGTAAGGATGCTAAACTGATGGATAAATGTATTCAGATAGCGCTACGTGCGCTGGAGTATGGATGGGATGAGGAGTTTGGCGGTATTTTCTACTTTAAAGATATCTTAAACAGACCACCACAACAGCTGGAATGGGACCAAAAACTATGGTGGGTGCATCTGGAAGCTTTAGTATGTATGGCTAAAGGTTATGCCTATACAGGAGACGAGAGATGTAAAGCATGGTTTGAAAAATTGGATAACTATGCCTTTAATAGATTCTCAGACCCACAGTATGGAGAATGGTTCGGCTATCTCAATAGACAAGGACAGCCTTTGCTCACCTTAAAAGGAGGTAAGTGGAAAGGGTGCTTCCATGTGCCGCGTGCCTTATTTAAAATATATGAGTCGCTTGAGACTACAGTACTTCAAGGAATATAAGAGCAGAATAAGCCGTCAGAATAAATCAAAGTTTATGTGGCGGCTTTTATTGATATTTATTATTAATTTTTTTTAAAAATATATTTGTTATAAAGCTAATATTTTATAATTTAGTATATATAAACCTATTAAATTGCAATATGTAACCTTTTATTTCTAGCAATAACTGTATCGTTATTGGCTAAAGAGATACACCAATCCTTATATTATTTTTGGAACAAACAAACACCAATTAAATAAATTATGAAATGTCTAAACTTTACTACATCTAATGTGTTTAGGGCTTTCTGCTTTATTACGATGCTGTTAAGTACCTTTCCGTCTATGCGCAGACAATGGTGCAGGGAGTGGTACGCAATGAGCAAAATAGTCCTATTGCAGGAGCGACGATTAGAGTAAAAAATTCTAATCAAATGGTCTCATCCTCTACGGATGGAAATTTTTCAATTAGGGTGGACAAATTTCCGGCACAAGTAGAGGTTTCTTTTGTAGGTTACGAAACCCAAACCGTTACTCTTAACGAGGCAAGGACGCTGACAATTGTTTTGCAGCAGTCTGATCGTGCTATCGAAGAGGTGATGGTCGTGGCGGCATACGGTACGCAGAAGAAAAGTACCATGGTAGGGTCTGTAGCTCAGATTTCAGGAGAAGAATTAAAGAAGGCTCCGGCAATGAACCTTACCAATGCTTTGGCGGGAAGGTTGCCTGGTTTGACCTCTTTACAGCAGTCGGGAAGACCTGGAGCAGATAATGCAGCCTTATATATCCGAGGCATCAGTACTTATGGAGGAAACCGATCTCCACTGTTGATTGTGGATGATGTGGAAAGACCGATTTCTACATTAGCGTATTTAGATCCTAATGAGATAGAATCTATTTCTACATTAAAAGATGCTGTGGCAACTTCCATGTATGGAGTTCAGGGCTCCAACGGGATTATCCTTGTAAAAACCAAATCCGGTGTGTCGACACCAACTAAGGTATCGTATGACTTCTCCTATAGCATAGGTCAAAATACACGATTACCAAAGTTTTTGGATGGACCGGACTATATGGCCTGGTATAATAAAGGTATAGAGATGGATAATGATGCCTTGTTAAATCTAGGTCAAAGTCCAATAGCATATGTATATTCTCAAGAGATGATAGATGCCGTACGAAATGGCACAAATACCAATCCTCTGCTAGGCAATACGGACTGGATGGGACTATTGGCTGGAGAGAATAGTTATTCACAACACCATTCAGCAACATTATCCGGAGGAAATAATAATACGCAGTATTTCGCTGCATTGAGTCATATGCTTCAGGATGGTGTAATCAACCATACGGATTTTAAACGCTATAATGTAAGAACAAATATTAATTCACGACTTGCAAGTTTCTTGGGATTCGGTGTGAATCTACATCTACGCCATCAGATAACAAATTTACCGGGTATAGCTCCGGATAATACTCAATATATGAATCCTTGGTATCAGGCAGCACGTATGTTGCCTAATATCCCTCAATATGCTCCTAACGGACTTCCAACATCCATTTCCAATCAGGTAGGACTTTTGAATCCGATAGCATCTGTTGAGAAATCCGGATACCAAAAATATTTGGGAAATATTTTTCAGGGACAAGCACATCTGAATTTCTATGTACCTGGTATTGATGGTTTGGTGGCGAAAGTTCAAGGAGCCTATGACTATACGCAACAGGAAAGCAAATCATGGGCACAACCTTATGAAACTATGGCCCGAGGCATGACTCAGGTGACAGGGGATTACAGTCTGCAAAAAACCGTACCTGGAATCACTGTTACGCGCTTGACACAAAATCATTCTGCGAGCTATAAACAAAATTTGCAAGCAAGTCTTAACTATAATAAGGTTTTTAACGACACACATTCTATAAGTGCTTTGGCCCTATATGAGTTCTCCAAGTCGTATGGTAACTCCTTTGGGGTAGGCGTGCGTAACTTCCCTATCACGATTATTCATGAATTGGACTATGGCTCCAAAGATCCTGAAGATATTATTGCTCCAGGAGGTGCGTCTGCCGCACAAATAAGACGTGCAGGTTGGTGGCCCGTGTGAGCTATGGCTATAAGGAAAAGTACTTGCTAGAAGCAGTGAACAGATGGGACGCTTCCTCCTCTTTTGCTAAAAATAACAGATGGAATATGTTCCCTGCAGCAGGTCTGGGATGGGTCATTTCCAAAGAAGATTTCTTTAGCAATGTCAATAATATACAGTATTTGAAGCTTAAGGCTTCGTACGGTAAATCGGGTAACGATAAAGCTCAAGAAGGCTCATTCCCGTATATGGCCACATTCGTTCCTACATCCGATCCGGTGGTAGTAATCGATGGAGTTCCTGTAGCAGCATTATATACTTCCAATGTGCCTAACCCTAACCTCAAATGGGAAGAGACCTCTACATTCAATATTGGTTTTGAAACCCGTTTCTTAAGGAAGTTCTCTTTGGAATTCGACTGGTTTTATAAGTATACTACCGGTATTTTGGGCTCTGTAAGTGGATTGTATCCACCATCTGTAGGAGGTTATTACCCTTCATTGGCTAATATCGGAGAGGTAGACAACAGAGGATTTGACGCTCAAGTAAAATACAATGATAATTTTGGAGATTTCCGTTTGAGTCTGACAGGAAACTTCAACTGGGCTCGTAACAGATATCTCAAATATCAAGAAGCAGATGGAACTCCTTCTCATCTAAGTGTAATTGGACGTTCTATTGGTGCGAAAAGAGGATATGTCGTTGAAGGGATGATCCAAACTTGGGAAGAAGCGTTCAACACGCCTTCGCCTTCAACAGGTGCTCTGGCGCCAGGATTTTTCAAATTCAAAGATCTTAATGGAGATGGTTTAATCACAAGCAGCGGGGACAGAACCTTTATCGGTAAATCCAATGTACCAGAGATCATGTTTGGTTTGGATATAAATTTAGCGTATAAAGGATTTGACTTTTCTGCTCTCCTTCAAGGAGCTGCAATAGCGGATGTTTCATTGGCAGGAACATATGAAGGTTCTGCAGGCGTTACTCAAGCCATCGACGATAATACCGTATGGACCAAGACATTCTATGGAAATGGTAATGCTCCATATTTCTTAGTAGAAAATGCTTGGCGTCCGGATAATCCAAATGCTAAATTCCCAAGATTGACAGCCAATCAGGTGGGATTGTCATCAAACAACGCCCATGCCAACTCAGGCTGGATTCGTAGTGGAGATTATCTGCGTCTGAAATCTATGCAGTTAGGCTATACACTACCTAAAAAATTTGTTGATAAAGCTAAAATTCAAAGCTTTAGACTATTCGTAACAGGTTCTAACTTGTATACCTGGGATCATTTGAAATATATAGATCCGGAAATGCCGAATGTTACGTTGGGTTTCTATCCTCAGCAACGTTTATATGAATTTGGTGTAAGTGTAACCTTCTAAATCTTAAGTCATGAGAATCAAAAATAAATTAAAATATAGTTTGCTGGCTTTAATAGCATCAACGACAGTAAGCATTCAAAGCTGTAGTATAGATGTGGTGCCACAAGACCGATATGCGGAGGAAGCTGTATGGGCCGATCCATCAACTATTGAACTGTATGTAGACGGTTTGTACGCAAGAGTTCAAAAATTTCCAGTTTGGGTTGTTTCCAGGTCTAGGATATGATAATGCCATGGATGCCTTGGCCGATATCATGAAATTTACCTCTACAGTACCGGGTAATGGTACGGTGAATATATTAATTTCTAGTTCAAGCCAATTTTCGCCTTCAAGCGTGGGGTTGAACTATTGGAGTACGGGATATACCGCATCAGGCGTGTCAACGAATTTATAGAAGGAGTGAGAACCAAGTCGTTGTTGAGCGACGAGGAAAAAGTAAAATACGAAGCGGAAGCAAGATTTATCCGTGCCTACACCTATTTCTGGCTAGCCAAAATCCATGGTTCTGTTATCATCCAAGATGATATCAATACCTATAATGAGAAGGATAAACAACGCTCTAGTGAAGAACAGGTTTATGACTTTATGATTCAAGACCTGAAATATGCTGCCGAAAATCTGCCGGTAAACGCACTTGCCGGACGGGCGAACAAGGGGGCAGCATATGCTCTGTTGTCGAGAGTCGCTCTTTATGCAGGGTCTATTGCCCAATATGATCGCAAGCAGTTTAATTCTGATCCACTGACCGGAATTACAGAATCAAGAGCACGTGAATTCTATCAGATTGCGGCCGATGCTGCAGAATCTGTCCGTAGTCTTAATAAATATGAGTTGGATGGCAATTTTGCTTCTATCTTCACTAATAAAAACACGAAGGAAGCAATATTTCGTGTAGATTTTGTTTATCCTTCCATCACCCATCAATATGATTACGGATATGCTCCACCACGCGATAATAATGGAATGACCTTAGTGTATGGTGTGCCTACCGCTGAACTTGTGGATGAGTTTGAGATGGAAGATGGAACAAAATTCTCTTGGACTAATCCGGAACATGCTGCCAATCCATATGATAAGCGTGAGCCTCGTTTCTATGCTACCATCCTATATAATGGGACATCATGGAAAGGAAGAACCTTAAATACCACTAGGAAGTAGTGGTATTTAAG
>NZ_JXAC01000147.1 GCF_000814685.1 Sphingobacterium sp. T2
CAAAGCTTGCTGCTCCGAAGAACACAGCAAGAGCTCCTTTAAATTTCTTCATACGACAAAGGTCTTAAGAATTAACGATTAATTTGGTCATTAATATGCTATTTTCTTAACTTCGAACGGTATGCGCTATTACCATTATATTTCCGCAATAATCCTTATCCTGCTGATAAGCTCCTGTGGAGCTTACAAAAAGGACAGCAGTCGTACTTCTTATCCTTTGGAATCCTCTCCACGGGAGTATAAAGATGTGCGTAACCATTATGCACAGCTGCTCCATGTACACCCCCATAAGCTTAATCCGGCTTTATATGCTTATATTGACGAATGGATAGGTACGCCACATCGCTTGGGAGGACAGGACAAGAGCGGAATAGATTGCTCGGGATTTGTCAATAATCTTTTCCAGAGGGTGTACAATATGAAACTGCCGCGCACCTCGCGCGAGATGGCAGAGATTGTGAAGCGTAAGTATGACCATCAATTGAAGGAAGGGGACTTGGTTTTTTTCGCTTTTGGAGAAAAGGAAATTGACCATGTAGGCGTTTATCTGCATAATGATATGTTTGTGCATGTATCGACGAAGCGGGGAGTCATGATATCCAACCTGAAAGAATCTTGGTTTTACAAATATTTGAAACGCTGCGGAACACCTCGAATGTAAGATCTCTTATGGTAATACTTTTGTCAATTAAATCAGAACGAAGAAGATGAGCCCTTTTTCTGTGCTGAAATGTTTATTTTTGCCCAAATAAATTAAGCGAGATGATTAGTAAATCGAGAAAAATTTTTTTGGCAATCTGTATTATTGTCCCATTTATCGTGTACTGCTGGATATATTATTCATCCATTATACGAAATGCGCCTTACCGCTTTGCGGATTTCGAATCTATAGAGCTTACGTATGGTTTGCCGGACGAAATGGTCAATACTTATAATTCAAAGACCGGTGTATACCAATACCTTACGAGAGACAACAAGCTGATGAAAGACACGGTAAGGATGAAAAAAGACGATTTGCTGTATCTGCACCGTAAAGCTATGGAGCTTGGATTCTGGAATGTGGATAATGATATGACCACCAAAAGAGCTTCTGCAGATGAAGGTAAAGAGGTGCCCCGCTATATTCTAAAATATACTTATAAAGAAAAGTCGAAGGAAGTTGTTTTGGATGCGGATTTTCCAGGAACGCCAAAGATGAAAGATGCCGCTAAATCCACCATCGATGCGGTAATCTCCATGATCGCGGAGGCACAGGCAAGAAAATAAGTAGGAACTAGTTTTTATTAAATATAAACAGGGACAATCGTCGATTGTCCCTGTTTTTTTTAGTGGTTTTGTTTTCTGTAGATCTTCAGGGTTGTGCTTATGCTTGAAGAGAATAGCAAAAGCGATAACGATTACCAGCGTATAAGCTGCAAAGGTCAACCATATATGTGGCCAGTCTTTTAAGAATATAGCCTTATCAAAGATGCCTCCTTCCAATATCGAAGAACCTTGATTTTTGATAAAATCCAATAGATGTGGGTTGTCCGGCGTGGTCTCCAGACGCCCCGAAAGGTCAGCAATATTGTTATATGGAATAGTGAAGTATTTGTCAATAAGCCATCCTGATACCTGAGAGCCCAATACAGCACCGAAGCCGTTGGTCATCATCATGAAAAGCCCTTGAGCAGAAGAACGTATCTTGGAGTCGGTCGAACTTTCGACAAATAAAGAACCAGAGATATTGAAAAAGTCGAATGCCAAGCCATACACTATGCAGGAGAGTATGATCATCCACAAGCCTTCTGCTGGATTTCCCAAGGCAAATAATCCGAACCGCAGTACCCAAGCTATCATGGCAAAGAGCATGACATTACGTATTCCGAAGCGTTTCAAGAAGAAAGGAATAGCTAAGATAAAGAGAGTTTCGGAGATTTGAGAGATGGACATAATGATGGTGGAGCGTTCTACGACCAGTGAATCCGCATATTTAGGAAAGAAAGCGAATTCACTGAGGAAGACATCGCCATAGGCATTGGTAAGCTGCAGGGCAGCACCCAAAAACATGGAGAAGATAAAGAACAGCGCCATCTTATAGTTTCCGAATAGCTTGAAAGCTTCCAGTCCAAAAATTTCTGTCCATTTTGCATTCTCCTTGATAAGGCGTTGCGGCGGACATTTTGGAATCATAAACAGAGCGTATAGGGCTACCGTAATGGAGCCAGCCGCTGCAATATAAAATTGAAAGGCTGTAGCTTTGTTGCCTGTAAGATTGGTAATCCACATGGCAATGATGAATCCTACTGTTCCCCACACACGGATAGGAGGGAAGGCTTTGATAAGATCGTACTTGGCAGAGGTTAGTGAGCTATACGCTATGGAGTTGGATAATGCCAACGTAGGCATATAACAGCACATGGCGGTGAGCATTACTGTAAAGAAGGTGGTAGGGTGGTCCACCTTTGCCAAGTAGATGAGACATACAGCGTAAAGGAAATGAAGAAGAGCATATAGCTTTTCTGCATTTACCCAACGGTCTGCCACTATCCCTACAATTGTCGGCATAAATAGAGATGCTATCCCCATCGTGGAAAATATCGCTCCGAATTGTGTGCCATCCCAATTTTTTGTACCGAACCAGTAGTTGGCTATAGTAATTAGCCATGCTCCCCATACAAAGAACTGTAGGAAGTTCATGATGGTGAGTCTTATTTTGATCGACATAACGCTTTAATTATAATGATGATTTTCTTTTTTCAATTTCGTCACGAATTTTAGCGGCTACCTCATATTGTTCGTTGGCGATAGCTTTCTGAAGAGTGCTCTCTAGCTGCTCCATAGATAGAGCGGCATAAGGGGAAGTTTCTTTCGGTTGAGGAAGTATTTTTCGGCAGGTTCCTCTTCTTGACTTTCTCCGGTAGTCACGGCATTGATATTTTCCAAGAAGGCTAAGTCATTGTTTTCCATGACGATTCCTGCTGATGACATGATGAAGTCGTAGGTATAGATAGGGCAATCGAAACGTACGGCCAAGGCCACTGCATCGGAAGTGCGTGCATCGATTTCATGTGTTTCATTGCCGTTGGTGCAAATGATTTTCGCGTAAAAGATTCCATCTACTAGGTTGTATATCAAAACCTCGTCAATGGAAATAATGGAAAGTTTCGGCAAAAGATTTGAAAAGATCGTGGGTCAGCGGACGGCTAGGTACCATCTTCTCGATTTCTACAGCAATAGCCTGGGCTTCAAAGCCTCCGATTATGATGGGTAATCTTCTATTGCCATTAACTTCTCCCAACACAAGAGCATAAGCCCCCGATTGTGTCTGGCTATACGATAAACCTACTATATCTAACTTAATTTTCTTCATCCGAACACCTTCAATAGTACAAATATGTGAATATTAACGCCAAAAAAAAAGTAGCATGCACATTTTTTGCACATACTACTTTGATATCTAAGGATTTGCTTTTAACTAGTTCCCTTTATAGACTTTCAACGCTTCTATGAGTTTAGGTACGACAACGAAGGCGTCACCCACGATGCCGTAGTCTGCCACCTTGAAGAAAGGAGCTTCCGGATCTTTGTTGATCACTACGATGGTCTTTGAAGAGCTTACTCCAGCCAAATGCTGGATAGCTCCTGAGATGCCTATAGCAATGTACAGGTTAGGGCTTACCACGAGGCCTGTCTGTCCGACGTGTTCGGAATGTGGTCTCCAGCCCGCATCGGACACCGGTTTCGAGCATGCTGTAGCTGCTCCCAATACAGACGCTAGCTCTTCGATCATTCCCCAGTTTTCGGGACCTTTAAGCCCTCGTCCTGCAGATACGACAATTTCTGCTTCAGGAAGGGAGATCTTGTCTGTAGCACGTACGATATCTTTGACTATGGTGCTGAAATCTTCGCCGCCCACCGGTGCGCTATAGTCTTCCACCTGCGCTGTGCCTCCCGTCTCTTTCACCGCGAAGGAGTTAGTTTATGGTGATTACTTTTACAGACGTCTCCACGGTGACGGTAGCAATAGCTTTATTGGAGAATGCATTCCTCTTAAGTTCGAACTGCTCTCCTGTGATGGTAGGCAAGGTAATGGCTCCGGCTACCAACGCTGCATTTAGTTTTGTTGCAACACGAGGGGCTAACCCTTTTCCACTAAAAGTATTGGAAAAGACTACCACGGTAGCTTTTTGCTCTTTGGCTATATGTGCGACTATGGAAGCATAAGCCCGGTTGACAAAATTTTTCAGATTATCCTGCTGACATGGAATACTTTGGTGACGCCACAATTTCCCAAAGAGGATAGAGCCTGTCTGTCTATATCACCGATAGACACGGCTATCGCTTCCGTGTTTAACAGGTCGGCAACTTCTTTCGCATAGCTTGCCGCCTCGAAGGCTGACTTTTTCAACTCTCCGTTTGTATTCTCTATATATACAAGTACTGACATGTTGTTCTCTTCTTTAAGGGTTAAATAACTTTAGCTTCTGTGTGTAGCAATTGAATAAGCTCCTGAATGTTATCTTCACTAATCAGCTTCACGTTGCCGCGCGCTGGAGGAGTGTCATAGCTTTTCACTTTGACAACAGGTGTCACTTCTATCGGTTCAATCACTTCCAACGGTTTGGTACGTGCCGCCATGATGCCGCGCATATTAGGAATTTTAGGCTCAGCTACACCTTCCGCTGTACCTACCACCAATGGAAGAGAGCTGCTCAGCACTTCTTTGCCGCCTTCGATTTCTCTTTCTACAGTGGCTTGACCATTTTCTATGGAGAGCCCTTTGGCCACCGAAACAGAAGGGATATTTAACAGTTCTCCTAAAATAGCAGCTACCTGAGCACCATTATAGTCTATGGATTCACGGCCTGTAAGGATAAGATCAAAGTTGTTCTTTTTGGCGTAATCCGCAATCTGATGCGCGACGAACCAAGCGTCAGCAGGGGTTGCGTTTACGCGTACAGCCTTATCCGCTCCCGTAGCTAAAGCTTTACGGATTGTAGGCTCTGTACTGCTGTCACCCACAGTGATGACCGTAACAGTACCATTGGCTCCTCCTCCTGCTAAATCTATGGCTTTGGATAAAGCGATCTCATCGTATGGATTGATAATGTATTGTACTCCGGAAGTGTTAAATTCCTGATTGTTATTGGTAAAAGTAATCTTTGTCGTTGTATCCGGTACATTACTTATACAGACTAATATATTCATGACCTGCTTAATTTAGATTTATAGTTCTTTAAGTTTATTACCAAATATAATGATAATTTTTAATTTTCCTATGCTTGCATAATAAATTATTCTGCTTTTTTTGCTCATCCCGACGGTAGCTGTATTTTTGTAGTATGAACAGAATAGCGCAGTTGGAGGAATTTCTTAAAGAGAGCCCTAACGATCCATTTTTATATTATGCTTTGACGTTGGAATACCAAAAGCTGGGGGACGATTTCAAGACAAGAGCAGGGTTTGAGCATCTGGTGCAGACATTTCCGGATTATGTAGGAACCTATTACCACTTCGGGAAATTTTTGGAACGGTTAGGAGAAAGCCAGCAGGCGGAAGAAATCTACCGTCGCGGAATAGATATAGCTACCCAACTTCGAAATCACCATGCCAAAGGAGAACTTATGGGCGCATTGAATCAGCTCCTAGGCCTTGATGATGAGGACGAAGATTTTTAAATCAAATTTTTACAATTCCAAAATTGAGATTGGTATCTTTTTTGAATAGACTTTCGTATCATGAGAGTCTTCCTATATATACTGTTGTTTTTGGAATTGGGCGCATTGGCATTAGGTTGTGTCAACAATCAAAAGAAGGTTTCCGCCAAAGATAGCAGTGAAACCATGGAGTCTCTTACTGCCAATATTGTAGGTTTATACTTCGGGCAGCTGCCTTGTGTAGATTGTGAGTCTATAAACACCCATTTAGAGCTTCATCGCGATCATACGTATACATTACGATATATGTACGAAGGAAAATCCGACGATTTGTTTGTCAAAGAAGGCAAATGGGATATAAAGGACGATAAGTTAAGTCTTAAAGGAGTAGACTACCAATATAGAGTTGAAAGAGATAAGTTAGTGCAGTTGGATCTGACAGGAAATGAAATCAAGGGAGATCTCGCGGATCAATATATCTTAGGTAGGATAGAATAGCTTTGTTTGAAATATAAAAGTAAAAAGGGCTAAAAACTTAGCCCTTTTTACTTTTATGGATGTTCGCAAATTTCTTTAAGTTTTGCTACGGTAATGTCGATTTCTTCTTTTGTATTGTATTTGCTGAAGGAGAATCGCACCGAAGGCCTGTTCGGGTCGGCTTTAATGGCACGCAACACATGAGAGCCTATATCCGATCCGGAGCTGCAGGCACTTCCTCCTGATGCCGAAATGCCGGCGATATCTAGGTTGAACAGCAGCATGTCGTTCATATTAGTACATGGCAACGAAACGTTCAACACCGTGTATAGGGATTTGTCTGCTTCGATATTTCCATTGAAGGCCACATTAGGAATGTTTTCCTTTAGCTTTTCAATTCATATAATCTTTAAGAGATTGTATGTAGGTTTGGTGCATGTGCATATCGCGGTAAGCAATTTCTAACGCTTTGGCTATTCCCACGATGCCGTACACGTTTTCCGTTCCACCACGCATGTTGCGTTCTTGTGCACCCCCGTAAATCAACGGTTTAATTTTATTATTCGAATTGATATATATAAATCCTACTCCTTTAGGACCGTGGAATTTATGGCCAGCAGCAGTAATGAAGTCAATTTTCAGGTCGGTCAGGTCATGTGGATAGTGTCCCATAGTCTGCACCGTGTCCGAGTGGAAAAGGGCATTATATTCTTTGCATAGGGCCGAAACCTTTTTGATATCCAGTAGATTGCCGATTTCGTTGTTGGCATGCATAAGCGATACCAGCGTTTTAGGAAGTGAAGACAGGAGCTCTTCCAAATGAGCTAGGTCCTACATTTCCTTTTTCATCGATGTTGATATAATGCAGCTGGATTTTGCCGTCCTTTTCGAGTTGTTCGAAAGTGTGTAGCACGGCATGGTGCTCTAAAGGAGATGTGATGGCATGTTGGATGCCGTATGCTTCTATAGAGCGGACGATAGCCATGTTGTCTGCCTCTGTACCTCCCGAAGTGAAGAATATTTCGGCAGGAGTGGCATGTAGCAGATGTGCTACTGTCTTTCTTGCTTTTTCTACCAAAGTTTTAACCTGACGGCCGTGCGAATGGATGGAGGATGGGTTGCCGAAATGTTCCTTCATGGCTTCCACCATCACGTCGATGACCTCTGGATCTAAGGGAGTTGTCGCTGCGTTATCTAAATATATTTGCATTGGGCAAAATTAGGGAATAGATATTTTTAATTGAACATTTTTTTGAACTTCGAAAGAATTATCAGAAAGAATGCGGCCAAACATCCTGCCAATGCGATAAAGACTATAATATCTCCGTGTTCGGTATAAAATGTTCGTTCGTCATTCAGATTAATTTCCTGGCTAATTGCTGCAGGCACCCACCAAGCGGTATGTTGCACCACGTCTCCACGTTGATTGATAAAGCCGGAGATGCCGGTGTTGGCGGAGCGTGCTACCCATCGGCGATTTTCTATGGCGCGTAATTTGGCGTAGGCCATATGCTGATCTTTGCCGGAGGTATCTTTCCACCATCCGTCATTGGTCATTACCGCGATAAATTGTGCCCCCTTCTTGACATATTCACTCACGTAATTTCCCCATATAGATTCGTAACAGATGGTAGGCGCTACACCTATACCGCTTTGAGCATACAGCACCCTAGGTTCAGTATCTTTGCCGTAGCCGCCCGTAGTACCACCGAAATGTTCGAACAGAGGTGTCATAAAGGCCAAAATCTTTCCGAAAGGCATCTGCTCTACGCCGGGTACCAGCTTGGACTTGTGGTAATATTGTAGTTTGCTGGAGCCGTCTATCAGGGTAGAGCTGTTGAAACTGTCTACATATTTATCTCCGAAAGGTCGTGCTGTTGGCGTCTTTTTGTCGTCGTAGAGGGCATAGCTCTCAATGCCGGATAAAACGTTTCCGTTGAAATACTTGCCCAAGAAGCTTACTATCCTCTCGTATGCCGGATATTGACGGAAATCATCTTCGTTGATGCCGCCGCGAGAAGAGATTGCCGTTTCCGGCCATATAAAAAATTCCGTATTCGGCTGGGCCACGCTTTCCGACAGACGGATAAGGTTTTCCAGCTGTTCCTCCGGAGCGATATATCCGTATTTGCCGTATGGATCTATGTTGGGTTGTACGACCACAACTTGTGAAGGGTTGGCAGGCTCTTCATAGGTGCTGTATTGGACAAGCGACACAGCAATGGGAATGATTGTTATTGCGGCAATCAAAAGTCCGATTAGTTTTTGGGAGTAAGCTTGAATTTGGTGTTTCTTTTGCCAATAGAAGAGAAAAACCAAAATGTTGACAGTCCAAATCCATAGTGTACCGCCGTATACGCCAGTATAGGAATACCACTGTACTAGTTGATGAAAATTGGCAAAGCCGTTGCCTAAAGTCATCCAAGGAAATGCCAAATCCCAGCTCTGATGTAGGTATTCGTACCCTATCCAAAAAGAGATAAGTCCCAGAAAGCTGATAAGTATATTTTGTCTTTTACGCAGTTCGTAATAAAGGCGGAAGGCGGTTGCCATGAGTAGGGGAGCTAAGCCGAAAGGTATCAGCGCTATCAGTAAGGATACCCATGCCGGCAGGTAGGCGTGCATGGCGTTGAACACCCAATAGATGGATGCGGTATTCCATACGAAGCCCGTGAGAAAGGCGGTAGTAAATATTTTGCTTCCTTTCCTCGTAAATTCGCTGCGGATAATATTTTCTGTGGCCACTAAAAGAGGAACCAAGCCTATGAGCAGCAGCGGACTGCTGTACGGTACGGGCGGCCAGCCTAACCACAATATGAAGGCACTTAACAGCGCCAATAGATAATTCTGTTTCACGTGAATATTATAACTTCGATAAAAGTTCAGCTTTTTTACTTTCGTATTCTGCCTGTGTGATTAATTGTTTGTCGTAAAGGCTTTTCAGCTTTTTGAGCTTTCTTGTCAGCTCATCCTCTTCTTCCTCTACAGCAGCGACAGTTTTTTCTGCCGCCGGAGGAACAAAGGTTGGTGACGAAGCAACGTATGTATGATCCTGTGTCGCTGGTGGTGACATATAGGTGTCTGGCTGTGGTGCAGCTGCCGTCGGCTTGCCTGTCGGATTCTCCTGAGTCGGAACTTCACGGAGCGGTATGGTAACAGGTCTGGCCTCCGTGGCAGATGTTTCTTTATAATCTTCATCACTGCCGGCTTTGATTTCTTCTAAAGTCTTCTTTTATGAGCTGATAGAGACGACGCGCCTGCACCTTAGGGATATAATCTATACTAAGATTTTCTCCCGTGAAAGGAATGACCGTGATTTTAGAGCCGAAAATCTCTTCCTTGAAGGCGATGTCTTTGATTTCCTTCCAGTCGAAAATTTCAAAATTGGTAGCTAATCCCAACTTAGTGAATTCACAAAGGAAAATCCTTTTGTTGCTGATGGTAATGCTGTCGGGAAGCAATGTTACCGCCGGCTTTTTCTGTACAGCGATGTAGTGTATGCTTTCATTGTGCATAAGCATATCTACAATCTTGCCGTATATCTTTTCTACAATTTTCGGGTCTTGGCCGTCCTGTAAGAATTTGTCTAAGCTCATCATGTCGAGATAAATAATTGAACCATTATTCTGCTCCTGCAACACAAAATACAAATTCTCCCTTAATCGGGTTGTTTTCGAAATGTAATTTTAGTTCTGCCAGTGTTCCGCGTATGGTCTCTTCGTAGAGTTTGCTGAGCTCACGAGAAATGGAAGCCGGACGTTCGGCACCGAAATAGGTGATAAACTCTTCTATAGTTTTCAGCAGTCGGTGAGGAGATTCGTAGAAGATCATGGTACGTTTTTCCTCTACCAGCTGTTTCAGGCGCGTCTGTCTTCCCTTTTTTACGGGAAGGAAACCCTCAAAACAGAAGCGGTCATTGGGAAGTCCCGAACTTACCAAGGCAGGAACGAATGCTGTAGGACCAGGAAGACATTGCACTTCTATGCCTTCTTTGATAGCCTCACGGACCAATAAAAATCCGGGGTCCGAAATGGCTGGTGTGCCGGCATCAGATATCAGAGATATTGTTTGTCCTTCTTTCAGAAACCTGATGATCTCTGCTACAGCCTTATGTTCATTGTGTTGGTGATGCGCTGAAAACCTTTTTCTCGATACCGAAATGTTTGAGCAGCGGCGCACTGGTGCGTGTATCTTCCGCCAAAATAATATCAGACTCTTTCAGGATGCGTATCGCACGAAAGGTCATATCCTCCAAATTGCCGATAGGCGTTGGTACTAAATAGAGCATAGTCAAAGGTAAGTATTTTTTGCTCTTTCTTTTGATGTCGAAAACAAGAGACAGAGTCAACAAAAAAAGACTTAAACATAAAGTCTAAGTCTTTTGAGGAAAGTGTGATGGAAAAAATTCTTCTTGTATAGAACGGATAGCAACTCTATTGTGCTACGGGGGAATGTTAGTGTCGGAAAAAATAAGGATTTTATGGTTTCCCGTAATTTTTAATGGTAATAATCTATGGAGTAGTTTTAGTTCGGACGAAATCGAAAGACCCTAGTAAATAAATATAAAAAATGAGAAGAAAGTCGTTGTTTCTTTA
>NZ_JXAC01000148.1 GCF_000814685.1 Sphingobacterium sp. T2
CCATATCATGATGCAAAATGGCATGCTCTATATCCTTGGGCGCTTGGAGCATGGTCAGATATGAATATATATGAATATAGAGTATTCGGGTGAATATCCTACAAATGGCAATGGCTGGATCCAAGCTCAGTTGGAACAGAAAAAGGATACCGACAATTCAAAAGTCTATAAAGGGCTTTATCTATTGCCGGCACAAGTTCAAAACAGAAAAGGGTCTTACAATATCTATAATGAAGGATCTCCTTGTTATCGTCTGAGACCTAGATATAACTCAGAATATATGTGGAATATCCCAGCATTGGAAAAATTAAAACCTATAGCAGGTACAGCAAATAATTATCATACTTCTATTCCATGGTTCGCATATCCGGGAGATATGCCAAGGTAGTATAGAGGAAGTAGAAAGTGAACTGTTAATTTAATGAATCAGAAAATGAAAAAAATAAACAGCTTTTTATTAATCTTTCTAAGCATATTTCTCCTAAATTCCTGTGAGAAACATGTGGTAGAATATAAATCGGATCCTATTGATGAAACAAAAGTGGCTTTATTCCAGATTTATTATATGGTGCCTTTATCCTCTGGAGTTGCCAACAACATCAATAAAGTGGAGTTAAACGGTAAATTATTGGCCAATGAAACGACTCCTTTGAATACATTTAACTTTATTCCGAGTGGTGCTGTAAGTAAATTCTTCACAGCGGAACCGGGAAAAGTAAATACTAAAATTATACAGAGGAGCGGTGACCAGCTTGACGTTGGCATACAACCAGGACATTGATTTGCCTGCCGGACGTTATATTCTGGTAGTGCACGATTTCAATAAGCCACCGGTATTGGTGAATTATGAAATACCTTTCCCTACTACAGTAACCGAAAATACGGGCACTACAGCGTGGATTAAGTTCTCCAATTTCCTTTATGAAAGTGAAGGCATTCCAACCAATTTGAAGCTGCAATATCAATTTCAATACACGGTGGACAATGCTACCGGGCAGAAAAGTGAATGGCTTAACTTAGGTAAACCGGTTTCGTTTGGCGAGTCCACAGGTTGGGAACCTGTTGTGGTGAACAAAACTGTTGAAAATTCAGCAGGTACGGCACGTATAGATTATCGTATTCGATTAATAGGACCGGACGGATCAGATCAAGGAAATCTGACTTTAGCGGGTTCTACTGCAGGAAGTGTTGTAGAATATTCAGATTGGTGGAATGCACAGATAGGCCGTATATATCACCACTGCTTTGCGGGATATAGATTTTCAACGCCTACTGTTTCTGTTAAGCAGTTTGGTGTACAATAAGTCTTTTTAATAAGAGAATTTACTTAAAAAGCCTCCTAAATGGAGGCTTTTTTATTGTATTCGTAAAAAAAATGTTTCAGAAGCTTGTGCCTGTATAAAATTTTAGCCTTTTCGGGTGACATATTAGAAAAATAGTAAAAAAACGTAGTCTGTTATGTAAGATTTGAAATTTGTTATCAAAAAAAAGGCAATACTGATGCGCCTTTTTGCTGATTTTCACAAAAACATTATTAAATGTGCATTTTTTTATATAAACTTGTCCGTGCAATTTTAAGAACCAATACCTAAATTTTGATAATAATCTATTGGGTTCTTCTTTGTGTATCAGGGGTTTGCGCGTATGATTAGATGTGCTTTTTTACACATTATTGCATAGCAAACTATAACTTATAACTAAATCTAATTATTTGTAAAACTATCAAACACATGAAAAGAAGATTTCTTCTAACATTTCTCGGGATAGCTGCCTATGCGTCCTGTTTGATGGCTCAGCAAAAATCCATTTCAGGTAGAGTAACCTCTGCCGACGGGGAGGCGCTGAGTAACGTTACGGTAATAGTTCAAGGAACTAATCGTGCAGTTAAAACCAATCCTGACGGAACGTTCTCCATCCAGGCGGCGCCAGGTGAAAAACTTATCTTTAGATCTATCGGTAGTAAGGAGGTGCTAAAGGTGGTGGGCGATGGTACAGTGTATAATGTGGTACTGGAGTCTTCTGATGAGCTGTTGGAGGAAGTGGTCGTGACGGCGATGGGTATCAAAAAGGAGAAAAAAGCCCTAGGATATGCCGTTCAAGATCTTAACGCCAATGAGTTGATGAAAAATAAAACGGCTAACGTAGTTAACTCTTTGGCCGGAAAAATTGCCGGCGTAAATGTTACACAGACCTCAGGGTCTGCAGGGGCCGGTGCTCAGATCATCTTGAGAGGTGGTACCTCGTTGGAAAGAGACAACCAGCCTTTGTTTGTGGTGGATGGTGTCATCTATGATAACTCTACAGTTATTGGTGGAAACAGCGGTTTCGATGGTATGCAGTCTGTTTCTTCTACCAATAGCAATAGGGTAATGGATATTAACCCGGAAGATATTGAAAATGTGTCCGTATTGAAAGGTCCTGCTGCTGCTGCTTTATACGGTTCGCGTGCTGCTGCCGGAGCGGTAATCATCACCACTAAAAAAGGTAAAGAGGGAAGAGCGGAAGTATCTTTTAGCACTAAAGCGGGAAACAACTGGGTCAACCGTTTTCCTGAGCAACAAGGCAAATACAAAAGAGGTTTCTATAATAATGCAGGAACACTGAACGATTACACTACTCAGTCATGGGGTGAAGCTTTCGGTCCTAATGAAACCATCTACAACAATATAGAAAATTTCTTCCAGCATTCTACCGTTTATGACCACAACGTAAGTTTGGCAGGCGGTAATGCAAATAGTACTTTTTATCTGTCGGCATCGCGTTTTGACCAAAAAGGTATTATCCCAAATACAGGATACGATAAAACTACTTTACCGTTTCAACGGCGATCAGAAATATGGAAAGTTAACTTTAGGAGCTAACGTAGCTTATTCATTGGCCAACACCGACAAGACCCTTACCTCTGCAGGTTTGTACAACTCAGGTGGTACTGGAGCTATGACTTCGGTATACAGATGGTCAAGAAATGATGATATGCGTGTTTACTTGAATCCGGATGGAAGCAAGTACCGTATGTTTGAAGGTCGTCAAGCATTGGAAGATGATGTGGAAAATCCTTATTGGATTATCAACAGAAATAACCTTAACGATAATACAGAGCGTATCACCGGAAATATCAATGCATCTTTTAAGATCACAGACTGGTGGGATGTGGTATACCGCGTAGGTATGGACAGTTACTTGACTAAAAACCAGACAATCATCGGTGCTCAAGGTGCAGTGAAGAAACTATGGCAGAACGGTATGATGTCCGAAAGTGATTTCAAGTACAATTATTGGTCATCCAACCTTATGTCTAACTTCAATAAGCGTGTTGGCGATTTTGATTTAGGTGGTCTAGTAGGTTATTTCGCGGAGCAAACCAAAACAACCAACAACCGTCGTATGGGGTACGATTTCGTAATTGATAACTTCTACAGCTTTGAAAACATTGTAGATGCTAACGAAATCTTTTCGGTAAACCACTCAACAAAAAGATTGTTTGGTTTGTACGGTGAATTGAGAGCATCTTATAAAGATATGTTGTACTTGAACGTTACAGGTCGTAACGACTGGTCTTCCACTCTTCCAGTAGAGAACAGATCGTATTTCTACCCATCTGTGGGTGGTAGTTTTGTGTTCTCTGAGTTGATGAAAGATGTTTCTTGGTTGAGCTTCGGTAAGCTTCGTGCTTCATGGGCTCGTGTAGGTAAGGATGCCGCTCCTTATGTGACCAACACATATCTATGGGCTCCAGGAGAAATGCTTGGCGGCTTTATCGGTTCCGGAAACAGCTGGACACGTGGGAACCCTTACTTGAAACAGGAAACTACTTCGTCTTTCGAAGTGGGTGCTGAGTTAAGATTCTTGGGCGGTCGTTTGAATTTAGATTATGCTTATTATACCAACAACTCGTATGACCAGATTCTTTCTCCTCGTTTAGGTCAATCTACAGGATACATCTTCGTATCTGTGAATGGCGGAGATATCTACAACAAGGGTATGGAGTTGTCTATTTCGGGTAAACCTGTGGTAAACAAAAACTTCACTTGGGAGTCTACTATCAATATGTCGAGAAACAAAGGTACTGTAGACAACCTATTGCCAGGTGTTGAGATCCTGTATGTTACGGATGTACAGGTGGGTAATGCTAAGGCAGCCTCATTTAATGGAGGTAGCTTCATGGGCATTTCAGGCTCTAAATGGTCGCGCACTGCCGACGGTAGAGTTATCTTGGATGCCAATACCGGAATGCCAACTTCTGACAACCTGACAACTTACAATATCGGTAATCGTGAGCCAAAGCTTACAGGAGGTTTCAACAACAGCTTTACTTACAAAAATCTTAACCTTTCATTCTTGTTAGATTTCAGAATCGGTGGAGATATCTATAACGGTACAGACTACTTCATGACCATTAATGGTATGAGTAAACGTACTGAAAATAGAGAGTCCTTGACAGTTTCAGGTGCTGTTCGTACCGGAGGTACTAATGCTGAGCCGATCTATGAAGATAGAACATACACTTTCGAAGCAGATCAGTTCTACAACATCAATGGCGTACAGACTAGCGGTCGTAAGATTATTCAAGACTATTGGTCTGATTATTTTGCTAGAGAAAGTGCAAACTTCATGGTTAACACCAACTGGTTAAGACTTCGCGCCATTTCTTTGTCGTATGACTTGAGTGGCCAATGGTTCAAATCTGCAGGTTTGAGCAAGATTATCAAAGGAGCTACAGCTACCCTTACAGGATCAAACTTGTTCTTATTGACTAACTATAAAGGTATGGACCCTGAAACTTCAGCAGCAGGTTCGGGAGTAGTAGGTTCAAGTTCTGTTGGTATAGACTACAACGGTGTGCCTAGCACAGCTGGTGTAGCGTTTGGTATTAATTTAAAATTCTAAATTGACAGCAATGAATAAGTTAAGATATATATTATTAGCCTTCCTGCTTTCTACTGTGATTGTAGGATGTAAGAAAAGTTGGCTGGATGTCAATATTGACCCTAACACCCCATCCAACACTACTGCGGCCGTTAGTACGCGTCTTCCATGGGTACAGCATTATTTCCTTTATGCACAAGGTACAGCAGGGGTACGTGCGTCATTGATCACACAGCAAATTCTTTCTATAGTGGTAGGTTCTCATCAGAGTGAAGCAGCAGGATGGAACCCTATTGCCGGTATGTCTACTACCCCTTATCAGTTTTTCTTTGTAGGTTCCGCAGCCAACATTCAAGATTTGATCGACAAAGCG
This sequence comes from Sphingobacterium sp. T2, assembly GCF_000814685.1. GTDB lineage: Bacteria > Bacteroidota > Bacteroidia > Sphingobacteriales > Sphingobacteriaceae > Sphingobacterium > Sphingobacterium thermophilum. The sequence continues at coordinate 5,240 of NZ_JXAC01000148.1, forward strand.
GAAGCTGAGCAAGCTTATCACTATATCGGTGCGGCAAAAGCCATCCGTGCGATGGGCTTCATGCTGATGACCGACTGGTACGGCGAAATGCCATATACCGAGGCTTTAGGGGCCGCCGTTACTCCTAAGTTTGACGACGGTAAAACCATCTTTGAAGGCTGTCTGAAAGAAATCGATGAAGCCATCGAATACTTCAAGATGACTCAGCCGGCTACAGCCACTCCTTTGAGCGCCGGTGATAGTTGGAACAACGGAGACGTGAACAAATGGATAAAGCTTTGCTATGGATTAAAGGCTAGATGGCTGAATAACTTGTCGAAAAAATCATCTCTTTACAATCCAGACGCTATCTTGGATGCATTGAGCAAAGCTCCTTTGTCAAACGCTGAAGGAACCGTAATCAACCACGAGGATGTAAAAGAGAATTCGGGAGACGTTTTATTCTCAGATCCTTTGAAGACTTCCATCGTATTCAACAACATTGCGATGAATGAAAACTTCCGCGTAACTAAGTGGTTTGTGGATATCTTGACCAACTTTGATGGTCGTGGTGTGGAAGACCCTCGTGCAGATAAATTGATCCCATGGGCACAGTTTGGTACACCAAAAGAGTTTGTGCGTTCACAAGGGGTCGATATGACTTCGCCTATCCGTTTTTCTGGAAAAGGTCCTGTGCGTGCTGAATATAACGCAAAAGACGATACCATCCGAATTAATAACAACACGCGTGTGATTTCAGCACATTCGTGGTATGTATCGTCTTCCGATCCGGCAAGATGGGGAGATACAGTGTATGTATCTTTGAAGAGCAGCTCTATAGGATATAATGGCGATGTGTCGGATATCTATACGTTCAGAGATGGTACGGTAGGAGCAACAGGAACATTCTACTCCCGTCCGGATGCACCAACATATTTGTTGACTTATGCAGAAATGTGTTTTATCAAAGCTGAGGTGTTGTTTAAAAGAGGGGATAAAGCTGGTGCTTTCAATGCATATAAGGAAGGTATCCTAGCCAATATCAATTTGATGAACTCAAAATTGGCGACTTACGGCAATGTGAACCCTAGTAAATCGCCAATGACCCAAGATAAAATTGATGCTTTCATCACTAACGGTATTGGTACTGCTAGCGACATTACGTTGAAGAAAATCATGACACAGAAATATATTGCTATGGCGTACTCGCAACAAAACTGGAACGATATGCGTAGATACGACTATAGCCCAGAGGTATACCAAGGTTGGGCCGTACCATATGAATATCTAAATACAGCGGCAGCCCAAATCAAAATCCCTCTAGGTAAATATTTCAGAAGAGTTCGTCAGGTTTCGCACGAAATCAACTACAATTCTGCTAATGTGGCTGCGTCTCATCCAAACGCATTGAGCGACGACATTTGGTCGTTCCCTGTGTGGTGGGATACTAACGAATAATTTTGTTATACTTCTAGCAAAAATAGCCTTTCAAACTGAAAGGCTATTTTTGTGTTTGTGTTATTGTAACATAAATGTTGCACAAAAGTGTTGTTTTTACACTAAGTAGTAGTGGGTCATAAGGTAAAACCTCAATTTATGAGTGTTTTTTAGGATATACTTATTGAGAAAAGACATAATTTGTTGTTTTTGCTAACTGTCGGTTTTTGTGCTGTTTTTGTTCGTTATCATGTGCTTTATAACGAAGAAAATAAAAGTAAAACTTGCTTTTTTATGCGTTTTTTATCGTATTTTTATCCTCTGATAATCAAATTATGGATTAATCGCGATTAGTTGCAATTAAATATGAACAGAACCTTAATACTACTATCTACAGCTCTTTTATGTGTGTTGACCTCTTGTATTTGTTGTAAGTCAACAGAAAACAAGTCTAAGTCGGCCACGACAGCTTATTCTTCTGAAAGCAATAAAGTAATTACCGGTGCAGATCAGGTTTCGTCATATCTGCCGCTACTTAAGGGTAAGCGTGTAGGTCTGATGGGAAACCAAACCAGTATTGTCGGTGACAACAAAGAACACTTGGTAGATGTGTTGCTGCGTGAGGGCATAGATTTAAGGTTCGCTTTTGCGCCGGAGCATGGTTTCAGAGGTGATGTAGAGCGGGGGGAGAAGGTAAGTAATGAATACGATGAGAAGACCGGCTTGCCACTATACTCGCTTTATGGTGGTAATGAGAAGCAGGATTCTATAGTGAATTCTATCGATATTATGATTTTCGACCTTCAGGATGTGGGGGCTCGTTTCTATACTTATATCACTTCTTTGCATCGTGTGATGGAGCTTTGTGCTAAGCATGGGAAAGAACTGATTGTATTGGATAGACCCAATCCTTGTGGAGACCAAGTAGATGGACCTGTTCGCAAAGACGACAAGTTTAAGTCGAATGTTTCTTTCCATAAAATTGCCATGGTTCATGGTCTTACGGTAGGAGAGCTGGCTCAGATGATCAACGGTGAGAAATGGTTGGAACAGGGCCGCCAATGTAAGTTGACAGTTATTCCTGTGAAAAACTGGGATCACAAAACTATGTATGAGTTGCCAGTGATTCCATCTCCTAGCTTGCCAAATCACCTGTCAGTACGCTTATATGCTTCTTTGTGTTTGTTTGAAGGAACAGAAATCTCGGTGGGACGAGGTACCGACTGGCCATTCCAAGTAGTAGGACATGATGACCCTATATACGGTGACTTCTCTTATACTCCGGGAGAGAAAGCAGGTATGGTGAAGCATGTGGAAGGAAAAGGAAAAACACTTTACGGCTTAGATCTTCGTAATCTGGATCCAAACAAGCAACAATTCACACTCAAATATATCTTGTATTTCTACAACAAGATGCCAGATAAAACGAAATTCTTCTCTCGCGCAGAATTCTTCGATAAGCTTGCCGGCACGGACGAACTTAGAAAGCAGATCATCGCAGGAAAAAATGAGGAAGAGATCCGTGCTTCATGGGCTGAAGATCTAAAAGCCTATAAACAGATGCGTAAGAAATATTTGTTGTACAAGGATTTCGAATAATCTACCTTAATAAAGCACACACACTTAATGAGAAAAGCTTGCCTATTTATGCAGAATAGGTAGGTAGGCTTTTTTATTTATTAAAGAGAAAAATCGGTTTATTTAATATGCTACAAATGAGAAACACACTACTATTCTCTATTGCATTGGGTTTGACTTTTACGACGGAAGCATCGCATGCTAAAGTTGCTAATACGTCGAATCTACATGCCGCAACAGCTTATTCTAGCAGTAGGTTGGTGCAACATACTGTACAGGGTACGGTATCTGATGCTAATGGTCCTCTTGAAGGAGTGACCGTATCTGTGGTAGGCGTTCCTGGTTCAGCTATTACAGATGCGAATGGTAAATTTAAAATCAATGCACCTTTAGGAGCTACATTGAGATTTTCAAGCATTGGATACCAGTCGCAAGATGTTAAAGTGGCGTCGAACGAAATCAATGTTACCTTGCAGCTGGAAGACAACACTTTGGAAGAAGTGGTTGTGGTGGGTTATGGTACACAGAAGAAAGCTAACCTTACGGGAGCTGTATCTTCGGTAAACATCAAAGAAACGATGGAAGGCCGTCCTATCGCGGATGCTGGTCGTGCATTGCAAGGTACTACTCCGGGCTTGAGCATCACTATTCCTAGTGGTGAGGTGGGCTCTGACCCTAAAATCAAAATCCGTGGTCAGATCGGTTCGTTGTCAGGAAACAACAATCCTTTGATTTTGTTGGACAACGTTGAAATTCCAAGTATCAACGTGGTAAACCCTGATGACATCGAAAGTATCACTGTATTGAAAGATGCTGCAGCGTCGTCGATTTACGGTTCTAAAGCTGCCTTTGGTGTGGTGTTGATCACAACAAAACAGGGAGCTAAAGATGAAAAAACTAACGTAAACTATTCAAACAACTTCTCCTTCCAAAACCCATTCAAAAAGTATGAAATGGGAACTCTAAGCGCTCTGCGTTATTCTTTGGATGCTGCACAGCGTGTAGGAAGTAACGTGACAGGTGCTTTCTATAAAGTGGATGAGGAAAGTTACCAGAAAGCTGTAGAATGGGCAGAGAAATATGGCGGTAAGATAGGTCCTAACGACCCTACGGTTTATGGTCGTGACTGGTACTGGGACGCTGTAAACAACCGCAAATACGGCGTGCGTACCTATAACCCGTACGACTATATCATCCGCGAATGGGCTCCAACCCAACAACATAACCTGTCCATTTCAGGAAAGTCGGCCAAAACAAACTATAACATAGGTTTGGGATTGTTGGATCAGGCGGGAATGATGAAATCTGCCAAGAAAGATGAGTTCTCAAGATATAATGCATCTTTGCGTTTGTCTACAGAAGTAAACAAATATGTTACTGCACGTGCTGGCGCAATTTTCTCCCGTACTAACAAGCAATATCCTTATGCTACAAACTCTACGACAGCAGACCCATGGTTGTATCTTTATAGATGGAGTTCTTTATACCCAATGGGTGTAGATGACAATGGAAGACCAATCCGTAGTGTAGAGTACGAAACAGCCGCAGCTAACACAGGTTCAATCCTTAGAAATTACATCAACATCAATTTAGGTACAACAGTTAAATTGACGGACAACTGGAGAGTGGAGTTTGACTACACCTTGTCTAACCAAGAACAAAACTGGAACAGACCGGGAACGAAATTCACTGCTGGGGATTCATGGTCAAATGCTGTTCCTTCGTTGAATCCTGACGGAAGTCAGATTTATGTAAATGCTGAAGGTGAGGTGGTGGATCCTTCAACTCCTGGAGCAATGCCTAAATATGAGTTGAACTACTATACATATACCGGAACGGGAGCCAACCCTGACCACGTATATCGCTCGGCTCAAAACTTCCTAAGACACACTATCAACGCTTATACAACATACAATATGGCATTGGATGGTGGCCATGATTTAAAATTCATGGTAGGGGTAAACCGTGTCGCAGATGTAATCGAGTCCAATTGGACGCAGATTACAGGTTTAGGTAATATCTATAACCCACAACTTCCTTTAGCTACCGGAAATACTACTGGTGGTGGTGAAAAACTTTGGGAAGCTCAATTGGGTTATTTCGGTCGTGTGAACTACGCTTTCCGTAACAAGTATTTGGCGGAAGCTAACTTGAGATATGACGGATCTTCCAAATTCCCTGGCGACCTTCAGTGGAGATGGTTCCCTTCATTCTCTGCAGGATGGGTAGTTTCCGAAGAGCCATTTATGGAGTGGGCTTCAGACTTCACGAATCAGTTGAAGATCAGAGGTTCTTGGGGTATGATCGGAGACCAATCTGTTCCGAATAACCTTTATCTGTCTCTTCTTAACAGCGCTCAATCGACATGGATCAATGCCGATAAATCAAGAGATTACTATACGACTACACCTAATGCCGTATCTCCATATATCACATGGCAAGATATCGTAACTACAAACATCGGTGTGGACGCTAGATTCTTGAAAAACCGTTTGGGATTCGTGTTTGACTGGTATCAGCGCGACACACGTAACATGATCGTTCCTGCGGCGGATGTGGCTCCAACTTTCGGTGCCGGAGCGTCTAAAGGTAACTACGGTTCGTTGCGTACTAGAGGTTGGGAATTTGCGGTAGACTACAACCATAAATTTGAAAACGGTTTAGGATTAAGTGTACGTGCTAACGTATCTGACGCTGTTTCGACAATCACCAAATACGGCAACACACGTTCTATCAACGACTGGTACGTGGGCAAAACATACGGTGAAATCTGGGGTTATGAGACAGACCGTCTGTACCAATTCGATGACTTTGAGTTAGATGCTAACGGTAAACCGCAATTGATTACCTTAACAGCGAATGAAACCTCTTTATATGCCGGTAAACAGGCTTATAAACTGAAAGACCCTAACGGCGTGTACCAAGCCTTCTTGCAAAACTCTTCGACATTCTACTTCGGCCCTGGAGACGTTAAGTTCAAAGACCTCAATGGTGACGGAGAAATCAACAATGGTAAACAAACTGTTGAAGATCACGGTGACTTGAAGATTATCGGTAACTCTACTCCACGTTTTGAATACGGTTTCCGTCTAGGTGCTGATTACAAAGGTTTTGACTTTGCTGCCTTCTTCCAAGGGGTAGGTAAACGTGAAGTATGGGGTACAGGTTTCTTGGCCCAAGCAGGTTTCAATGCTTCGGACGGTGCTATGCCTGCTGCTATCTCAGACAACTATTGGACACCAACAAACACAGGAGCGTTCTATCCTGCTGCATACAACAATGGTGGTTCGAACAACGTGAACAACATGCAGATCCAAACACGCTATCTGCTGGATATGTCTTACTTGAGATTGAAAAATGTCACTTTAGGTTACAGCATTCCTAAACACATTTTGAATCAAGTAAAAGTATCGAACTTACGCGTGTATGTGGCTCTTGAAAACTTCCTGACTTGGGATAAGTTGAACGGCTTGCCTATAGATCCGGAAGAAGTATCGGGATTCTCGATGTTCAATGAATCAAATTATAACAGTGGCCGTACCGGTGTTGGTACTCCAACATTTAAATCAGCATCATTTGGTGTTCAATTAACTTTCTAAAGCGTATGAAATTCAATAATAAAGCATTAACTCTACTTTTTGGTGCATCGTTACTGTTTGCTAGCTGTAACAAAGATGTGTTAGATAGAGGACCTTTGACATCCTATTTTGATGATGAATATTGGCAAGATGAAACACAGCTAAGATTATTTGCTAAAGGTTTCTATACTCAATATTTCAATGGATATAACAGTTCTTGGACTACTGACTATACTCCTGTTCGAGGATATTACATTTTCGGACGACCTTACCATAAACGCTGCGCAGTCAAGCTTTGAAAATGCGGTTCCTTCGTCCCGATATTCGACATCGGAATCCGGTTCGTGGATTGCACAATATGGTGGTCCTACATGGAACTTCTCGTGGGTTCGTAAGTCCAATATTTTTATCGACCGTGTAGAAAATATCAGTAAGTCAAAAGTTACAACCGAAGCATACAAACACTGGTCGGCTGTGGCTCGTTTCTTCAGAGGATTTGAGTACGCGAGATTAGTGTCCGTGTTTGGCGACGTGCCTTATTTTGACGGCGTTGTAGCGGAGAACGACTTCGACACCCAATACAAAGACCGTGACGACAGAGGTTTGGTAATGGATAAAGTGTATGATGATTTCAAATATACTTTAGCAAATATCCGTACCAACGACGGGCTGCAAAACCTAGACAAATACGTTGCGGCAGCTTTCATCTCCAGACTGATGTTGTTTGAAGGTTCTTGGCAAAAATATCATGGTCTTGACCAAGATCGTGCTAAGAAATACCTTGAGTTTGCCGTAGAAGCAGCGGAGATCGTGATGAATTCCGGCAAATACTCTTTCGATAGCGATTACAAGAGCTTATTTGCTTCGCAGGATTTGGCAGCAAACAAGGAGGTTATCCTTTACCGTGCCTACGACAATACCTTGGGGGTAACACACGCCATCGCGTCATACCAAAACGGATTAGAAGCACAAAATCAGCTGTAAACTTAGACTTCTTGAATGTATATCTGTAACGATGA
>NZ_JXAC01000149.1 GCF_000814685.1 Sphingobacterium sp. T2
ATCTCAACATCTCCTGCTATTTCCTTGAAATAGTCATAGCTCCATTTTGTCCAACAAGGGCTGTCTTTCCTGATAAAATCTTTCAGAATCACTGGCTGGCTCTTATTAAGATAATTTTTCACAAAATCCTCAGGAGCTATTCCCGAGATGCTATCAACTGGTTTTAGTTTCACAAGCCTTAAGTTTTAAACCTTTACTACAAACATAAAAAAAATATATTCCTACATTTTGTGTCTATTTATATTTTCTATCTATACATTATAGATAGAATATACAACACAAATCTGTAGAAATATTTTCTTTATTTCAGTGAGTTAAATCACTTTTTCAGTAAGACCATAGATCCTGCTCGAAATCCATTAATGCTTTCTTTATACGTTCAGATTCATATAAACGCTCTATATCTTCCTTGATATAGTCTTTGATTCTCAGATCTTCAGGGTTAGACTGTTTGACAATATAGCTGGAGAATATTCTCTTCACAAAAACATCATCATAGCTTAATCCTGTAGCATCATTGTTACGCGTTACGACCTCCTTATTCACGAAGACATGACGGGCTTCAGGGAAATAAATCCAGAAGGCAGGTGTGGGATCCACTTCTATCGAAGTAGTTACAGGTGCTGCAGGCTGGATGTTGTCTTCTGCTGTTTCCGTAGTTTCGGCAGTGTTAGACACCGCAAAAGGGTCGAAAGGATCTACATTGCTCGGGGTTACTGATGTATTGATATCCGACAGCCCCGGAATCTGTGGCGTGATCAAAGGAGCAATACCTATGATACGCGGCTCGAACACTCCTCGCTGCTTATCAAAAATCCAGTCTTCCTTGATGCGAAACTTCACCACATTCTCTCCACTGAATTCCCTCTTCTCATAACGGGAGCTAATCACTTCGTTGTTTTCGTTATATTCTTCTACCAATACGCTATCACCGCCGAGACGGGCCATGACTTGCTCTTTAGTTAGCACATTCTTAAAGCTATCACCATTAGGGTCGTTTTTGGTTGGCGTAGGATCGTATGCCGTCAGCTCTCCATTCATGATGCTTCCACAATGATATCAATAAGCCGCGATTTAGGAGATGCAAACACCTGATTCATCTTGTCACGCAAGTCGATTTCGCGCCAGATACGTTTGCTGTAAGCTACATCGGTCTGGCGTATTGGTGCGAAAGGAACAACTTTTCTGTTAGAGATATTAGATTTCATCACATAACCGTCGCGTGGAGGTTCGGTGACTTTTAAGGTATCGCTATGCAAACTCTCTTCTTGGGCATTCGCCGAAAGCGAAAGTCCTATTCCTAACAGCACATATAATAAGCTCTTTTTCATAGAATATCAATTCTATTAGTTTGTTACTTGAAATGTAATAGGGTTCAAATTTTGAGCCACACCATCCGGCCCTACCCCTACGATATCGTAAATCATGACCACTGATCCCGGCGTAATACCTGCCAATGCCGATTTCATCTGTGCGCTGAAAGCATTGCCCGAAGTCGTGTATGGTCCGATAGGATCTACCCGTGGTTTAGATATATACATATTGAATTTTGTCACTTGGAATTTAGCGTCAAAGTCAAAATTTTCCAAGGAAGCAGAAACGACAGACTGTCCTCTCAGCTGTGCCGCAGAAATACGTCCTCCATCTTTACCACCAACTTTCGCGGTAGGCTTAGGAATGCGTTTCACACGAAACTTCGTAGCACCCAAATTCTGCACCTTACCATCGATGGTAGCACTTACATTAAGGGTTACCTCTCCCGGACTAGATACTCTGGCAATATACTTGCCTCCACCTCTTGAAGATAAAGTAACGCCTGCTCCAGAAAGTTTTAATGATTCCGCAGGGATGCCTGGTGCAGAAATAGACAATGGGTTATCTACACCTATATACATTACATTCATTGCATCAGGAGATACTACCGCTGACGGTTTAGCCACCTGAAATGTCATAGGCTCTGTCTCATATACCTTCACCGTACCGTCGGTCTGCTGTACAGTGATAGATCCCTTCCACGTGTGTGTACCCACACCCGGTGTGATAGTATAAACTCCCTGTCCATCTACGACAGGAACGGGAGATCCATTTACAGTAATCTTAGGATTAGACTTGGAGTCGTAAGCCGTCAAGAATATTTTTGCGGTATAGGGCTGACCAGCGATTAGATAAGAGGTAGGCGCCACAGCCACCGCAGCAAACTTATCCAGATTTACCACCGCTTGGTCCATTTTCCCGAAAATATGCTTAACCACAGCCGACTCTGCATTCTTAGCATCTGCCTTAATCTTCTCAAGAGCGGTGATAGCAGCCGTCAAAGGAATACCATCACCGAAGTTGGCCTGTTCCCATGATTTTTTAACACCTGCTCGCGGGGCCGGATCCTCAGCAGAAAGAGCGAAGCTAACTTCATCGTTTGTAAGCTTTTTCAATTCCACCGCCGTGGCATTGATGGCATCACGAAGCTGTTTGGCTCTTCCTTCATTGATCATAAGGCGCGCCGAAATGTCCGTATTGCTTCTATGCTTAACGTCTCCTGTTTCTTCATCAATACCACCTCCTTCGCTATGCAATAGCTTACTATACTCTTCTATCTGAGCGGTTAGCTTGGCCACCACATCTTTTGCTTTGTTAGCTTTTTCCAAAAGCGGTCTTGCTCTTTCCGGATTCTCTTTCATCTTAGTTTCCTGGAAAGCAGCAAACATATTATCAATACCGGCTTGCGTATTTTGTGTCGATGTATTTAAACTATTTCCTAAATTTTTAAAAGCATCCAATATAGAATCACTGACATTCAGTGCTATAAGTCCCAATAGCACCAAATACAGGATTCCTATCATCCGCTGTCTTGGAGTCTCTTTATGTCCCGCCATCTTTTCTTAGTTTTTAATCATTATCCAAAGAAGAATCTGCAAATCAGATTATTGGCGATTTACATTCATCGCTGACAACATATTACCATAGATGGCATTCAAGGTAGACAAGTTTTTGTTGAAAGCATTTACCTGTTCCTTAAATTGTTGCATGTCTACTGTAGCATCATTGAATGTCTTTAAGTCTGCGGCCGCTCTTTCAAAGGCACTGCTCAATTGAGCGGCTCCTGTCGATGCGGCATTAAGCTTTTCGGCAAACTGATTAGTAGCGATTGCTGTATCTGCTATTTTAGAGATTGAAGATACTTTCTCACTGAATGTTCTTAGACCGTCGCCTAAGTTTCCGATTAGATTTTCATCGATTTTCGCATCTTGCAACATTTTATCTAAGGCAGCTGTATTTCCCACAGGCTGTGGTGTCGCTGCCGCAGCAACATTTCTTGTAGGAATTTCTCCTTTATAATCTTCATCCAACTCCGGGAATACACGTGTCCAATCCACATCTTTCTCTGCCGACATAAATCCCATAATGAAAAACAACAAGGCCTCAACAGCCAAACCTACTCCAATCATCCATTCCCCGCCTTTGAAGTGAAGAATCTTAAACATCAACCCGATGATAACTACTGTAGCCCCCCAATTGATGAAGGTATTAATACCAAAGCCGAATTTTCTTTTCTTTGCCATATACGTTAAAGTTATATTCTTGATTAGTTAATATTATATCTTCTAGAATGTCGTTCCTCCCAATCGTGTCACCGAACGAAAACCTATATAGGATTTCGCTGTATCTTGATATTCGTATTGTCTTGTTCCGTTTTGCAGGAAGAATCCTACATCTTTCCACGAGCCACCACGTATAACCTTTCTTTTTAATGTTTCAGGATCTGAATCTTTCGCTGTATACTTATAGGTAGGATTCATATCGTGCACATAGTTATAGGCCGACTCGTCGTAAGCGGATTGTGTCCACTCTGCCACATTTCCTGCCATATTGTAAAGGCCGTAATCATTAGGAAAATAAGAATATACAGGAGCGGTATAAGCATAACCATCTTCGGCATAGTTGCCTCTTCCAGGCTTGAAGTTGGCCATCAAGCAGCCTTTAGCATTACGAGCCGTAGGTCCCCCCCAAGGATATTGTGTTCCCACACGTCCTCCACGTGCAGCATATTCCCATTCTGCTTCAGTAGGCAGCTGATAGTCAAATCGCGGTTGTCTTCTAGTTTTAGCAGCATAATTATTGTATAACTGCGTTCTCCAGGCATTGAATGCTTGAGCTTGCTTCCACGTAACGCCTACCACCGGATATTCTTCAAATGAAGGATGAGAAAAGTATCCTTTCACTAAGGGTTCGTTGGCTGCAAAATAAAAGTCAGACATCCATACCGTGGTATCCGGATATACGGCTACTTTCTCGCGATGGATGAAGTCCGAACGTTTTTTCGTCTTGTCGTTTTTGAATTTGATGGCTGTTTCCAAATCGTACCATTCATAATAGTACGTAATCAGACGAGGGTCAAGTTCGTATTTGCCAAAAACCCGATCCTCTCCCTGATAGTACATCGCTTCAAGGCGTTGTCTTACGCTAGCATCTTTTGTCTTCCAAGGTGACTGACGTCTAACCTTATCCCAATCGATATATCGCGTATTGGAAGTTGAATTCTGAGATTGAATGAAATAAGATTGGTCTCCCAAATAATCCGTAATCAAGATAGAATCACGAACCCAATAAACAAACTGTCTGTATTCCGCATTAGAAATTTCTGTATCGTCAATATAAAAAGGTGCTATGGTAACCTGTCTGGTTTGAGAGGTCTGTGAATGAGTGATGTCTTCATCGGACTGCCCCATAATAAAAGTACCTCCTGGTACTAATACCATACCATATGGTGCCTTATTTGTTTTCAATCTTTCCAGTCTAGCTCCAATCAGTTCACCATTATTGGTAGAGGTTTTACAACTTATAACGGTTACTAGCACTACAAGTCCAACAAGACACTTATATATACCCAAATGATTAATATTCATATGTCAACAATACAGTTAGTATAGACTTAAGATCTAAAAACGTTAATAAAAATAAGGTAAATATACCTTTATCGAATTAAAAAAAATTGAAGTTTTCTAAAAATAGACTACCCACGGGACTTTTAAACCAAGCGACCAATATAATAAAAACGGGCTGTATTTAGAAAATACAGCCCGTTTTTATTCGTGTCTGAATATTTTATTTATTAACAGCTTTAATATATTGCTCAACAGCCATAGTCATACTTGGTGCTGTTGGTGTCGGGGCAGGAATATCCAAAATCAACCCTCTATCCAATAGCGCTTGCTGCGTTGAAGTCCCAAATGCCGCTATACGTGTATCATTTTGTACAAAATCAGGGAAATTCTCGAACAAAGATTGTACACTTGAAGGACTAAAGAAAACGATGATATCATAGAAAACATCTTTCAAATCCTTGATATCACTAATCACAGTACGGAAAAGCACCGCCGGTGTGAAGTTATAACCGTTTTCCTGTAACCACTTTTGTGTTTCCTCATTAGCAACATCCGAACAAGGGAATAGGAATTTCTCTTTGCTGTGTTTTTTCAACACATCCTCAAGGTCTTTTGCCGTCTGCTTGCCAAAGAAGATCTTACGCTTTCTATATTGAATATATTTTTGCAAATAAAGCGCAATAGCCTCCGAAATACAGAAATATTTCATTTCCGGAGATACCTCGAAACGCATCTCTTCACACACTCTGAAGAAGTGGTCTACAGCATTTTTACTGGTAAAAATCACTGCCGTATGTTCTGCAAAATTAATGCGTTCTTTTCTTATTTCTTTCGCAGGAACTCCCTCTACATGAATAAAACCTCTAAAGTCAAGTTTTAAGTTATATTTCTCTGCCAAAGCAAAATATGGCGACTTATCATTCTCTGGTCTTGGTAATGTGACTAAGATACTTTTTACCTTCTTAGCCCTTGAGACATCAATTTGCATACTCTTCAATTTAACTGTTTAGTGCCTTCACTAATATCAATATTGGAGCAATTTCCAATGCACAAAGATAAAGAATTAAATAAAACATTGAAAACCTCAGATTCCCGAACAGTATAAACAATGTCTTCATCATCCTATATAAGAAGATTACGGAGATACCTAAAAGAAAAATTATCAGGATATAATTCACATACGAGAATGACAAAAACACCATAAAAATAAGCAAAGGAATAAGAAACAACGTTCCGTTAAAATATACTAAATACAATACGGTGATATAAACTCTCGCCAATTTCGCCGATTCAAAAATAACAGCAATAATCCTCGTAATTAAGAGCTTGGCAACAAACAAAAAACCTATTAATAAGGAAAGTTTAGCGTAATTTTCAAGTGTTAAAAAATGTAGGTCTTCCTTCACAGCCCAATAAAACAAAATAAACAGCCCCAGCGAGAAGCTGAAAATAATATAAAGAAAAATATATGGCCAAGAAGTCAAAATATTATCTTCCTTACTTATTTGCTGAAAAGTTCGCTCGTTAAAACAGGCGTACACTATATTTGTGAAGGTATGCTGAAAGAAAACCTTCACAACTCCTAAAAAGAGAAGGAGCAGGGAAAGCACAGTAATTACCCAAAGCGGGCGATGAAATTTCGGCGTTGCTGCCTCCCCTGCTCTCTCCTTCTTCTTACTATCCATTTTTTTCAGTATGCTTGCCAGATCCGTAGGCGCAGCTTCCAGTTCTTTCACCAAACTGTCCACGACCGTATTCAACAAGATTTTCGCCTTAGCATCCATAAAGACGCTGTTGAAATATACGGTATCCTGTACTAGCAAAACCGTATCTTGGGTAGAAGACAACGTATCCACTCTCAGCAAAGTAGAATCTTGCTGAGCTGCATTAACCGTAGTACAACACACTGTTAGAAGAACTAACAGCAGATATTGCACTTTTTTTATAATTTGCGAGAAAGTAAACGTTGTGCCTGCCATTATATAAGCTCAAAGGTAGGATTTTACTACAAAAAATTAAATATATTATGTCAAACGTAATAAATAGATGCGGTTGGTGCGGAACCGACCCTTTATATACGGCTTACCACGATAAAGAATGGGGTAAACATGTCAAAGATGAAAAAACCCTTTTTGAATTTATGATATTAGAGTCTGCACAAGCAGGCCTCAGCTGGATAACCATCCTCAGAAGGAGAGAAGGATACCGAAAGGCTTTTGCCAATTTTGATGTACATCAGGTAGCTCGCTTTACGACAGAAGATGTAGAACGTCTGGTGCAAGACCAAAGCATCATCAGACATCAAGGTAAAATAGAATCTGCCATAAAGAATGCTCAGATATTTATAGCTATACAGCAAGAGTTCGGCTCCTTCTACAACTATTTGTACAGCTTTATGCCGAACAACGCTCCTATAGTTAACAATCTGACCTCCTTAAAAGACCTTCCAATAGAATCCGAACAGTCTAAAGCCATAGCCAAAGACTTAAAAAAAAAGAGGAGTAAAATTCTTCGGAAGTACAATATGCTATGCCTATATGCAGGCTGTAGGAATGGTAAATGACCATCTTATAGATTGTGACTTTAGGTTCTAGCCCCTAAAGTCACTTCCCTGTAGATATCTTTCAGATTGCGGAATTTACCATTATAATCAAGCCCGTAGCCTATGACAAACTCTTTCTCGATCTCAAATCCCACATACCCAATATTGTCAAATTCATATTGCAAAGCTTCCGGCTTAAGCAATAGGGCACACACATTTATGCTCTTCGGCCCCCTCCTTCTGCAAGGCCTCTATAGTATATTTAATAGAATTACCGGAGTCTATGACATCTTCCACGACAATCACATCCCTTCCTTGCAAGTCTACTCCTACTCCCAGCAGCTGCGCAATATTGCCCTGTGCTGTCCCCCTATAGGACGCCAACTTCACAAAACTCATTTCACAAGGGATATGGATTTCTTTCATCAAGTCGGACATGAACATAAAACAGCCGTTCAGGACACCGACAAACACAGGGTTCTTCTTTTCATACTGCATATTGATGTCCGTAGCCATCAGACGGATACGCTTTTGGATTTGCTCGTATACTATGAATGGCTCAAACACCATGTTATCTATTTCTATTCTGTTCATATTTATTGCTCATTACCTCCGGACAACTTTTCCAATAAGGACTGTCGTACTCTTTCCTCCTCTTCCAACTCACGGATAATCATCTCATGTTCTTCGAGTATATCCAATGTAGAGTCCTGCACTACCGGTGCTTTAGGACGCAATGCCGGCTGTAGCACCACCTCATAGAAACCATAATTTTCCGGCACATCCACGTTGTTTAGCTCTCCCAGCTTACGCATGATAGACCCATACGTGTTAAAATGGCGCATTACCCAGCTCTTCAGATGCCCCGTATGATCAAATGACGAAAGTCCCGTTTTGGGGCGAGGAATGATGCTGGAAAGAAAAAGACTTTCACCCAACGTCAGCTCTTCCGGAGCTTTCTTGAAATAATAGTCCGCGGCTTCAGTGATGCCGTAAACATTTCGGCCCCATTCAATGACGTTAAGATAAATTTCAAACAGACGGTCTTTGCTTACCTTGCCCGAAGATTCCATAAGCCATACCAAAAGAATCTCCTCCAATTTTCTTGTCAAGGTTTTCTTACGGGTCAGGAATACATTCTTCACCAGCTGCATGGAGATGGTACTAGCTCCGCGCTTGAACTTCTTCTCCTTGAGGTTTGTGGCGATAGAAAGCTTGAAAGCTTCCTGCTCAAATCCATTGTGACTATAGAAATATGGGTCTTCCGTATTGCGGACAGTAGTCTTCAACACATAAGGTATCTGGTCCAAACGTCTGAATTTAGGATTTTCAGGGCCTACGATAATTTGTCTCACCAAGACACTGTCTTCATAAGCATTATATACAAAAGGATGGTTAAGCTCATCGATATTGGCTTTCCCCCAACGTATAACTTTCAAATCTTCATCATCAATCTTTGAAACAAACAGCACATCATCCGGTTTATCCAAATCTACGGCAAAATCTAGGTCGTAGGCTATACTTCCTTCCACCTGTACACCTTCAAGACTTTCAAACAACCCGCTTGGTATGGCGTCAAAGAAGGTCTGTGCCTCAAACATGCCCGTATGGAGGGCTAGCTCCACCTTCTTAGAAGGTTTGAGCGTAAGCTTAATCTGTGGCGAAACTTCAAAATCCTTAATACGTATGGTAGACTTATCCTTCAGGGCTATATAGTTTTCGGCGACCTCTATGCCTCCCTCCAGTTCCGCCTGTGGCAATGTGACCGTAGAATCCGATAAGCGTTTATGATTGATTTTTAGGTTTTCATAGGAAAATGCTCCTCCGATAAGAAGAAGATTCTTTTTGATTTTTTTTACTTGCCGAAGGTCGAAGATGAGTTTGTCAAAACTCACGCCTAGCCCATATTTGTTACGTAGGAAAGGGACCTCCTTATCCACATCTTTGGAAGAAATCTCAAGTAATAGGGTCTGATTACTAGCATCTATATTGCCACCCAACACCCACTCGGCATTATGATCATTCAGGAAAACAGAAGAGCTAAAATCTCCTCCTGACATCTTGGCCTTAGGGATGGTAACTTTCTGTTTATGAGTATTTTCCTCATAGCTAACCACGAAATCTTCCATCTCCAGATCGCTTGGAATTTTCGAAAAGATGCTCTTCACCAAACGCTCTGCCAGATCGGCGAAATCTTTTCGATGCTTCTTCGTTTTTACCGGTATCTTCTTTTTTCTTTCGGAAAATAAAGTCATAATTGCTGAGGGTATCTTTCTTCACCATGGATAAAACCCCATGGTAAATTCCCATCTTACCTATTTTTATTTCTCCCCACAACAAGGAACAAGATTCACCTTTGCGGTAAACCGTTGCATGTCCACTAAGGTATCTCTTTGATCGGGGATCACGGTAAGGTGCTGAAACTCTACTTCCGACAGCCCCACAAACCTATAGGCCTGTACTTCAAAATTTAAGGCGTAATCATTTTTAAGTTTTGTTTTAACTTTCTTTACTGCTCTATCCAAAAAGACCTGTCTTTGTGAATAGCCATAAACAAATCCTGCTCCTACAATTATTAGTAGAGAAATCAAACTGATCCACAACCATTTTTTTTGTTTTGCAGTAAGAAAATCTTTCATTTCGCTTTTTTTTGAAATTTTGAATAAAAATAGACTTTTTTAGATTTTTACGGTGCCTCCATCCAAAATAAATTTAGACTAAAAAATCTTACCATTTTTACAACAAAGTCATGACATGAATATGTTCCGTTATTAGTAGTTTTGTGAAAATTTAGAGCTAACAACATGACGATCACAAAAGAACAGATATTACATGCCCTTAGTCATGTTGAGGAACCGGACCTTAAAAAGGATTTGGTTACCCTTAATATGATTCAAAACATTGAAATTCTTCCTAATAAAATAAAGTTTGATGTCATTTTGACTACGCCTGCATGTCCTTTGAAAGGGCATATAGAGCATGCCTGCCGCAACGCTATAGCTTTGTTTGTGAGCAAAGAGGTAGAAGTAGAAATCAACATGACCTCTAGAGTGACCAGTGTGGACAACAACCAGCTGAAAGGCATCAAAAACATCATTTTGGTTTCTTCGGGCAAAGGTGGTGTGGGCAAGTCTACTATTGCTTCAAACCTAGCACTAGCTTTAGCCTCATCGGGCGCGAAGACGGGACTGCTGGACGCAGACATTTATGGTCCTTCGCTGCCTATTATGTTTGGACTTGAAGGTGCCAGACCTACTGCCGTGCAGCTTCCTGATGGCAGCACTAAAATAGAACCAATAGAAAAGTTCGGATTGAAGCTTCTTTCCATAGGATTTTTTACAGATCCCAATCAGCCTATACCATGGAGAGGTCCTATGGCTACCTCAGCGATTAAGCAACTTTTCAATGATGCAGACTGGGGAGAGCTGGACTACCTTGTAGTGGATATGCCTCCAGGAACGGGCGATATTCATATCACCGTGGCGCAGAATTATCCCGTAGCGGGCGCTGTAATCGTCACTACACCGCAACAGGTAGCATTAGCCGATGCAATCAAAGGCATAGGCATGTATAGAATGGAAGGAGTTAAAGTTCCTATACTTGGAATCATAGAAAACATGGCCTATTTCACCCCTGCAGAACTGCCGAACAACAAATACTACATTTTCGGTAAAGATGGCGGTAAACGTTTGGCCGAGGAAAATAAGATCCCTTTCCTAGGAGAAATTCCTTTGGTAAAATCTATTGCCGATGCAGGAGACAATGGCTTTCCTATTGTATTAGATCAGGATGATACGGTAAGCCAAGCTTATAAAGAAATTGCTGGTCGCCTCGCTCAAGAGCTCAGCATTCTGGCTAACGGATAGATACACTATTTATTTAAATAACAAAAAGGCTTTCCTAAAGGAAAGCCTTTTATTTTGTAGGATTACCAACCCTTGTTTTGAACAATATTAGGGTTTGCAGTTACATCTCTGTCTGGAATACCCCAAGTAAATTTACTATGGTTCGCAGAAACTGTCTTCGTATCGAAGTCATTACCACGTTGGATAACATTTACATTTTGAGGATCTCTACGGGTAAAGCCTTCTCCCCAACGTTTCAAGTCATCGAAGCGGTATCCTTCGAATGCCAATTCTCTGAAACGCTCATTCTTGATCTCATTCAACAAGCTGTTTCCTGTCACCGTATTAGCCAAAGCGGGAAGACCTCTGGCTTCACGCAACTTATTCAGATGATTTCGTGCCGCATCTGGATTATTGGCATGATAAGATGCTTCAGCTGCGATCAAAATCGTTTCCGCAATACGGAAAATTTTTGGTGAATGCGCATAGTTTGTAGCAGCATTGGCAGCTCTTAAACTAGGGTTACCAGGATATTTGTTTACCATGGTAAGTGTATGATAACTTCCAGACAACAATACACGATTCGATGTCAAGAAATAAGCATCCTTACGGAAGTCATTGTCATCAAACATATCAATCACCCATTGCGAAGGCAAGTAATAAGGCACATAGTGACGGCTACCATTGTTCCATCCCAAATAAGTACCTCCTTGTGTATTTGGCAATTCGTTGATTGAAACGAATGGAGCAAATATCACTTCATTTGGAGCATCTTCATGCCACATTTTCTTTACATCGGCTGCTGTATTGTAAAGAACGTATTTATTGCTATTTATTAGCGTTTCTGCTGTCTGTTTTTGCTCCAGCCCAGTCTTTCATATACAATTTGACTCTGGCCTCAAGGGCAGTCACCACATCGATATTTAGGGTAGAAGCGTTTGCGGCTCCTGCTTTTGTAGCTAAGTTAGTCCTTGCCACATCCAAATCAGACAAGATTTGCTCATACACTTCTTTAACCGTATTTCTCGCAGGTAATGCATTAATATCCGGAGTTAATACTAGCGGTACAGACAAGTCCGAAGAAGCCGTGCTTTCATTGTAGGCATTCGCGTAACGCGCGTTCAATAAGAAATAATAATAAGCGCGTACTAAATGTGCCATACCTACATACTCTTTCAACTCTTTTTCTTCGTTTGCGTTAGCTGGAGAGATAGTAGCAAAGCCTTCAATGGCTGTATTGACATTGATCAACGCCGAATAGTAACCTTGCCAGTTGTCTCCGGATTTAWTCAAGCTGACCAGTTGAATGCTACTTCCGATTACGGTAACAACTATGGATCTGTTCACCGTTGGACAGACCTTACGTCAGATAACTATCAAATCGAGACAAAMTGTAGTGGCCATATCACTACGACCGCGACAAATCCGAATGCAGGCGGTTACGCCCAGTTTTTTGTCGTCGCTACCAGTCTTGAATTGATTGAGAGCTTTCAATCACATTG
>NZ_JXAC01000015.1 GCF_000814685.1 Sphingobacterium sp. T2
GGACTAATCACATTCTTATTCTGCTTCTTTCCGKMTTACCCACTACCTCTTCAATCAGTTATTCCCCAGATCGGGGTCAGGCTCGAAGGAATATCTTTTTTGGCTGGTTCGGCATTGACCTCTACAGCTAGAGGCTGATAACCCACATAGGATATGAAGAGGCTATCATTGGCCTGTTCTAATTCCAACGAAAAAAAACCGTAAGTGTTTGTCCGTACAGCCCTATAATTGGACTTTACTTGTAAGGTGGCACCTATCAGCACCTCTCCGGAAGAAGCATCCTTCACATAGCCGCTGATGGAAATTTTATCCTGAGCGAAAGCCTGCAAAACAAAAGAAAAGAAAATAAGAAATGTACTCAGTCGCAACATATAGGTGTTTATGGTAATCTAAAATACTGATCAAAGAACGCCATTTGGTAGATGATAGACTGAGCCCAATAGTCCCAATTATGCTTACCCGGCATATTCAGATACGTATGTTCTATATTCAAATAAGTAAGTTTTCTATGCAACTCTTCATTTACTTGGAAAAAGAAATCCTCATATCCACAGTCTATAAAAATTTTCAGGCTATTCGGTTTGATAAGATGCAAGGATTCCATCACGGTGTGCACATCCCACTTCTGCTTGTTGTCCGAGTATTCTCCCAAACGTTTGGCTATTTCCCATTTGTGCGGGAAAGGGCGGAAATCCACGCCTCCTGCTGTGCTGCCTACAGCACCATAGATATCCTGATGACGTATAGCCAGATATAAGGCGCCATGTCCCCCCATACTTAGACCGGTGATGGCTCTTCCCGAACGATGGGTGCAAACCTTGTAGTTCGACTCTATGTGAGCTATAAGCTCCTTGGTCACGAAAGTTTCGTATTGGTATTCTGATGAGGTATCCCAATACCAGCTTCCTACACCACCGTCAGGACATACAACCATATAATTATATTGATCTACCAAATTTTTGATGTGAGGTACTTTTAGTATCCAATTTGAATAATTGCCACCATACCCATGCAATAAGTATAAAGTAGGGATAGCTTTATCCGAAGAATTCTCTGGTCTTATAACAACTACCTGAATCTTTTTGTTCATGCTTGGCGATTGCACCTGAATAGTATCTACCGTAGCAGCTGATACTGCTGCAGACACAATTACAAAAAAAGGCGAAAAGTACTGATTTCAGTTTTTTCATAGTTCGTTAATAATGGTATTTGTAAATAAAAGCATCTAATCCAAAAGGTCTTTCCGATACAGTATAATAAACTCTTTGATCCAAATCAAAACAGATAGCTTCCCCCTGTGGTTCTACCTTATACGGCATCTGCTTAGGCTTTCTCTTCAAGGTTTCTGTCAGTTTCTCTCCTTCTTTTCTTTCCCAGTAGTACACAGTAGTAAGATTCTTGATGAGAATATGCTTTCCATCTTTCGAAATGTCGGCAGCAGTTGTAAACGTAAAAGGTAATGTCAGCAGAGGATGCAGTTCAATAACTTCATCTCCCTTCTTTTCCTCTAAAAGAAGAAAAAGAAAAAACCGTAAGACTCAAAATCACGTTTCGAAACAAGATATACCCTATTATCTAAAGGTCGATAAAAACAGCTTCACAATCACGTCTTTTATCTGCATATTTAATCTGGATATGTCTCTCCAAATTTACCGTTATCTCTTTATGTGTGTTATCTATCTTCGGTTCTTTTATCAAATATAAAGATAAAATTTCCCTGTTGCGAAGATTATTACCTATATCAGCTAGAAGGAGATAATTTTCGTTTTTATAGCTTACACGCCCAATATCTTCTACATCTATAGGTCTAATGCCTTTGATTGTCACTTTCTGAAGGAGATTGCCTAAAGAGTCGATTCTATAGATATAGGGACCGTCACCACTGTCATTATGAACCCAAAAGTAACCTCTTTCATAACTGTAAGGAACTATCCCCGAAATTTCTGTGATACTGGAATGGGTGATTTTCCCTAAGCGCATAAACTCCTGAGCATAGCTCGCCGAAAGTGATAACAGCAGCATTATGCTAACGACCAAAGTCTTATACAATAAGTCAACTCTTTTCTTCATATTATAATACTTCGACTATGGTATTATCTTCTGCTGGATGAGATACGCATATCAGGCATTTGCCATTTGCCACCTCACGATCTGTCAGCACTTCGTTATAGTCCATTTTTACGCTACCCTGCACAACCTGCGACACACAGGTGCTACACATGCCCGACTTGCACGAGTAAGGTAACTTAAGATGATGCTTAAGACCTACATTCAAAATAGTCTCATTACTTGGAACTACCAGATGATGATTTTCTCCATTAAAGCGTAAAACCACATTATAGTCTACCACTTCTTCCACCACTTCTTCATGTTCGTCATCATCCTCTTCTTCTTCAGGAAAGTAGAAAGTTTCCTTACGGACATTTTCCTCAGGAAAGCCCATTCCCAACAAGGTGTAGCGGACCAAATCCATATAAAACAGTGGACCACAAGTATAAAACAAAGTCTCTGTCGTTTGATTTGTAAGGTGTTGCTTGACTATGGCGATAAGATATTCACGGTTAAGATGAGCTTTTGCCAGATTTTTGGAGTCAGACCAGATAAACTCTATAAATAATCTATCCGAATAACGCTGCTGCCATTCCAAAAGTTCTTCATAAAATACTGTCCTTGCTTTAGATCCATTACTGTACACCAACACAACCTTGGACTTACGCTCTTCTACCAAAGCAGTTTTCAGAATAGAATATAAAGGGGTAATGCCTACTCCTGCAGCAAATAAAAATACGGTCCTCTCTACCTCCGGTTCTGTATCGTAGGTAAACTGCCCTAAGGGTTCAAGCACTTGTATGATATCTCCTACCTCCAACCGATGGTGGAGCAGGCGTGAGATCTCGCCATTATCCACACGTTTGACGGTAATTTCCAGCGGCTCATCCAATGCCGGGGAGCTGCTAAAAGAATAAGATCTTCTTACCTCACGGTCTCCAAATTGAAAATGTAAAGTCAGAAATTGCCCGGCCTTATAGGGTGGATAACTTCGCGATAAATCTTCGAAACGGATGCTTATAACGTCGTTCGGATGTCTGATGATCTCCGATACCTTAAAATCATACATGAGGCTAAAGATAACAATAAATTGCTACTGCATAAAAAATCCCGACCTGTGGGCCGGGATTTTACAAAATATTAACTATAATTTGTAAGACTATAACTTACGTTTTACTTCTACTTGTTCGTATACTTCTATGATATCACCAACTTTGATATCATTAAAACGGTCGATGTTTAGACCACATTCATACCCTTGTGTAACCTCTTTCACGTCGTCTTTGAAGCGCTTCAAAGAAGCCAGTTTACCGGTATGGATCACCACTCCATCACGGATTACACGAATATCGTTGTTACGTGCGATCTTACCGCTGGTAACCATACATCCTGCAACGGTACCCACTTTAGAGATTTTGAAGGTTTCGCGGATTTCCACTTCACCCACAACTTTCTCTTCATATTTAGGTGCCAACATTCCTTCCATTGCGGACTTGATTTCTTCAATAGCATCGTAGATAATCGAATACAAGCGCACATCGATCTGCTCTTGCTCGGCCAACTTACGTGCCCCCTGTGTAGGACGTACTTGGAAACCAATGATAATAGCATCAGAAGCTGAAGCCAATAAGACGTCGGACTCCGAAATAGCACCTACCGACTTATGGATAATATTCACTTGGATTTCATCGGTAGAAAGTTTCAACAAGGCATCCGACAACGCTTCGATAGAACCGTCCACGTCACCCTTAACGATGATGTTAAGCTCTTTGAAGTTTCCAATCGCCAGACGACGACCGATCTCATCCAATGTGATATGTTTAGTAGCACGCATGCCTTGCTCACGCTGCAGCTGCAAGCGTTTGTTTGCCACCTGACGTGCTTCCGATTCACTTTCCATTACGTAAAGCTTATCTCCCGCTGTCGGTGCTCCCGACATACCCAAGATTTGGACAGGAACCGAAGGACCGGCTTCCTTCACACGTTCTCCTCTTTCGTTGATCAAAGCTTTTACCTTTCCTGAATATGGCCCTGCCAAAATAGGATCACCTACACGTAATGTACCTCCTTGTACCAGCACTGTGGTCACAATACCGCGACCTTTATCCAACGCTGATTCGATGACAGAACCTACGCCACGTTTCTTAGGATCCGCCTTAAGATCCAACAACTCAGCTTCCAACAACACTTTTTCCAATAGCAGATCTACGTTTTCACCCGTCTTAGCAGAAATTTCTTGGGTTTGGTATTTACCACCCCATTCTTCTACCAAGATGTTCATATTTGCCAACTGTTCACGAATTCTGTCTGAGTTAGCTCCCGGCTTATCGATTTTTGTGAAGGCAAATACTATTGGAGATCCTGCAGCCTGAGCGTGGTTGATAGCCTCTATGGTCTGAGGCATCACCGCGTCATCCGCAGCGATAACGATAATAACGATATCCGTCACTTTAGCACCACGGGCACGCATCGCCGTGAAGGCCTCGTGACCCGGAGTATCCAAGAACGTAATCTTGCGACCATCGTCCAATGTTACCAAGTAAGCACCGATGTGCTGGGTAATCCCCCCTGCCTCACCTTTCGTTACGTTGGCTTTACGTATGTAGTCCAATAAAGAGGTCTTACCGTGGTCAACGTGTCCCATCACTGTAACAATAGGAGCACGAGGAACAAGGTTTTCTTCTTTATCAGGTTCTTCCAATTCTGCAACCTGCTCGTCCTCAGGTTTGATGAATTCTACTTGATAGCCGAACTCATCAGCAACGATGGTAAGTGTTTCGGCATCCAAACGTTGGTTGATCGAAACGAACATACCCAAACTCATACAGGTAGAGATTACCTGTGTTACAGGAACATCCATCAGGTTGGCCAACTCGTTGGCAGTAACGAACTCCGTTACACGCAACACCTTTGCCAACTTTTCTTGTTCCAATGCAGCCTCTTCCGCTGAGTGTGCTATATCATCACGTTTCTGGCGGCGAAGCTTAGCACGTTGTGCAAACTTACTTGACTTACCGGCACCACTCAGGCGGGCCAATGTAGCCTTGATTTGCTCTTGGATTTCTTTTTCTGAGAGTTCCTCTTTTACAGGCTCATTTTTATGACCTTTACCCTTGTGGTCAAATTTACCTTTGCCTGCAGGGCGGTTCTTACCTCCTGCCTGCTGGTTTGAACGATTATCTCCCTGCTTTCCTCCCTGCTTGTTAGGGCCACCGTGATGACCTTGTTCCGTAGCAGAAACAGGTGTTCCAGGTTTATTTCGTACGTTTACGTTTACGTTTGTTTGCCTGATTTACATTAGATGATGACGCTACAGGCTTTTCTTTAGGCTTGAAAACAGGCAATTCTATCTTACCTACCACCTTAGGTCCTTCTAACTTCTCAGAACGGGCACGAATGACATCGCCCGTATGCTGTTCTTCGGCAGAAAGCTCTTTCTTAGGTTCTGCCTTTTCAATATTTTCCACTTTAGCGTTAGGCTGTTCTACTGCTTTCTCTTCTTTTTTAGGTTCTTCTTTTGGAGCTACAGCCTCTTTTTTCACTTCTTCCTGAGCAGGAGCTTCCGTCTTAGGTTGAATTTCCTCTTCCGGTTCTGCCTTTGTTACCGCCTTTGGAGTTTCAACGACAGGTTTTGCGGGTTCGACCTTAGGCTCTTCCGCTTTCGCTGCCGGTTGAGTTTTTTCCTCAGCACCTTTAGGTTCGACCTTCTCTTCTACCTTTTTCTTAGGCTTGTTTAAAGCGTCCAAATCAATTTTTCCTACCACTTTTAAAGAGCCGGTATGCGACTCTTCCTTATCTTCAGACTTCACAAACGGTGCTGGTGGAGGAGTCAAAGGCGTTTTGATTAGGATTTCATTTTCTGCATCCTCATTTTTAGAGTTAGATGACCCATGTGGACCAGCCGATGTAGCCGTCGAAGGTGCCTCATCACGACGGATTTTGCCAATAATTATCTGTTTAGCTTCATCTTTTGCGATTTTGTCTCCTTGGAATTTACGCAAAAGAACATCGTACATCTCAGTAGATATCTTGGTATTAGGCTTTGCTTCAACCTCAAAACCATTTTCCTTTAAATATTCTACTGCTGTACCAATCCCAATGTTGAGCTCTTTTGCTGCTTTGAGTAAGTTTATGCTTTTACCTTCTGTCATCTAATGTTAACCTCTAAAAATTTTGTTCTTTACAAAAATATGATTTTTTCGTTCGCTTTAACAAAAATTTACATTTTAATATGCAATAAATTTAGCGGCTGAGTCCTATTCGAACTCAGCAGCCAATATGCGAAGAATCTCTGCAATAGTATCTTCTTCCAAGTCTGTGCGGCGTACCAACTCTTCTTGTGACAAAGCTAATACTGCTTTGGCGCTGTCCAAACCTACACGTTTCAATTCGTCAATAATCCAGCCATCGATTTCATCTGCGAATTCTTCGATGTCCACGTCCTCTTCGTATTCGTCACTTTCGCGATAAACGTCGATTTCATAACCGGTAAGCTTGCCTGCCAATTTGATGTTGTGACCGCCACGGCCGATAGCCAATGACACTTGGTCCGGTTTCAAGTATACCGAAGCTCTTTTGTTTTCTTCGTCGATCTTGATAGACGAAATACGTGCAGGACTCAAGGCACGAGTGATATACAACGACGCGTTGGTTGTGTAGTTGATCACGTCGATATTTTCATTGCGTAGCTCGCGTACTATACCATGGATACGTGATCCTTTCATCCCTACACATGCTCCTACCGGATCGATACGGTCGTCGTAGGACTCTACCGCAACTTTAGCACGTTCTCCCGGCTCACGGACAATCTTCTTGATGGTGATCAATCCATCGAAGATTTCAGGTACTTCTAGTTCAAACAGACGCTGTAAGAATTCTGGTGCCGTACGTGAAATGATAATCTTTGGATTGCTGTTTATCATCTCTACCTTGTGCACTACCGCACGTATAGAATCTCCTTTTTTGAAGTAGTCAGCAGGTATCTGCTCTGATTTAGGCAACAACAATTCGTTACCGTCTTCATCCAGCACCAAAATCTCTTTTTTCCAGATTTGATATACCTCCCCAATCACCAACTCTCCTTCGCGGTCTTTGTATTTTTTGTAAACTTCATCTTTCTCTAGTTCCAAAATTTTTGAAACTAAAGTTTGACGAGCAGCTAGGATGGCACGACGTCCGAAGCTTTCTAGCGTGATAGGTTCGATATACTCATCCCCTACTTCTAAATCCGGATCATATTGACGTGCTTCGGCAAGTTCGATTTCCAAGTCATCATCTTCTGAAAATCCATCTTCCACCACCACACGCGTTCTCCAAATTTCTAAGTCTCCGTTATCTGGGTTTACGATGACGTCCACGTTTTCGTCGGTACCGAAACGTTTACGTATCATACTACGAAATACTTCTTCAAGTACT
Organism: Sphingobacterium sp. T2; assembly: GCF_000814685.1. Taxonomy (GTDB): domain Bacteria; phylum Bacteroidota; class Bacteroidia; order Sphingobacteriales; family Sphingobacteriaceae; genus Sphingobacterium; species Sphingobacterium thermophilum. The sequence continues at coordinate 7,465 of NZ_JXAC01000015.1, forward strand.
GTAATTACCGTAGGACGGTCAATATTTTTGAACTCTTTAAACTCCTGAAAAGAGTCAATCAAATTAATATTGCTGCTCATTTTATTTAAATGAAATTAATACTCTTGTTTCCTTTATTTGATTGAAAGGCAATGCTGTCTCTTGTAGATAGGCTTTCTTGCCTTTTTCTTTTACTTTCTCTTCGATTACTATCTGCGACTCATCAGCGGAAAGAAGCTTACCTTCCTTTTTGTCGCCGTTAGTTAATTTAACCCTTACTTCACGTCCTGTATTTTTGATATATTGACGTAGAAGCAGTAGCGGCGAATCTATCCCTGGTGAGGAAACCTCTAAGCGGTAGGCATGGTCTATCACATTTTCTTCTTCCAGATAGTAGCCCACATGTCTGCTCACGCTTACACAGTCATCAATCGAAACGCCATTGTCACCATCCAACAGAATCGACAAGGTGTTATTCTTCTGCATGGTGATGCTGACAATAAATAAATCCGGTCTGTCGGCAATTTTCTCTTCGACTAACTCTCGAACACGTTTTTCAATTTGCATAAATTTTCAAAAATGAACTAAAAAAGGGGGCAATACAATGCCCCCTTTCCTTTCTGTTAGTGCAAATATACACAATTATTTCTTGTGCAAAAAATTTTGCGCTTTATTTTTTCGTTTCCACAACAGACTTGATGGTTTTCTGCATTTCGGCCATCATAGCGGTTAGCGACTCTATAGTAGGTTCAGGACTTGGCTCTGGAAATTCGGTAGAGATATAGCTTTGGCCTTCCATACTTCAAGAATGTCGCAGAGGCCACCCAGTACGGCTCATAAATTTTATTGTCAGACACCAGCTTCAATCCTTTATCCTCCCGGTATTTCTGACCTATACGCTTGTAAACGATACCTTCCTCCTTCGAAATGATAACATAGGTTTGATCAGGTTTGATATCATGCCAGTTCTCTACGTATTCGCCGATGATGATGGAGCCACTAGGCAGAGGCAACATAGAGTCTCCCTTGATTTCAAAAGCACGATACGTACCTTGATTAAATATAGGTAAAGAAAATTTAGGAAGCTCTCGTACATATTCCGGGTCACCATATCCGTTGAGGTATCCGGCGCTAGCCTTCACAGGCACTAGCTCTATATTTTCCCTATCCTCTTTATCTACGGTGATAGAAAGCACTCTCAAATTGGAAGCAGCACCTTTGGCTGTAGGTTTCCATTTATCATCTATCTGTTCGTTTACCAATTCATCCATCGTCAAACCATAATACTCAGCTATTTTTTTTAGCAAATCATATTTTGGCTCGGCGCGATCTTCTTCATAAGCACCTACGGAAGCCCTCTTAATTCCCATAATATCAGCAAATTGTTGCTGGGTCAGATTATGTTTCTTACGTAGATACTTGAGATTTGATGCGATGTTTGACATAATATTTTTTCAAAATTATTTTTAAATACTAAAATTATTAGTAATATTGTGCCAATAAAATTAGTAAAGATTATTCGCAACCCCAAATAAATTAGCAAATATTATGAAAAAATGCTTTGTTTACATTACGACAGACGCCAACAGAATATATTTGGAAGCAGGATATTGTGAAGATTTAGCATTGAAACTATTCGAACTGCAGGAGGCAGCGCGTCATACGTCTCTTCTGGGGCCTAAGTTTACGCGTATTATCCATGTGGAAGAATACGATAGCATGGAGCAGGCTGAGAAAAGAACGCAAGAGCTCAACAGCTATACACATATGCAAAAGGAACGTCTTATCCGACGTTATAATCCCAACTGGTTAGGTATACACACCTTTCAGGGAAGCATAAAAACAAAAGCTGCTGTTTGCGCTTAATGACAAACAACAGCTTTTGACAACCTTAACCTAATCGCAACTTCTACAATTTAGACTACCATCCCGGCGCAAAGTTTAATCCAAAAGTACCAAATTTAGACTTTGTCTTTTGGAAAGGTATGGCGTAGTAAGGTTCTAATATCATGGCGCCAAAGAGATTCACACGAAGTGAGACACCGGCACTATACACCGGTCGGAAATCTTTTGTTCCGCTTTGGTTCGGCGTAGCATTGTAGTATTGCACTTTATCCCATGCCACACCTCCATCCACGAAGAAGTTTAGATCCGAGAACAAAAGTCCTGATTTTATTACCGCCAGCTTTTCCGGTCCTGTAAAAGGAATACGTATTTCGAAATTCGCCACGGCCATCTTAGCTCCCGACAGCTGTTCAAAACCTACATTTCCTGTCACATCTACATTTCCACTTTCATAACCACGGATTAAATATGGATAACCGATATACAACGGATATAAAGCTTTACTATCATTGCCCACACGCATATACGAATAGAAGCGTGCCGCAAGAGTTACCGGATTATAGCGATTATATTTTCTCAAATCAATATTTATGGCGGAAAAGTTATAATCACCGAAGTACTGTTCAGCTCCAATACGGTAGCGGAAACCTTGCAGAGGAGCAGTAAGACCGAACACAGCATTATCGCCCACGAAGCCGGCATTCACCTGCTGGATAACAAAAGGATCAAGGTTACCAAAGCCTAGCTGCGATGCTTCCTCGTTCGATATCTTTTGTCTGTCACCATAGCCATAATATGATTGTCTCCATTTATCCACGCGATAGCCATAGCGCGCTATTGCACCCCCCACCTCAAAACGATGACTTCGATTGAATGGATATGCCACAAAGGCTTCAGCCTGTGTTTGAAAAGAACGGATGATATAAGTACTTACAGCCGGCTCATTTCCATATCCGAAATCCTCATATCCATATACCGAAAACCCCGTCATATACGGAATATGAGAGATCGCTCCCCCCCAGTTCCATCGGCTACGCTGATTAATATAAGCTACCTGTCCACCGAAATCATAAATCTCACCGTTGATATTTAGTGCAGCAAATATTTGATTGTACCCCAAAATATCGGAAAACTGTCCTTGCACACCCGAGCTGATACCTGCACCATAGCGTGAACCTACTGACATACCTATCCCTGCATTTGCAAGATAGTCAAGCTTAAACTTCGGAGAATATGGGATATTGGTGATTTGTTCATCAGAAATACGTTCAAAAACATTGAAATTCATCAAATTTCTATTCACCACATTTACACCTCGATCAATATTAGGAGGCAAAATGGCGGCAGTCATATCCACATACTGAGGGTCTACCCTTTCCGGTGTAAACTCCGATAGTTTTGCTTTATAGATGTCGTATGCTTTTTTCTTAAAGAAAGAATAAACGATTTCATCGTTATCAGAAATAGAAATTGCAGGGGAATATTCCGTTATGCCGGAAATACCTGTAAAATAGTCTGTCATACGCTCTACCGTTGCTGACGAAAGGTTATAGCGGTACAGGTTGCGGAAGCCATCGGCATTTGACAGGAAATAAATATCTTCTCCGTTGGCCGCAAAATGAGGGTTCAGATTATTTGCTCCTGGGAATACATCGATATTAACGATTTTGCCTGTAGCTACTTCATACAAAGCTAGGTTCATTGGAATATCTACTGAGCGGCTGTCACCCTGTAAAGCTACACGGTCCGTACTAAAGACTATATATTTACCATCCTTAGAATAGTTAGGCTGATAGTCCGAGTAAGGGTCATTTGTGAGCTGCTTTAGTTCCTTCGTCTTAATATTATAGGTGTAGAGGTCAGACTGTCCTTCCACCAGACCGGAGAACACTACAGTCTCTCCATCGGGAGCCCATGCTATGTTGGCAAATTCTACAATATCGCCCATAGCTTCTACCAACACCGGGTTGCCTGTCTCTACATCCACAATCATCAGCTTATTTTTGCCTTGAGAAAAGACCGAAAAGGCAAACTTTCGGGAGTCGGGTGAGAAGGAACCTGCAGATTCCAAAAAGCTGAATTCGTCTATATCTTTATTGGTAAGCTTACTTCCCAACTTACGGATACGCTTACCTGTACTAGCATCGGCCAGATAAAGGTCTATGCTGAAGAGGTCCTGTTCTGACAGATATACGACATATTTGCCGTTGGGCGATATACTTGGCGACACATTCATACTACCAGCATTACGGGCATTGATAAGGTTTATCCCTATAGGTCTTGTAGTGGTATCCTTACCGAGGTTACGGTAGGCCTGCTCTATGCTGTTGCGCCACAAGGTGGACATGGTCTGCGCATCATAACCAAACACACGGCGCATAGCAAACTCATACCCATATTTTGCGGTTTCGTAAAACAACGGCATGATGACAGTATCTCCATATGTAGAGCCTATGAAAGACCAAAAGGCCTGTCCATAGCGATAAGGAAAATAGTCGTACGACTGCTCGGTCATCTGCTTCAGAGAAGGAATATCCTTATGCAGATAGGCATCTCGTAGCCACATCGCCGTAAAAGCATCTTTTTTTCCTATGGAAAAATACTCGGCCATCCCTTCAATCATCCACAAGGGAATGTTTCCTATGTTTTCCAGTCGGGTAGAGTCATTACCTTCCATGATGACACGGTATTGGAAAGCGTGCACCATCTCGTGTCCCAAGACATGTCGTGTTTGCTGGTTGATCTGCATCAAAGGCATGACTACACGCTGCTTGAACGCTTCCGTAACCCCACCTGTTCCTACCGAAATCTCACCGTTAATGGCTGTAGTCTGCTGGAATTCCGGATGGTTATTATAAAGTATAATTGGATTTTTACGGATAAAAGTATCCTGAAACACCTGTTGGTGCATATCATACCATACCTCTGCCTCTTTAGCGAGCCAACGCATCACCGAGTCATTTTTCAGGTAATAGTAGATATTGAAATGAGGGGTGTCATACACCTTAAAATTCAGCTTCTTATAGCGCATCTTATTTTGACCAAAATATTGGGCTGTAGCGCTACCCGTCATGAACAGCACCAGCAGAAGTGCAAATAACATTTTGGTCAAGCTGCGATTCTTATAGCAACTCATAATTAATCAGTTATGTAGGGTTAAACAGCTTTCTTTTTATTGTGTTTGAGTCGTATGTTCTTCTTCTTGTGTTTCTTCGTTTTGCTGCAGCTCTGGATCTATTTCCAAATCTTCACCTTCCTCTACCTGAGTAGAATCCGGCTCCTGCGGCTGATAAATATGTCGAGGTGTTTCACATTGGTAAGGCTTCTTAATTTCTACGGTAGGCTCCGGGAACTTACCAAAAGTGACCCCCAATTCAGGATGTTTGTATACCTCCTCCATAAACATGGCAAATATTGGAAGTGCTGTTCTCGATCCTTCTCCCGAGGCTGAGTTACGGAAGTGGATACTTTGCTCGTCACAGCCTACCCACACGCCAGCGACCAAATCTTTTGTCACTCCCATATACCAGGCATCCACATAGTCTGATGATGTTCCGGTCTTACCTCCTATTTGGTTGTTGTTTCTAAACAGATCCCACTCCCAAAGGGCCTGCGAAGTACCTCTCGGTTCTTCTATGGTTCCACGCAACATATAGGTCATCAACCATGCATTCTCCGGACTTATCACCTGTTTATGTTCAGTCTCGAAAGAAGCGATAATATTACCTTCTTGATCTACAATCTTGCTTACCAGTATAGGCTCGGTAGTTTTACCGGCATTCATGAAGGTACAATACGCTTTCACCATCTCGTATACCGATACATCGTTCGGTCCCAAACCTACGGAAGGCACTGCCTGCAGCTTACTTTCAATACCACATTTGTGCGCAATCTCTACCACCTTCTCAGGCCCTACAACTTCTGTTACCTGGGCCGTGATGGTGTTTAGCGAGCGCGCCATAGCGTGGCGCAGCGACATTTCCTGATACGACACCGACCAATCTGCATTTTTAGGTTCCCATGTTTCGAGGCCATCTTTACCCATAAACTCTATTTTCACGGGCTTATCGACGAACTTGTCGCAAGGGCTCATGCCGGACTCCAATGCCGCCAGATAAGCAAAAGGTTTGAAGGTAGAGCCTGCCTGTCTTTTAGCCTGATTCACATGATCAAACTTAAAGAAATGATGGTTGATACCTCCTACCCACACCTTGATCTCTCCAGAGTACGGATTCATCGCCATCATACCTGTATTCAGCATCATGACATAATGCTTCAGCGAATCCATATGTAGTTTA
>NZ_JXAC01000150.1 GCF_000814685.1 Sphingobacterium sp. T2
AATAAATGTTTAATAAGCTGCTGGTCGTCAGTTRGTTGCTCACGGTATCCTGTCCGAAGAGTGTGATGCTTTGCAAGAAGAGAAGAAAAGTAAATAGAAGTCTCATGATTATGATTTTTATATACGACTGTAGGAATCCACAAAAGATTAACGTAACGGAAGATAGTAACGCAAATTTAGAAGAAATGAATGTTTGCTTTCATTAGCGTCATTCAGTTTTGTTCTTAAAACGCCTTGGGTGGTAGTATAAGCAAAGTCTTTGCCGTCTTGTATGGAGTAATGATTAAATGTATAACTTAAACCTACTTCTGTCCTCGTAGAGAGCACGTAGTATAGTCCCAAAGATGATAGAAGGCGTGTGCCGATTCCTTGGTGTTCATAGCTTTTAGGTTGCTCGAAAATGTCCCGTAAGTTCCAGTGTCCATACGCATTGTAATTAGCCCGATATCCTTCCATATCCACCTCCATAGTCCATTGCGTTGAGAGGTTATAGGATAAGTTTATTCCAAGACCATAGCTCGGAAAACGGTATTTGTAATAGGAATTTAGATTCGAAATATAGTTAGGATGCGAAGCAGTCCAATTTTTGTCGTTGAGTAGGTAAAGCTGCTTCATCGAATAGTCGACAGAAAGGTACGTAGCGAGCGACAACGTAGAGTTTCTCACCCAAAAATAACCCGGTTGGAGACGCAGGGAATAGCCCCAACCTTTGTGGTTGCTGTGATGTGACTGGTTATACGCCAAGGTTCTGTTGTCACCATCGTAGTCGGTATCGGCAACGTTACCCATGAAGGTGCTGTTGACCGAAAGGCTTGTTCTTAGATAAAAGCTTCTATGTGCCAAACGTATGTCGGCGCCCAAGTCTATCTGGTTGGTAGGATCCCATATTAGTTCGGAAAGTATATTGGGACTGGTGCCGCGTTCGTTGCCAGCAATGTTAAAGGTAGTCTTGGAAAAAGAATATCCTATTTTGGGCTGGATGATAAGCGTGGTAGGGCTTTCATTCTCTACAGAGGGGACTTGCCCGAAAATTTTGGTGCTAAAGCACAGAAAAATTGCTATAAGGAAAAATTGTCGCATACATGTCTTTTCAATAAAGACAAAGGTAAGCGAATTTCGTTTAATTCAATTTAGGGTTTCTTGTAAATAAAAATCGCACTCTATAGTAGGAGTGCGATTTTTATTTGAAATTAGTATTCGTCTTCATTGAAAAAGAAATCATCTTTAGTTGGATAGTCTGGCCAAATTTCTTCGATGTTTTCGTAAGGCTCACCATCATCCTCTAAAGCTTGAAGATTCTCTATTACTTCAACAGGAGCACCAGAACGAATTGCGTAATCGATTAACTCATCTTTTGTAGCAGGCCATGGTGCATCTTCTAAATGCGATGCTAATTCTAGAGTCCAATACATAGTCTTACAATTTTAGTTTTCACTTTTCGCAAAAATAATATATTATTTAATAATTGCAAGTTAAATGAAATGTAATTTACATTTCTCTGTTATACAGTTATTTATAAGGTTAAAACGTTTTATTCCTGCGTCCAATGTTCGTTCATTTTGTTGTAAATCGTAATTTTGCAGATCATCAAACTCTCCTTGTGTAAGGGTTTGTGTGTCAATAGGTTTTAGTACCTTGATATGTATTGTGCCTGGTCTGGAACCATACTTTTGTCCGTCATCCCATAGAACCTTCCAAGCATCCTGAATGACGATAGGAAGGATACATACCTTGTTGTCAATGGCCAGTCGGAAAGATCCGGATTTGAATTCGCTAAGTTTTGGTGGATAGATATCGTTGATTCTTCCTTCGGGGAAGATGACAATGGATTTACCTTCTTTAAGGTACTCATCTGCTTTCTTATAGGCACGGAAGGAAGACATTTTACTCTTTCGGTCCACAGGAATATCTATGCTTTTGAAAAAGATGCGTGTCACCGGATTTTTGAGTAGTTCAATCTTCCCCATGAAGGAGAAAGGCTGGGGACACAGATAGGTCAATACGGTAATATCCAGAATGGATGTGTGGTTGGGGCAAATAACATAAGGTCTGCTCCAGTCAATATTAATCTTTCGTAGGTGGACTTTAAATCGTTATTCCTACCAGATGGATAGCCATGATACTGATCCATTTGCGGCACCATACGATCTGCTTATAATATTTTTGAGGCTGTCTGGTGAAGAAATAGAGGATAGGGTAGAACGGAATGAAAAATAAAAGTACAGCGGCAAAGTATAGTAGAGTATGTATTTTCCTGAGAAGTTTGATCATAAAAAGTTCTATCTAGTTTAGATTTGCTTGTACGAAGATAAAAAAATAATAGGTCTATAAAGCTATAGACCTATTATTAAAAATATGCTGTTTTTCTTACTTGCTTAATTCAGCGTAATATTTGTGGAACAAAGGAATGGTTTCGATTCCTTTGAGGTAGTTTTCTATGCCATATTTTTCATTTGGCGAGTGAAGGTTGTCGCTGTCCAATCCGAAACCTAATAATACAGTCTTGATGCCCAATTCTTTTTCGAACAAAGCTACGATAGGAATAGAGCCGCCACCGCGTGTAGGGATAGGTTTTTTGTTGAAAGTTTCTTCCAACGCCTTTTCTGCCGCTTTGTAAGCGATGCTATCTGTAGGCGTTACGACTGGTTCTCCACCATGGTGTGGCTTCACTTCTACCTTCACCGATTTAGGGGCGATAGATTCGAAGTGTTTTTTAAACAGTTCGGTGATACGGTCCGAGTTTTGATTCGGAACTAGGCGCATAGAAATTTTAGCGTAAGCTTTTGAAGGCAATACGGTTTTGGCGCCCTCACCAATATATCCTCCCCAGATACCGTTAACTTCCAATGTAGGACGGATTCCCGTACGTTCTATTGTGGTGAAGCCTTCTTCTCCCCAAAGTTCTTCCACGCCAAGATCTTTTTTGTATTCTTCAGCATCAAAAGGAGCTTCGTTGAGTGCTTTTCTTTCTTCTGCCGACAGCTCTACGACGTCATCGTAGAAGCCTGGGATAGTGATGTGGTTGTTTTCATCGTGTAGGGAGGCAATCATTTTAGCTAATATAGTCGCTGGGTTAGCTACCGCACCTCCATAAACACCAGAGTGCAGGTCACGGTTAGGGCCTGTAACTTCCACCTCTACGTAA
>NZ_JXAC01000151.1 GCF_000814685.1 Sphingobacterium sp. T2
TCTGCTCGATATAAACAGATTTGTCCTCAATGAGGACAAATCCTTTATACGAGCAGAAGGGATGATTTTGCTTTAGAGTCTTTGTTGGACTTTTGTCACGAAGGACCGGAAAAGGCGGAAGTTGAGTCGGTAGAAATAGAAGAAACTTCTGAGCTGAAAGGTTTTACGAACTTTGAAGTCATCAAACGCATTAAATAATTCTTTATTATAGTGTCTGGAATAAGGAAATTTGTAGGAGATACTGTCATTTATGGTCTCACTACCGTTATCTCGCGGGTGTTAAACTTTCTTTTAACCCCTCTTTTGTCAAAAAGTTTGAGCCTACCGTTTACGGTATCTTTACCAATCTATATGCTTATGCGGCCCTCATCAATGCAGTGCTGGCTTTCGGCATGGAAACCACTTATTTCAGATTTTTGCAGCGTGTAAAGCCTGAAGAAAAGGAAAAGGTTTTCAACAACAGTTTTATTGTAACCATTTTTGCTAGTGCCGTTTTTGTGCTGAGTATGTTTGTCTTTGCACATCCTATAGCCACCTATTTGGGAGGTAGTCACAGTGATGTGCAGCAATACGAGGACTACGTCAAGCTCTTTGCAGTCATTCTTAGTGCCGACGCACTGGCTGTGGTTCCCTTTGCTAAGCTACGTGCTCAGCAGCGGCCGATACGCTATGGAGTAGTCAAGATTGTTAACATTCTAGTTTTGATATTTTGTAATCTCCTGCTGTTGTATTGGCTTCCCGTTATGGAAGAAAGGTTTCCTTCATTACAGGGGTTGACACAGGGCTGGTATCAGCCAGATTGGTTGGGAAATGTGTTCATCTCTAACTTGATAGCCAGCATGGTGACACTTGTTCTTCTCGCTCCACAGATCGCTACTTTTAAGTTTGCCATTGACAAAACTTTGATAAGACAGATGATAGGCTACAGCTTTCCTATCTTGGTGGCCAACATTTCGTTTATTATCAACGAACACCTTGATAAGATGATGTTTCCGCGTTTGGTGCCAACTGCAGAGGGGGCGCGGGATTTAGGAATATATGGTGCGGTAGCCAAGATCGCCGTATTTTTGAACTTGTTTATTACGGCATTTCGCTTGGGAGCCGAACCTTTCTTTTTCTCTTATGCCAAAAATGAGAACTCGGGGAAAGTGTATGCAAAGATTATGGATTACTTTATTGTAGCCATGGTATTAGTCATGGTGGGGCTATGTGCCAACATAGAATGGCTCAAATATTTTATCAAAGGAGGAGAGTTTCAGAAAGATATTTATTGGTCGGGCTTGTATATCGTTCCTATATTACTTTTAAATAATGTGCTGCTAGGCATATATATGAACCTTTCTATATGGTATAAGCTTTCTGATCAGACCAAGTACGGTCTTTATATCTCGTCGGTTGGAGCGATGATTACCATTGTGCTGAACATTCTTTTCATACCGAAGTTCTCCTATTTGGGGGCGGCATTATCTACTACTGTGACCTATTGCGTGATGGTAGCGATGTCTTACTTCTTGGGACAGAAGCATTATCCTATTCCGTATGATGTGCAAAAGAATGTGAGCTATATTGCCGTGGCTGTAGGCGTGTCAGCTATAATGTTTTATGTGTTTGATAAAAATTTATGGCTGTGCAATCTTTTATTTGTATTAATGTTGGGCGGTGTTGCTTATTCGGAGAGGAAATTTATACTATCGTTGATGGCTAGACGTAAATAGCAGGATAAAGGCAATGACCGTCTTTGTTAGACAGCCATTGCTGAGAAGTTATAATTAATTTCTTCTAAAGTTTCGAGGATTTCGTCCAAGGATGACAAAGCAACAAGCTTGACGCGGTATTCCTTAAAGTTAGGAATTCCTTTGAAGTAGTTGGCGTAATGTCTACGCATCTCGAAGATGCCTGTCTTCTCGCCTTTCCATTCTATAGATTTGAGCAGGTGGGTCTTACATACGTCCACCCTTTCGGCTATAGTAGGTCCCGGAAGTTTTTCTCCGGTTTTGAAATAGTGTTTTATCTCTCTGAAGATCCAAGGATAGCCTATGGCAGCACGTCCAATCATGATGCCGTCTACTTCGAACTCTTGACGCCAGGCGGCCGCGCGCTCAACGGAGTCCACATCTCCGTTGCCGAAGATAGGGATTTTAATGCGAGGGTTGCGTTTTACCTCACGTATCAAAGTCCAGTCTGCTTCACCTTTGTAGAGTTGTGCCCGGGTACGGCCGTGGATGGAAAGGGCTTTAATACCCACATCTTGGAGTCTTTCGGCCACTTCATATATGTTTTTACTGTTGTCGTCCCAGCCTAAACGGGTTTTGACAGTAACAGGCAGATGGGTAGCTTCTACTACCGCCTTGGTCATGGCTACCATTTTATCTATATCCTGTAGTAGGGAAGAGCCGGCACCTTTACAGACTACCTTCTTTACGGGACAGCCATAGTTGATATCTATCAGGTCAGGATTTACTTGTGTACAGATTTCTGCGGACCGGCGCATATTGTCTATATCACCTCCGAAAATCTGAATCCCTATAGGTCTTTCGTATTCGAAGATGTCCAGCTTTTGCAGGGACTTGGCAGCATCACGAATCAATCCCTCTGAGGAGATAAATTCGGTATACATGAGATCCGCTCCATTCTGTTTGCATACATAACGAAAAGGAGGATCACTAACATCTTCCATCGGTGCTAAAAGTAATGGAAATTCCCCTAAATCCAGTTTGTCGCCTATCTTCACTGCCATAACGGTACAAAAGTACGTAAATCTTGCCGTATAATTGGTAATAAAGCGGTTAATGCCTTCAAATTACGACAATTGACGGACAAAATCTTGGATAGCAGATGCTGGATCTTCCGTTTTCATGAAGTTTTCTCCGATAAGAAATCCTTGAAAACCTTTATCTTTCAACTCTTTGATCGTGTGTGGATTAGAGATACCACTTTCCGATACTTTAATATATGTATTCGGAATACGATCGACCAATTTGTAGGAGTGGTCCAAGGATACGATAAAGTCTTTTAGGTTTCTGTTGTTGACGCCTATAGCGTCAATTTCCGGAAAAATGTTGTCATTTAGCTCTTGTTCGTTGTGCACTTCAAGTAGAACGTTTAATCCTAACGTTTTGGCGTAGGCAGCAAAGTCTTGGACCTGTTGTGGGGAGAGGCATGCGGCTATGAGTAAGATGATGTCTGCTCCATAAGCTTTGGCTTCCGTAATCTGGTATTTGTCGACAATAAATTCTTTGCGTAATAGAGGTATTTCTAACACTTTACGTGCTTCGCTCAAATCTTGCAATGACCCTTGGAAGAAGTCGTGGTCAGTGAGTACGGATACTGCCGAAGCTCCTGCGGCTTGGTAGCCTGCTACCACCTCTTGTACCTTCACCTTGCCGTTGATCAATCCTTTGGAAGGTGATGCTCTTTTGTATTCGGCAATGATGCCCGTACGCTGAGGATGTAAGACAGACTCACGCAATGAATAGCAGTGACGACCAAATAAAGGCATTTGTTGTAATTCAGCCTCTGTCACGCGAGCTTTTGCAGCAGATACTTCTTCTTTTTTACGTTCAACTATTTTATCAAGGATGGTCATGTGTTTTTTTTTTACTTTAACCAGTTAGCAATCAATATTTTGCCGTTGTCTGTAAGTACGGACTCCGGATGGAACTGTAGGCCTCGCACGTCGTATTGAGTGTGTGATAAAGCCATGATGACGCCGTTTTCGTCTTCAGCTGTAACTTTGAGACAGCTAGGAAGGCTTTCCTTTTCTACCGCCCAAGAGTGATAGCGTCCTATTTTGGAAGTTTCCGGAAAATTTTGGAAGAGTTTTTCTTCCTTGTCGACGATGGAAATTCCCGTTGCTACGCCATGTAAAGGTTTGGGAAGGTTGAAGAGCTTGCCCCCGAATACTTCGGCAATAGCCTGTTGTCCCAGACAAATTCCCAAGATGCTCTTTGTCGGTGCGTAGTTGCGTATTACGTCCATCAGAAGACCTGCCTCTTCCGGTATACCGGGACCTGGCGACAAGAGGATTTATCGAACTGCTCCACATATTCCAGTTCAAACTTGTCATTACGAACCACGACATACTCTTCATGGAGCTCCTGAAGCAGGTGTACAAGGTTATAGGTGAAAGAATCGTAGTTGTCAATTACTAATATTTTAGTTTTCATGAATATATTTTCTTATTTCTTCAATTATAGGGTTTGAGCCAATTCTAAGGCACGGCGTAAGGCTGCAATTTTGTTGTTTACCTCTTGCAGTTCTTTTTCCGGATCGGAGTCCAGCACTATTCCTGCTCCAGCCTGATAGTGTAAAATATTCTTTTTGCTTAAGAACGAACGTATCATGATGGCGTGGTTGAAATCCCCTTGGAATCCCATGAATCCTATAGCTCCGGAGTAGAAGGAACGCTGCAACCCTTCATAACGATCGATTAACGTAATAGCCATGTGTTTTGGGGCTCCGGAAAGGGTGCCGGCAGGGAATGTGTCGCCCACAATATCGAATGGGTTCGCGTTGTCGTTCAGCTTACCTGTTACTTTGGAAACAAGATGAATGATATGGGAGTAATATTGTGCTTCCTTGTAGGACTTGACCTGCACGTGGTGGCAGTGACGGCTCAGGTCGTTGCGTGCCAAATCAACCAGCATGACGTGTTCGGAAGATTCTTTTGGGTCGTTTTTCAGTGATTCGGCAATCTTTTCGTCTTCGTCAAGATTTCCTGTGCGTTTGAAGGTTCCGGCAATAGGATAGATGGTTGCTTCCCCTTTTTTAATGGTAATCTGCGCTTCTGGAGAGGAGCCAAACAAGCGGAAATCTCCATAAGTCAAAATAGAAAAGGATAAGGGGAAGGGTTAGATAGAGCGTAAAGCACGGTAAACATTGAATTCATCTCCAGCAAAAGGAGTTGAAAAGGCACGTGAAGGTACGATTTGGAACACGTCTCCTCTTTGGATGTGGGTTTTCATCTTTCTCACCAGCTCACGGAATTCTTCATCCGTCATATTCGAAGACTCTTGACCCTTGATTTCAAAACTGTATTCCGGAAAATTTTTGTTCTGGATGAGATATTGGATACGCTCCAGATCGGACAATTCTTGGTCTAACAAATTCTCGAAGATATAGAGCTGGTTCCTGAAGTGGTCAATAGCAATGACATATTTGTAAATATGATACTGCATAAAAGGAATATGTCTTGCTGGATTTGGAGAGGCTGTCAAGGTGATGTCTTCAAAATGCTGTACGGTGTCAAAGGTGAAGTAACCGAACAGCCCGTTTGAAATGACATTGATGTCGGCAATAGTTTCGGTAGAAAATTGCTTACGGAATGTAGAAACTTCTTCCCGAAGGTTTATTTCCGATGCCTTTTTCACTATTTTCTGTTCTCCAGGATAGCGGATAGTTAACTCCTCGTCCGTAAGTTGTATGCCGGCGATAGGCTGGCAGCATATATAACTGATGTTGTTGTCGCGGCTATGATATTCCGAACTCTCTAAAAGAAGGCTGTTCGGAAAAGTATCTCTTAACCTAAGATAGATACTAACAGGTGTTGTCGTGTCTGCAAGGATCTTTTTATAGTTTGTTTTGAATGTATATTTCATAATTATTCTTATTTCACAAGTTTAACAAAAAAAAAGCCCGATGAATTTACATCGGGCTCTGATGGTTTTGGTTGATTTTAGAATATTTTTATTAACGAATACCAATATTGAACGCTACCCGATGCAAGATTGCTCAGGCCACCACCAATATTTGTATGTTAACGTCGTTTGCATATGTGTTACAAATATTATAATAAAATTGAAAATGTCAAATAAAAAAACACAAAAAAATAAAAAATTAATTAAATCTTTTAATAAGTCCGGTCTTCTTTCTTTGGTTCGCAGCAGCTGTTGTTCGTCTCTCCAAGCGTTAATTTTTGCTTCATCGCCACTTAAAAGCACATCCGGAACACGATGGCCGCGCCATTCAGCAGGTCTTGTGTAAATAGGGGCATCCAAAAGTCCATCTTGGAAGGAATCCGACAAGGCAGAGGTTTCGTCAGACAGTACGCCTGGGATTAGACGCACCACAGCATCCACCAATACTGCGGCAGGCAGTTCTCCACCGGACAACACGTAGTCGCCTATAGATATTTCCTTGGTGACATATATGTCACGGATACGTTGGTCTATGCCTTTATAGTGTCCGCAAAGAATAATGAAATTCTCTTTGGTGGATAGGTCATTAGCTATTTGTTGGTTTAGCGTGACGCCGTCCGGAGTCATGAAGATAATATCATCGTAAGTACGTTCACTCTGTAATTTCTCTATGCAAAGGGCAAAGGGTTCAATCTGCATTACCATGCCCGAACCTCCCCCGTACGGATAATCGTCTACCGACTTATGTTTGTTATTGGCATTAATCCCGCAGGTTATCGCACATGAATTTCTGCTAGTCCCTTTTTTTGGGCTCTCTGAAGGATGGAATGAGCGAAAGGACTTTCCAGCAGTGAAGGCAAAACAGTAATGATATCAAATCTCATGTTACAAAGATAGAAACATTGTTGTTATTAATTTTTTTCTTTATTTATTGGAGAAAAAGAAGCGCTTATTCTTTTTAAAAATTTTTTATGACACATAATAAACCAAATTTTATTTGGTTGTTGGGCTGACTTATCAAATAAATACTTAATTATTGGGATTTTTATACTGCAATTAGGTTTCTGCTAACTTCTTTTTAATTAAATATATTTTTTGTTGAAAAACTTGTAATAACAACTTCTAAATTATACATTTGCTATCCGTTTGTTAAAAATTGTTAAAACAAGCGTCTTCTACTACCCACTTATACTACTCTAAATTATCGAAAAGCTTATTTCGTACGCATTTCATTGTCAGTGCATTAGCTTTAGTTGCTCATGCTATCGGAAATTGTGTATGCAATTTTTAAGGGTGTAAAAATATTTTTTTTAAACAATTAATAAACACATGAAACAAAAATTACTCAGTTTATTTTTTGTGCTGACATGCTTAGTCGGTGTGTCTTTCGCACAAAATCGTCAAGTGAGTGGTAAAGTAACATCAGCACAAGATGGAAACCCTATAGGTGGTGTTTCTATTTCTGTTGTTGGAGCGGCTATTGCTACTCAAACGGACGCTTCCGGAAACTACAAGATTTCGGCTCCGGAGAATGCAACATTAAACTTTTCGTACGTAGGTTATGCTTCACAGCGTGTGGCTATAGCCGGTAAGAGTGTTGTAAACGTACAATTAACTCCTGAAGACAATATTTTGGAAGAAGTTGTTGTTACAGGATATGGTGTACGTCAGATTAAAGATTTGACTGGTTCTCAAGGTTCAGTAAACGGAGAGAAGCTAGCTAAAGAACCTATCTTGAGTTTTGAGCAAGCGCTTTCGGGTAAAGTTGCCGGTGTTCAAATCGGTTCTTCTGGTGGTACTTTGGGAGACGGTGTTTCAGTACGTATCCGTGGTATCAACTCTATTTCTTCCAGTTCGTTACCATTATATGTGATCGACGGTGTTCCTATGAATGCTGTTGAAAATACAAACGTTTTCAATTCAGGAAACGGTACTCGTTTCAACCCAATGTCATTAATCAACAGTAATGATATTGAATCGGTAGAAGTGTTGAAAGATGCAAGTGCTGCCGTATTGTACGGTTCAAGAGCAGCCAACGGGGTTATCCTTATCAATACTAAACGTGGTAAAAAAGGATTTACTAGTATTTCTTTTGATTCGAAGACTACGTTTAGCCAAGCTGCTAAAACTTGGGACATGTTGAATGCTGAGGATTTTATCAAAATCAGCAACGAAAAATTATTGAACGCTTCATCTAAATTTACCGGTGTCACAGAGATTGCTAAAGAAAGTGATGTAGATGGTGACGGTAAGTATGACCGTACCAACTGGATTGAAGAGATTTTCAGAACAGGTGTTGGTTATGACAACTCTTGTTTCTTTATCCGGTGGTCAAGACAAAGCTAACTACTATGCTTCGGCTCGTTATTTAGATCAAAAAGGTATCTTGGTAAACAATGACCTTAAAATGGGTCAAGTGCGTTTGAATACAGATATCCGCCCTGTAAAATGGCTTAAATCAGGTATTTCTGTTTCATACACTAAAACTCAAAACAATGGGGTGCTGACAGACCGTTATGTGAATGGTTTAACAGTTTCTGCTGCTCAGGCATTCCCTACAATGGCTAAATACAATCCAAACCATACTACAGGTTATAACCTAGGTAGCACTGGTTACTTAACTTATGGAAATAACGTGCCATCTGTAAATGGTACTAACGTAGTTGGCGCCAACATCGCCCACCCATTGGCAGCTTCAGGGTTGCAAAAGAACCAAAACACTCCTGAACAGTTGTTGGGTAACATCTATGCAGAAATCCAACCTATTACAGGTTTGAAATTCACTACTAAATACGGTATTGATTATTTAAATAACTACGAACACCAATACAGCCATCCATTAATCGGTGGTTTGGGTTCTTCATACAATGGTATGGTACAGGATAATATTCGTTACCGTAACCAATGGGTATGGCAAAACTATTTGTCTTACGATAAATCCTTCAACAAACACCGTGTATCAGCTACTTTAGGATCTGAATCTCAGTTTACTAAAGAAAAACAAATTTATGCCGGTGCTAATGATTTCAGTGATACATTCTATACTGATATTATCGACGGAACTTATACAGGTGCTATTCCGGGAACTGAAGATGTAATGCTTTGGTCTGGTGGTACAGTATTCTCTAACGGTTTACAATCATACTTCGGCCGTTTAGGATATGTATATGACAACAAATATATGGTAGAGGCAGCCTTCCGTTCGGATGCGTTCTCAGCTTTCGGTGAAAACTCTAAATGGGGTCATTTCCCATCCGTATCTGCAGGTTGGGTGGCTTCTGAAGAAGGTTTCTTCAAAGAAAACATCGATTTCATCAACTACTTAAAACTTAGAGCTAGCTACGGTACAGTAGGTAACTCAAGAGGTATTTCATCGTACGCTTCAAGAACATTGTACGGTGGTGGTGCCTACACTACATTAAACGGTTTCTCTGCATCGCAAGTAGGTAATAGCGACTTGAAATGGGAAACTTCTCAAAAACTTGATGTGGGTGTAGACTTCAATATGTTAAACAACCGCTTGAAATTTGTTGTTGACTATTACCACAATAACATTTCAGGTTTAGTGCTTCAAGCTAACCCTCCTGCAACTGTAGGTGTACCTGGAGGAACAATCTATACTAACATCGGTTCGATGAGAAATAGTGGTGTTGAGTTCACAGTGAATGCCGAAACAATGAAAAGAGGTGACTTCACTTGGACTACTTCATTCAACTTTACTACTGTAGGCAACAAAGTTACAGCCCTTGTTACAGAGAACGCTGATATCGTGGATAGCTATTCCGTAGCTAGTGTAGGTAAACGTCTTGGCACTTACAAATTGACAAGATGGGCTGGCGTCAACCCAGACAATGGAAACCCAATGTGGTATGGTGCTAACGGCGAAATCAAAGAAAAAGATCTTACTACTCAAACTTGGTATGTTGACGGTCAAAAATCATCAACAGGTTTAGTAGGTGATGACGCTGTATATCTTGATGAATCTGGATTACCAAAATACTACGGTGGTTTGGATAACAACTTTACTTACAAAAATATTGATTTCGGCTTCTCATTAGTGTACACAGGTGGTTACCACATCTACAACGCTACAAGAGCAAGTTTGATGTCAAACTACTTTGTAAACAACAGCACCGAAATTCTTGACAGATGGACCACTCCTGGACAAATCACTGACGTTCCTAAATTGTATTTGACAGAATCTACTGCAACGCAGTCTTCAACTAGATTCTTGGAAAAAGGTGATTTCTTAAGAATGCGTACTATAAGCTTAGGTTATACGTTCAAAGACCTTTCTAAATACGGTATCAGTAACCTAAGAGTTTACGGTCAAGTATATAACGCATTCGTGATTACTGGCTATAAAGGTCAAGACCCTGAGGTTAACTACACTCGTAACAATACAAATATTGGTATCAGTGTTGACAACAGATCAGTACCTCAACCAAGAACGTACACATTAGGGTTAAATATCTCATTAAGATAATAGGAAATAAACTATGAAAAAATTCAATATATTATTAGCGACAGCTTTATTATCCACTGCTTCATTCGTGGGGTGTGAAAAACAAGTTTTCGAAGAACCATATTCTTCGTTGTCGCCAGCAGATGTCTTTTCTACACCGGAACGTATAGACAAAGCCGCTGTAGGTATGTACGATGCATTGCAAAATGCGGAGTGGTTCGGTGGCCGCGTGTTGATCTATGCCGATATCCGTGGTATAGACTGTGGTGTGCCTTCTTATTTTGGGGATCTTCCAAGATTCAACGACCTTACATCACGTAACGGTACTGTAAGCTCTGCATGGACTGCAGCTTACAGAACTATCAACGAAGCAAACTTATTCCTTAAGAACTTAGCCGCGAATCCGGGGGTTGCAAAACCTGAAAATGAGAAAAAAATATGTTGCTGAAGCAAAATTCATCAGAGCGCTGAATTACTTCTATGCGGTGAATCTATGGGCACAGCCATATAAATTCACACCAGATGCTTCTCACTTAGGAGTGCCTCTAGTGTTGACAGCTTCGGACGCTCCTTTTGCACCAGAAAACCAAGTGGCTCGTAATACCGTAAAAGAGGTTTACGATCAGATTATCAAAGATTTGACAGAAGCTGCTCAAGATTTGCCTGTAGCTCCAGAGACTCGTTCTATCAACTCTGTAGGTAGAGCAACACAAGGTGCTGCTCAAGCATTGTTGGCGCGTGTATACCTTTATATGCAAGATTATAACAAGGCTTTAGAGTACGCAAACAAGGTTATTGCTTCTAATAAATATGCCTTGAACGAAACTCCAGAAGTAACGTTTAGAGAGTATACTACGTTGGAAAGCATCTTCTCTGTAGCACATAATGGTGGTGATAATCCTAACACAAATAACGCCTTAGGTCAACATTATGCTCCAGAAAAACGTGCCGACATCGCTATCAGTCCGGAATACGTTAACTTGATGGAAGCAACAGATTTAAGAAGAAAAAATCTGATTGTTGAGGATGATCAATTGTTCTACACTCGTAAATATACTGGTGTTCAAGACTGGGCTCCAGTATTAAGATACAGTGAAGTATTGTTGATTAAGGCTGAAGCTTTAGCAAACCTAGCTTCTAGCGTGTCACAAGAAGCTTTGGATTTAGTAAATACAGTTAGAGAACGTTCTAATGCTACTCCGGTTACAGCGACATCTAAAGCTGAGTTAATTGAAAAAATATTAACTGAACGTCGTATCGAGTTAGCATTTGAAGGTCATGGAATTTTTGAATTCTTGAGAACAGGAAGAAATATTCCGGCTCACGCAACAGTGAATGAACAACCTTTCGGTTCAGACTATGTTGTATTGCCAATTCCGTTTACGGATATTCAAAGAAACCCTAACCTTCAACAAAACAAAGGATACTAATAGAATCTATTTTATATTCTATTTACTAAAGGTCTTGGAGGAAATCCAAGACCTTTTTTTGTTGTTAAAATATAACTACGCACACTTGTAGAGTTAGAAGTTATCACTCTTTATCTATCGTATTAATATTGGCTATTGTGTTTAGTATTAATATTTTATTTTTTATTAAAGGACTTCCAGACTCGGAATTAAAGGACTTCCAGACTCGGAAGTCTTTTTTGTTGGGGGCGGTTTATGTAAAAAAGCATGTTGAGATTCAATAATAAAACATAGGTGCAAAAATATAGAAATATTTTTTATGTTTGCAGGACGAAAAATTATGGAAAGACTTTTTCGAATTTAACTACTAATTAAATGTTTATTTAAAACTCAGCGATTATGAGACAAAATTTACTAAGCTTTATTGTGTTAGTAGCTAGCCTTATTGGTATAGCTTTTGGACAGAGTAGAGTGGTCAGTGGTAAAATCACTGATGTTAATGGAGTTCCATTATCCAGTGTTATTGTGACTTCTGAAGCCACTTCATCAGCAACTCAGTCTGATAATTATGGTAATTTCCAGATTTCGGTAGCTCCCGGTAGCCAGATTTCTTTTAGACTCATCGGATATGAAGAGCAAAAGATTCGCTACAATGGCGAAGCTTCTCTAAATGTAAAAATGGTGGAAACGTCCATCGGTTTAGAAGAAGTTATCGTGACCGCATATGGTACACAAAACAAGGAGGCTATTACCGGTGCAGTAGCAAGTGTTTCGGCCAAAGACATTGAAAAGCGTCCTGTGTCTTCGGTAACTGCAGTATTAGAGGGAGCAGCACCTGGTCTTCAGGTTAACAACTCTTATGGGGAGCCTGGATCCAGCCCTAATATCCGAATTCGCGGTTATGGATCTATCAATGGATCTTCAGCTCCTGTTTATGTAGTAGATGGTGTTGTATTTGGTGGAAATATCTCTGATATAAACCCAAATGATGTGGAGTCCGTTTCTGTATTGAAGGATGCTACATCTGCTAGTTTGTATGGTAGCCGTGCGGCCAATGGTGTGATTGTAATCACCACTAAGAAAGGTAAAGCTGGCAGTTCAAACCTTAACCTAAATGTTAATTTAGGTTCTTTTTCAAGAGGAATAGCAGAGTACGACAAAGTGGATGCAAGAGACTTTATGGAGGCTGCGTGGCAGGGTTATAGAAATCAGCTAAAATCAGCTAATCCTTCATGGTCTCTTGAAAAAGCAAGTGAAGAGGCTACTAAAGGATTGATAGATAATGTGCTTAAGACTAATATCTTTAATCTAGAGCCTGCAGAGCTGTTTTCTGCTGATGGAAAGCTTAATCCAAATGCCTACATTAAAGGTGATTATGCAAGCGACCTTGACTGGTTCAAGCCTATCTCGCGCAATGGTCTTCGTCAAGACTATACAGTAAGCGGAAGAGGAGGAAATGAAAAATCTACTTATTATTTTTCTACAAACTACTTAAATGAACAAGGGTATATTGTTACGTCCGATTTTAACCGTCTTTCAGGTCGTCTAAGTGGTGAAATTACGCCTAAATCTTGGATCAAAGCCGGTATGTCCGTAAATGCTTCTCATCAAAAAGCCAACAACACTACTGGAGAGGGATCAGGATTTACCAACCCTTGGATGTTCGCAAGAAATATTGCTCCTATATATCCTATCTACAAACACGATCCTATTACAGGAAATTATGTGTTGGATAGCGAAGGCAAAAAGATCTTCGACGATGGCGCTTCTTCCCGATTACAATATGTAGGACGTCACGTAATCTGGGAAAACAGCCTTAACCAAGATTTGATAAAACGTAATACTGTTAACACACAGGCGCATGTTGACTTTAAGTTCTTGAACAACTTTACGTTTTCAGTGCTAGGAGATCTGAACTTACGTTATAACGAGGAGCGTACGTACAACAACGCGCTTATCGGTGATGGAGCAGGTAACAATGGTCGTGCTTCTCGTACTATTTACAATTATAAAAATTATACAGGTCAACAAATTCTTAATTATGCTAACACATTTAATGCGGTGCATAACGTGGATTTGATGGCTGGTCATGAAAATTATGGTAATATATATACCTATCTATATGGTTATAAGACTAACGAAAGTTTTGCGGGTCAGAACCATTTGGTCAACTTTACCAGCATCACAAGTTTGACAGATTACGAGCAGAACGACAAGTCCGAAAGTTATTTCGGTCGTGCCCGTTACAATTTCGCAGAGAAATATTTTGCTGAAGCTTCTTTAAGACGTGATGGTACTTCGCGTGTGGCTAAGGCACATAGATGGGCTAACTTCTGGAGTTTGGGCGCTACCTGGATGATCTCTAAAGAGAAATTTATGGAAAATCTAGGATGGCTAAACTCACTAAAGCTGCGTGCAGCAACAGGTGTGGTAGGTAGCTTAGGAAGTTTAGGCTTCTATGACTACTTAGACCTATATGCAATGGGACAAAACAACAACATGTCGGCTTTATACCGCTCTAATATCGGTAACCCAGATCTGAAATGGGAAGGCAGCCAATCATCGTCAGTAGCTTTGGAAGGACGCGCGTTCGACCGTTTGAATTTCTCTTTTGAATATTTCGACAGGCGCTCAAAAGATTTGTTATTTAATGTTAACCTCCCTCTTTCTGTAGGGGTAGTGAGCAATACTTCCAGCTCGGCAACCGTAAAGAAAAATATTGGTGATTTGGTGAACAGAGGTCTAGAAATTTCTATAGATGGCGATATTATCCGTCATTCAGATTTTACTTGGAACCTCGGGGTTAACGCTACGTTGATTAAGAATAAGATTATTAACCTTCCTGAAGAAAATAAAGAAAATGGTATTATTTCTTCTCCATTTAAATATATGGAAGGTCATAATGTGTATGAATATTATTTACGTCAATACGCGGGTGTGGATATGTTAACAGGTCAAGCATTGTACTATGCTGATACTGAAGCATATGACCCTACAGCGACAGATCAGGCTTGGTATGAATTCCAAGAAGAAATCAATGGAGTTATCTATACCCGAAATGCCAGCTATGCTAAGCAAGAGTTTAGTGGTTCAGGTATGCCTAAAGTCATGGGAAGTATTAACACTAACCTTTCCTATAAAAACTGGAGCTTATCAGGATTGTTTACCTATTCTATAGGAGGCAAAGGATTGGACTATTCGTATATCGATCTTATGTCGTTCGGAGGAACTCCTTCAGCACTTCATGTAGATATCACCAAATCATGGAGAGAAGCACCAGCAGGTATGACGGCTACTTCTTCAGACCGAATCAATCCAAATGCCATTCCTCAAATCCACTTTACCAACTCGCAGTACAACAATGCGACATCAACACGCTTCTTGTTTAACAACTCATATTTCGTTATCAAAAACATTGCTTTAGGCTATAGACTTCCTTACACTTATATAAATAAGCTAGGGCTTTCGAGAGTAAATATTTTGTTGACCGGAGAAAATCTAGCTACATTTTCGGCATAGAAAAGGATACTAGCCCACTAGCGAAACCTTTGGTGGATACATAGTACTAAAATTCAATTTGTTCCTTACCGAATAGTATTCGATTTGTTAAGTGTTGGATTTTAATCTTGAAAACA
>NZ_JXAC01000152.1 GCF_000814685.1 Sphingobacterium sp. T2
CGATAGATTTGTCGCGTCGTCGTTAGCAGGGATTTGGGAAGTCGATGTTAGTCGGGTCAGAGTTTGTATCTACCATCGCGAAAGTAGGGATGTTCAACTTAAGTGCTTCAGACACAGCGATGTGTTCTTTTTTCACATCCACGATGAATAAAGCAGCTGGAAGACGGTTTAAGTCAGCGATACCACCTAATAAGGTTTCTAACTTAACACGCTCACGTTGAATCATCAATTTTTCTTTCTTAGAAAGTACGTCGAAAGTACCATCTTTTTGCATCTTGTCGATGTTGGACATTTTCTTGATAGACTTACGTACTGTTGCGAAGTTCGTAAGCATACCACCTAACCAACGCTCTGTAACGTAAGGCATGTTCACAGCCTTAGCTTGTTGTGAGATGTATTTCTTTCGCTTGTTTTTTAGTAGCTACAAATAATACTTTGCGACCTGATTTTACGATTTGTTTGATAGCTGAAGCAGCTTCTTCTAATTTCGTAAGAGTTTTGTTCAAGTCGATGATGTGGATACCGTTGCGTTCCATGAAAATGTACTTAGCCATTTTCGGATCCCACTTACGAGTAAGGTGACCAAAGTGAACACCCGCATCCAATAATTCTTGATAAGTTGTTCTTGCCATTTTGTGTTCCTCCTTTGATTAACGTTTACTGAATTGGAATCTTCTACGTGCTTTACGACGTCCTGGTTTTTTACGTTCAACCATACGGTCGTCGCGTGTAAGCAATCCTTTAGCGCGCAACGCTGGTTTGTTTTCAGGGTTAAGCTCTACCAATGCTTTAGCGATAGCTAAACGCACAGCTTCTGCTTGTCCCTTAATTCCACCACCTTGAACGTTAACTCCAACATCAAAATTTGACAATGACTCCACTACGCTTAATGATTGCGTAACGATGTATTGCAATGGCAATGTTGGAAAATATTCTTTGTAATCTTTACCGTTTACGGTAATGTTTCCGCTGCCAGCTCCTAAGAAAATACGAGCAACAGCAGTTTTTCTTCTTCCTGAAGTGTTAGTTGTTGACATGCTTGCTCTCCTTAAAATTTAACTGGTTTTGGATTTTGTGCCTCATGTTTGTGCTCTGTACCAGCATAAACATAAAGGTTTTTGAATAATTTACGACCTAAACGATTTTTAGGTAACATACCACGAACGGCTTTCTCGATAAGGCGTTCTGGATGTTTTGCCAATAACTCTTTAGGAGAAACAAATCTTTGACCACCTGGGTAGCCTGTGTAGCGAACATAAACTTTGTCGCTTAGTTTGTTCCCTGTCAACTTAACTTTGTCTGCATTAATAACGATTACGTTATCTCCGCAGTCTACGTGTGGGGTAAATGTTGGCTTATGTTTACCACGAATTACTTTTGCAATTTGGCTTGCCAAGCGTCCCAAGATCTCGCCCTCAGCGTCAACAACGATCCACTCCTTGTTAACGGTGTTCTTATTGGCTGAGACAGTTTTGTAACTTAACGTATTCACTTGCTTTTATTTAATTAATTAATGTTTGAAAATCAATTGTAATCACTACAATCGGATTGCAAAGGTAGTAATTTTCTTTTCAATTGTAAAGCATAAATTTCAAATTATTTTTTTAACTTTTTTTAAACGTTTTCGATTTAAACTTTTGAAACGTATTTTGTTCCTTTGAAGTAGAGGGGATATTGTTACCTTAGTGACGGTGTCCAGTTATATAAAGTAAATACATATTATGGGGATTAAGAAGTTTTTGGTAGTAGTTTTCTTTCTCTTAGGAGCTGTTTGGTCTTTTGCTCAGGAATCTAAGGAACCACCTTATAAAGATAAGTTGCAACAGGTAGAGTCTTTTTTGCGTAACGGAAATTTACGTGAAGGACTCGATATTTTAGAACAGATTACAAAAGATTATCCGCAGGCGGCAGAAGTATTCTATGCCAAAGGCCTTTTGTATGGTCAGTCCGGCAATATGGAGGAAGCTATTGCCAACGCTAGGAAAGCGTACGAGCTTGAAAAGTCTAATCTGGCATTCTCCAACTTGCTTATGGATATATATAAAAGGCAAGGCATGTTTGAGGAGGCTATCCTGTTGGTCAAGAATCTGAAAAATTTTTATCCTAAGGCGGAGGGATTGGATAGAGAATTGTTGCTTCTATATACTCAGAACAATCAGCTGGATAAGGCTGAAGCTCACTATCAGGCCATGGCCAAAACACAACATTCCGACACTTTGGATCTGGTGATGGCAGAAATATATCTGAATAAGAACGAGCATGCTAAGGCCAAAACTTTACTACAGCCTTTGAATGGTAAAACCAAAATTGCCGATATCTATGCTTATTTAAGTTATATCCACAATAGAGAAGGAAAACAGAAGGAAGCTATCTCTACTATAGAGCAGGGTATAAAGATTACCAACGATAAGAGTCTGTATCTTGATCTGGCAGACCTGTACAAAGATCAAGGAAAGACAGAACCTATGTTTGCCGCACTTAAAGAAGGCTTTACGGCGATGACCACAAGCTTTGACGACAAATATAGGGTATTAGCCAATCTGGTGTACAATGAAAAAGTTCTATCGGACACTAAGCTTATCCAGCTTGCTGATGTGTTAGTGTTGAATCACCCAGACATGTTGGCTGCTCAGGTTATACGTGGAGAGCTGTTTTGGCGGTAAGGGGGATGTAGAAGATGCCAGAACCATATTTTTAAAGGTTGTCAACTCGAATGTTCGTTATGTTGATGCATGGCGTCTCCTTATCAATACGGATTTGGCTCTAAATCAGCCGGATGAAGGTGTCAAGCACAGCCAAGAGGCGTTGCGCCACAACCCTAACAATTCTCAGCTGCTGTACTTTTCGGCATTGGCACATATTGCCAAAAGCGATTGGCAAAAAGGGAGAGAGGTATTGGAGACAGCACTTAACTTTTCCGAAAATGAGAATAGTTACCTTCGTTCGATGATATATGGCACCTTGGGTGACGTGTATCATCAGCTTAATGAAAAGGATCTTTCGGATGTGGCTTACGAGGAGGCTATAGCCTTGGATAGTACGAATGTAGGTGCTCTGAACAATTACGCTTATTACTTGGCGCAGCGAAAGAAAGATCTGCACCGTGCCGAGAGATTTTCTAAACTGTCTAACGATCTGGAACCCAATTCTGCAACGCTGATGGATACCTACGCGTGGGTGTTGTTTCAGCAGGGGAAATTCAGAGAAGCTTTGTCATGGATTGAAAAGGCCGTAAAGATGGAAACCAACTCGGCGGTTCTCTTTGACCATTATGGAGACATTCTTATTAAATTAGGGAAAGAGAAAGAGGCACTAAAACAATGGCAAAAGGCTTTAGAAATTCATATGGTCAATGCTGAAGAGAATGCCGCTAATATTGATAAAATCAAAACAAAAATTAGTAGGAAAAAAATATGTGGAATAAAATTATATATGGTATGTGTGTGGTGTTTCTGCTTGCGGGTTGTAAGACCAAAAAAGTAGTGCAGATGCCCAATATCACTACCTCACCTTCGTCTGAAAATGTAGTGTCGGGTATCGTTATCAACAACCTGGACTTCCATACTTTCTCGGGACGAGCCAAGGCTGCTGTGGAATTCGGGAAGGAGAGGCAGGATGCTACGCTGAATGTGCGTATCAACCGCAGTAAGGCGATATGGATTTCGGTTACCGCGTCATTCCTCAATATAGAGGCCGTGCGTGTCCTTATCACACCGGATTCTATTAAGATTATGAATAGCTTCAAGGTGAATATATCGTCAAACCATTTTCCTATATACATCGCTATACAGGAGAGGGCATTACATTCAATATTTTGCAGAATATGCTTATGTCGAATGTGACAAACGAATTGTTGCGGACCGACCAGCTTACTGTGGCCAAGGCTGAAGATGAGACACAGCTGGTAGGAGTCAAAGATGATATTTCCTTTCAGTGHTGGTAGTCTCAGCGGCAGTTCTCGGCCAAAGGTATTCAGGCTATTGCCAGTGGGTTCCAGTGACAAACTGGAGGTGTTCTATAGCTCCTTCAATAGTGTTACAGGATATGAATATCCACAACGGCAAAATATTAAGCTCCATGCAGCGGAGACGTCCATTACTGTGGTGTTGGACTACAACAAGATAGAGTTTAATCAGGAGGTGGAGATGCCTTTTACGGTGCCTGCTAAGTATAAGGTAATCCGTTAGCTTCACTGTTAAAATATATTTTTTATTAGGCAAACCAGTTAGTTATCATTATTTTTGGAAGTCTAAAAAATAAAGCTGTAAAGCCGGATTCATTTCATGTGTTTGAAAAAAATAGTATTAAGCATAGTCTTTTTAATTGGATGTAGCCAAATATCATTTGGTCAAAGTAGTACTCAATTAAAGAAACAATTAGAAAAGATTAATGCTGAAATAGCATTACTAAATAAAGAGTTAGCCGCCAAAACTAAGGAAAAAATGTTGTCCCAACGTGAAATTAACGCGTTGAGCAAGCAACTTCGTCTTCGTGAAGAAAAAATCGTCGTAATAAACAGAGAGCTTAACAACCTATCAGCGCAGATTCGAAAGAACACTACGGAAGTAGAAAACTTGAAGTCCGAGTTAGAGAAGATGCGTAAGGATTATGAGAAGATGATCCTTTTCGCCTTCAGAAATAGGAATGGCTACAATAAGCTGATGTTCATCTTTGCTTCCAAAGACTTCAATCAAGCGTTTAAACGTATTAAATATTTACAGCAGTTTAGCGATGCCCGTAAGGTGAAAGTGGCTGAAATCGAAAAAGTAAAAAAGGAAATAGAATTGAAGATTGCGCAGATGGAAGCAGATAGGAAGGCACAACGTCTATTGTTGGCAGACCAGGAGCGCGAACGGGACATCATTCGCAAGGATAGGGCAGCACATCAGTCGCAGCTCAATACCATCGTGAAGCAGGAACGTACCTTCCAGGGGCAGTTATCGCAGAAGCAGCAGGAAAGAAAGCGTATCCAAGCTTTGATTAAGGCGGCTGTGGCACGTGAAATCGCTGAGGAACGTCGCAAGGCCGAACTGGAACGCAAGCGTAAAGCCGAAGCTGAAGCTAAGCGTACCGGAAAGACAGTGGCCGAGATAGAAAAAGCTACACCAAAGAAATCGGATAGCGAAATCTTGCGTTCTACGCCGGAGGCGGCCAGACTTTCAGCTGACTTCAAATCTAATCGAGGCAGGTTGCCATGGCCTGTAGCACAGGGTAACATCGTTCGTAATTTCGGCCCTTACAGTATCGAAGGCGTGCAAAGTTTGTCTGAAGAGATAGCCATCCGTACCTCTACAGGCGCAAGCGTGAAGGCCGTATTTTCCGGAGAGGTGGTGCAGGCTGTAGCAGGAACAGTGGTGATAAAGCACGGTGAATATTTTACCTTCTATTCTAACTTGTCATCCTTGTCTGTTCATAGAGGACAGAAGGTGAATAGGGGACAACAGCTCGGTGTGGTAGGCTTTGACTCGGAATTCGAAGCGCCGGTAGTGTATTTCGGTGTGATGCAAGGTATGACGGCTGTCAATCCATCTTCTTGGTTAGCAAGATAGTTACATTTGATTATAAAATTTATTACATATATTTGTAAAGAGAGTATTGAACTATTAGAATTCATTAAGAAATAAGCAAATGCATACATCTAATTTATTATTCATAGGAACGCAAGAAATTATAGTTATTGTAATATTAGTCCTATTGTTGTTTGGAGGAAAAAAGATTCCTGAGTTAATGCGTGGTTTGGGTAGAGGCGTGAGAGAGTTCAAAGAGGGGCAGCGTGAGGATACGTCAAATCGTTCGAACGAACAGAATAACACAAATAATAACCAATAAGAACTTTCAGTAAAGATTACATTGCTGTCGATGTAATCTTTACTTTTTTATGCCGGTTCGGCTGAGTATTGCCAACTAGTGACCAAAACTAGCACAATATGAAACTTTTTTATTGTACAGCACTTTTAACCTTTCTTTTTTCAAACCATTTGCATGCCTTTACTTCTAAGCCTTTAGCAGAAAGTAAAAATACACCTTCGTCGATATCTCCAAAAGATACGCTGTCAGCATGGAATGAGGAAGAGCGTGAGCTTATAGAAAGGATGCAGGCTACATCCAAGACTATTCCGTTGACATACAACGAGAAGGTGAAATATTTTATAGACAAATATACTTCTGCAAATTACAGACCTTATATGAGTCGTCTGTTAGGGCTAAGTAAGCATTATTTTGCTGTGTATGAAAAGGTTTTTAAGGATATGCAGATTCCGGATGAGGTGAAATATCTTTCTTTGGTAGAATCTTCTTTGGATCCTCATCTCGTTTCGCGGTCCGGTGCTGTAGGTCCTTGGCAGTTTATTTATACCACGGCTCGTCTCTATGATTTGGATATGAATGCCCATATCGACGAGCGTAAGGATATTTATACGGCAACGTATGCTGTCTCCAAATATCTGAAAGAGGCCTATGACATGTTCAACGACTGGACGTTGGCTTTGGCATCTTATAACTGTGGCCGCGGGGCGATGCAGCGTGCCCTTGCCCGTACAGGGCCGGAGAGTCCCACGTTTTGGGACGTAGCTCCCTATTTACCACAGGAAACTCAAAACTATATTCCTAAGTATATTGCTATGACCTATGTGTTGAGCAATGCCGCCTATTATGCTATTGAGCCTGCGGAGACCGAGCTAGACTATACGGCCAAGATGGTGATGGTAGATAAAGTGGTGGACTTACGACATATTGCCAAAGCCATAAACATGGACTTGAAGCAACTTAAACATTACAATCCTGCCTATAAAAAGTCTGTAGTGCCTGGATCTGTAGAGAAACCAAAACGTCTATTCTTGCCTGTCACACCAAATGTAAATGACAGCCTTCTTTATCTGGCATTGAATGCTCCTTCCTCCTTGACACTAGAGTATCGCGAAGAAGAGGAAGTCATGGTAGCGGAAGCAAGAAAGACATACCGCGTCAAAAAAGGGGAGACACTGACTTCTATAGCACGTAAATTTGGTGTTACCGTACAGGACCTGAAAGCTTGGAACAATCTTTCAAACAAAAGTATCATCGCCGGAAGGCAGCTTGTGGTCTTCAAGCCTGTTAGTACAACCTTAGCAAAAAATACCTCATCCAGAAATAAAACATCAGCACCTAAAAGTAGGACAGCCTATTATACAGTAAAGAAAGGAGACTCCCTGGATAAGATAGCCCGCAAATATGATGGCATCACAGTAAGAAAAAATAAAAAAGGACAATGGCCTAAAAGGTAATCTTATAAAGCCGGGAATGAGATTAAAAATAAGAAAGGATTAAGTTTTACTTAATCCTTTCTTATTTTATATGATTAGTAGAAATAAACTATATCTTAAGATAGCCAAACGCTATCTTCTTGCTTGTCGAACTCTTCGAGACAGACCTCCACATGTTCTTTGAGGATGGTAGAAAGCTTCAATCCGTAGAAATCACTGAATATAGGGAACTGATGGTGGCTGCGATCTACCAATACGGCTGTACGCATCTTTTTCAACGGCACATTGATAAAAGCGCCCAATCCGTAGGCTAAGGTACGTCCGCTGTTCAGTACATCGTCGATGATGACGATAGCTTTATTTGCAGCAGACTCTACCGGAATGTCTGTAGTAGCTTCCAGACTTCTTTTGTTTTTCTGGATAGTCACCTTTATCAATTCTATTTCTTTGTCCGGAGCGATGTCTTTTAATATCTTTTGAAGGCGCTGCGCGAAGATATACCCTCGGTCAGCTATACCTACAAGGACAATGCTGGGCTCTTACAAAATTGTCTTCAAGGATTTGATAAGCGTATACGTCTTAGATTTTTGAAGGATCTTGTTCTTTATTTAATATTAGWTAGTTCTTTTACTTTGACATAATTATATCGAACATTAAAGAACAAATAAATAAAAGTCGAATTATAATGA
>NZ_JXAC01000153.1 GCF_000814685.1 Sphingobacterium sp. T2
ATTTTTHTTTCTATGGTGAATGATTTTTTGGCTACACCTTGCAAGCCTTGCTTGCCATAATTTTGGTAAAGCCTAAGCCAAAATTGTAAATTCGATTTACTTAATCCTTCTCGCTTTGCAAGGCTTCCAATACTGTCTTTACCTCGTAGAATAGTGGTTACTAGACGTAACTTAAAATTGAAATTATACTTCTGTTTTTTACTCATAAAAATGCCCCAAATAAGTGTCTAACTTTTTGGGGCATGTCTAACGTTCGGGCTTTTATTTTAGTTTATCGTTGTTCTTGTGTCTTTCAGCATCTCTTTTTGTCTTCTTTTCCAGATTTTTTTGGTAGAGCTTCGGTGAGGTCTATGTCCGTCTGATTTGCAAGACATATTAACACAAATAGTACATCAGCCATTTCGTCGGCTAGATCCGCCTCTTTATCGGAGTTCTTAAACGACTGTTCTCCATATTTACGTGCCATAATGCGGGCTACTTCTCCCACTTCTTCCATGAGGATTGCCGTATTGGTGAGCTCGTTGAAATATCGTACACCGGTAGTAGTAATCCAGTGGTCGACGATTTGTTGCGCTTCTTTAATGGTCATCTCCTAAAAGTTGTCTTTATCTTTGGTGTTCATGATGATGGTCACGGGACCATCGTTTCTTAAATCTATTTTCATGTCGGCGCCGAAGATACCCATCTGTACTTCTTTTTTCAGCAGGGTGCCGAGTAGAGTGCTCATGTTTTCGTACATAGGCTTTGCTTTCTCCGGCTTTGCTGCCCGGATAAACGAGGGTCTATTTCCTTTTTTGGTTTGTGCGAAGAGGGTGAATTGTGATATCAGCAGGATGTTGCCTCCAATATCTTGGATGGATTTATTCATCAAACCATTTTCGTCGGAAAAAATACGGAGGTTGACGATCTTGTTGGCTAACCATTCCATGTCTTCTTGGGTGTCGGTATCTTCCACCCCCAGCAGGATAAGCAATCCATTCTCTATAGCGCCTGTGATTTGGTTGTCTACGGTACATGAGGCGTGTGTCACGCGTTGAATAACTGCTCGCATGCGGTAAAAGTAATAACTATTTGCGAAGAGCAAAAAAGGCAATTACCATTATGTAATTGCCTTTTGGGATATTTGTCAGAATTTGATGTTTATGCCAAACAGAAAGTTTGTTGTCGCTTGTGGGTAATAGAAGTTATAATGTTCGATTGTGCCTTTAGATTCAAAAAGCTGTCTCCATGTATACCCTGACGTTTCGTATTTCTTGTTGAAGATGTTGTTAACACTCAACAAGAAGTCTACATTCTTTACACCAAATAGTGAAGTGCTGTATTTTGTCTGTAAATTGGAATATGAAAATGGACGGATAGAGCGTTCTTTTGCTTCGGTGTTGTCAAGGTAAATGCGCGACACATATTTTGTCAGCAGGCTGAAAGACAGGTTTTCCATAGGGCTGTAAGTGATGTTGTTGGAAAGTATTGTATTTGCGGCTTTAGCAATCTGTGTGTCACCATGTTCAATCTGCAGTTCGGTGATTTTATTCCAGTCATCATCCAGTACAGGCACATATTCGACAAAATCTTTGATTTTGTTGCGGCTTAATGTTGCTGCTGCAGACCAGTGGAATTTAGAGCTTATTTTCCATGCGGCATCCAGTTCTATGCCTATGCGGTAGCTTCTCGGAATATTCATGCGTATTTCACCGCCTGTGTCGTTAAGTGCTCCGGTAGGGATTAGCTGATCTTTGTACAACATAGCATAAAGATTTGACCCCAACGAAAAGTGAGGTAGTGACAGGCGGTATCCAGCTTCGATATCTTGCATTCTTTCGGGCTTAGGAAATTCGTCTCTTGGATTTTCTACGTAATCTTTGCGTACGGGTTCTTTGCTTGCATAAGCATACGAAAGATATACGTTAGCTTGCTGGGTTAGAAAGTAGGTGGCGCCGACCTTAGGATTGAAGAAATTCAGCTTGTCTTGGAAGTTCAAGTTTTTGATTTTGTCGTCATCGCCAAATACTTCGTAATGGATGTTTCTATACTGAAGATCCATGTTGAAAAGCCATTTTTCGACACGGTAATCGGTTTTTAGGAAGATGTTGAAGTCATTCTTTGTGGCGTCATTGAAGTAATATTTATCGCCAAAGGTTTCTTCAGGATAGATAAATACTTTTGTGACATCACCATAGTGATCACCCTTATACTGATTGAAAGCTCCTCCCAGCGTATAATTCCAAGAGTTGGAAGGTTTGTAATTTATGGAAAAAGTTGTTCCATAGAAATGGTTATCCAGCCATCTACGGCGTATCAAGTTGGATTTGGTGATGGTGTCTGTCCCGGAAATCAGGTTAGGAATGCCATATTTAGCAAGACGGTCTGCCTCACGGAACTCTTCGTAATATCCTTTTCCTCGTGTATAGTGGAGAGCTACATTATATGTCCATGTATTATTGTATAACGTGTAGTACAGGTGTGCATGAGTTTGTTTGTAGTTGTCGGTCTGGTTGTCGTACGTATAATAATTGTAACGACGGTCAGCATTCATTAGGCGATCAAATTCAGCTCCTCCATAGATTCCCAAGGCATTGTAGGCGTACTCTTCCAATGCTGCGCGGTCGTTTTCTAAGATGGGTTGTGGCACGCCATACCAAGCCTGGTAGGTTTTTTCTTTTCCTGTCAACACCATGGCTTTGAGGATATGCCTGTCAGTGTACATTCCGGCATCAAAGTAAAGGGATTTGAGGTCGGATGTAGCTCTTTCTACGTAGCCGTTTGAGGTGATGTTCGATAGTCTTGTATTGAAGGCAAATTTATCGTTGATAAGCCCAGACCCTAGTTTTAAGGTGTTCTTCCACGAGTTGTAGGAGCCAACACTGTTGTTGAATTCGGCGTAGGCTTTTTTCTGTACGGCATCGGTTTGAATGTTTAGCGAGGCACCGAAGGCTCCGGCACCATTGGTAGAAGTACCTATACCTCTTTGGATTTGAATACTTTCGATACTGGAAGCAAGGTCTGGAAGGTTGATAAAGAAGGACCCCATGCTTTCAGCATCATTCAAGGGTATACCGTTGATTGTTACGTTGATGCGTTGGTTGTCCGAACCGCGGATGGTCATGTTGGTATAGCCTATTCCTGCTCCAGCATCGGAGCCAATGATGACGCCGGGAGTCTGGTCTAGGAGATAGGGGATATCCTGACCGAGATTGTTCTTTTCGATATCGTCTTTAGAAAGGTTTTTGTATGTGGTGGCCGAATTCTGCTGGGCACGTGTGGCGTACACTCTTACTTCATCGGCCTGCAGGGTGATACGGTCGAGTTTGACAGTCAATGAAGATTGGTTTGCAGGCCATGAACCCACATACTCTGCAAATCCAAGATGTTTCACCCTTATGTATGAAGGAGAGGAAGGGTGGAGGATGTTTGTGTTGCCCCGTTCGTCGGTCTTGGCGGACACTTTGTCGACCATTACGGAAGCATTAGGTAAAGGGTTGGACTTCTCATCCAATACAGTGATGGTGAGTTTAGTTTGGGCAACGGCAAGAGTAGCCATTAGGCATATTGCCCACAATGCAACGAAGTGCTTAATCATAAGTAAAACAGTTTTTAAAAGTTAAACCTAATTACTACAAGGGGCTATAGTAATTCCTTAATTTAACTTCCCTTTCCCTACGCTGGCATTACCCAGATCAGGTGCGTTTAATTTATAGCTATAAATTAAACAGGGTATGATCTCAGCCCGTCTTTGTGTCACAAGGACAAGGCACCCCTATTTGATATTGCAAATATAAACTTTTTAACAGTAATGCAAAAATGTCATATAAATCTTATTAAAAAATTGTATCTTTCTCAAAAAATTGGGATATCTCATTAAAATCACACAACGCAATTATTAGATGATACAATACTTTTCAGCTGATTACGTTATTCCGGTAACGTCAGATCCTATTAAAAACGGTATCGTAGCAATAGAGGACGGGAATATTGTAGGATTATATAGAGAGAATGATCCTGCAGTTAAAGCTTGACGTAGAATCATTTTTCAGGTGTTTTAATACCTGGATTTGTTAATACCCATTGTCATTTGGAACTGTCACATTTGGAGAATGTTATCCCTTCGAAGACAGGGTTAATAGAGTTTATTGGCAATGTGGTAACCAAAAGGGGGCAGGATGTAGAGCGTATTAAGGAAGCTATGGTGGAGGCGGATCGCCGCATGTACGAAAGCGGTATTCAGGCGGTGGGTGATCACGTGAACACTTCCATTTCTGCAGAGGTGAAAAGTAAAAGTAAAATTATCTATCACACCTTTGTGGAAATTATTTGCATGAAAGATGATGAGGTGTTGAATAAGATTGACGAAGCCCGCGATATTGAATTTTATTTTGATCCTAACCATTCTTCCATTACGCCGCATGCACCTTACTCCTGTTCCAAATCCCTTTTTAAAACCTACAAAAAATCTATCAGCGACGACAATATCATTTCTATTCACAACCAGGAAAGTGAAGAAGAAAATAAATTGTTTCGCTACAAGTCGGGAGAGTTTCTCAAATTCTATGAAAAAATGGGTATAGATGTGGACTGTTTTAAGGCCCAGGTCCGTAACTCCATACAGTCATACCTTAACTTCTTACCGGCGTCCAATCACACTATACTAGTACACAACACGTACACTTCCATCAAAGATTTGGACTTCATCAATCGTATGGCACGTAAGGTGACGCTGTGCCTTTGTCCTAAAGCCAATCTTTACATTGAGGATACGCTTCCAAAAGTTCAGCTTTTCTTGAATCAAAAATTTGATATCGCTTTGGGTACGGACAGCCTAGCGTCGAACGATACGTTGAGTATTTTAGAAGAGCTTAAGACCCTGCATAAGGCAAATAAGGAGCTGACCTTCTTGGAGACAATCAAGTGGGCAACAATCAATGGGGCTAAAGCTTTGGGGCTAGACAACGAGATAGGTTCTTTGGAAGTCGGCAAAAAACCGGGATTGGTACTGTTGAAAAATATGCCAAATCTCAAGATCAATGACAGTGTTGAAGTACAAAGAATTATTTAATTGCTTACTTTTGCTTTGATGAAACATTTGAACATCAAAGTAAGAGGAAAGGTCCAAGGCGTTTATTTCAGAATTTCAACGAAAGCCGTTGCTGATCAGCTCGGTATAAAGGGATTTGTCCTCAATTGTGAGGACAAATCTGTTTATATCGAAGCAGAAGGGGATGATTTTGCTTTAGAGTCTTTGTTGGACTTTTGTCACGAAGGACCGGAAAAGGCGGAAGTTGAGTCGGTAGAAATAGAAGAAACTTCTGAGCTGAAAGGTTTTACGAACTTTGAAGTCAATCAAACGCATTAAATAATTCTTTATTATAGTGTCTGGAATAAGGAAATTTGTAGGAGATACTGTCATTTATGTCTCACTATCCGTTATCT
>NZ_JXAC01000154.1 GCF_000814685.1 Sphingobacterium sp. T2
CTTACGTTTGATGATTGCAAATTATTAGAGCTAATAAATACCAGTTTTGTCCAAATGTTTTTTGAAAATAAAACTAGCATTCATTTTTTMAACTTTACTTTTACAGTCATTCCATTTGATTTATCAGACTTAATATTTTTGCAGGATTTATTCAATCTTCCTCGGAGAGATAAGTCTCTAGGGGATAAAAAGTATTCATGTTTTACAGCATCTAGTCACTGTCAAAATTAAGTCGTTGGAAAATCAGGTCGTTTTCATACCCCTTACCTTGAAGATATCGGACTATCTTGGCTTTTTCGTTATATGAAAGCTTCTTCAAGCTTTTGTCGACTTTCTTTCTGATAAGTTCGTCAAGCTTGGCAATATATTCTTCTTCGTCTATTTCGGTAAGGGCAATTTTAATTAGGGGGGTAGAGATGCGTTTGGCTTTCAAATGTTGGATGATCTTTATCTTTCCCCAATCGTTCATCCGAAATTTCCCTCGTACGAAGGCCTTAGCAAATCTTTCCTCATTGATAAAGTTGTTTTCAATAAGATAGGCTATGATGTTCTCGACCTCTTCTTGGTGCAGTCCCAACTCATATAACTTATCTCTTACCTCTTGCTGGCATCGTTCTTGATAAGCACAGTAACTTTCTAGCTTCAAGCGTGCCTGCAGGGGAGTGTAGACTTTCCTATTTCTCTCCTTATCCATGACCTTACAAATCTTAGAAAAAATGATACACTTATAAAAAATTATAGTGAAATTTGTTTTGAAATACACATTATGTACAGTTTATCCGAAATTCTTGATAGTATTCAGCCTGTCAGGAAACAAATAGTTATCCCATCGCTCCTCATAGACACCCTTAGCTATGATTCCCGCAAGATTAGGGATGGAGAGCACAGCATTTTCTTTGCTCTCAAGGACCAACGTGACGGCCACCATTATATAGCAGATGCCTATCATAAAGGAGTAAAGACATTTGTACTGACAGATCTTTCTTTTGATATTTCTTCCTTTGCGGAAGCAAATTTTGTCTGGGTAGAGGATGCTTTGGAAGCTCTGCAGCAGATTGCTTCTTTTCATAGAAAGCATATTCAGTATCCTGTCATAGCTATTACGGGAAGTAACGGCAAGACCATAGTCAAGGAGTGGCTTACGCAGATGTTGCGGAAGGACAATCATATCTATCAGAGTCCTAAAAGTTATAATTCACAGCTGGGAGTAGCTTTATCGGTATGGGGATTACCTAACCAAGCGGATCTAGCAATTATAGAAGCGGGGATAAGTATGGTGGGAGAGATGGCACGCCTAGAAAGGATAATTCAACCCTCGTGGGGCATCTTTACCGGTTTGGGAACAGCACATAGAGAGGGGTTTGATTCCAAAGAACAAAAGCTGGAGGAGAAGTGGAAACTCTTTCGCAATGCCATAAAAGTTATTTCTGCTCCAATAAACGCATTAGTGGATTTTCGAGAGCCTGAAAAGTCACCTTCATGGGGGTATAGAGATAAAGATAAACTGCAAATAATCGATATTAAAATAAATAATAGTCAATCGGATATCCGCCTAAGTATATCAAGATGATTTTTTTGTACTAAGCGTGCCTTTTAAGGATAAAGCTTCTTTGGATAATATGCTTACGTGCACATTGGTTTTACTTGAAATGGGATATGACAAAGAAGAGATTCAGCGGAGATTGATGGAGCTTAAGCCATTGGAGATGCGTCTTCAGCTCAAGAAGGGGAAAAACAACAGCAGCATTATTGACGACAGTTATTCCAATGACTTGGCATCCTTGGAAATTGCTTTGCATTTTCTGAGTCAACAGAATCAATATTCTAAAAAGAAGCTTATCCTTAGCGATTTTGAGGGGGAAAGATGGACGCCAAAATTCCAAGAGAAGTTGCAAAAGCTGCTCTCTTTGGGTAGTCTTCAAGAGATAATTTTCATTGGCTCTCGTCTTGACAACATATTTGTGTCATCAGATACGCAGCGGACCGTTTATCCCGATACAGATACACTATTGCAAAATATAGGTAAGCATGATTTTTCAGAGTCTGTAATTCTCATCAAGGGAGCCCGAAAATACAGATTGGAGAGGCTGAGTAAGCTATTGACCGAAAAGTCGCACGAAACTGTGCTGCAGATCAACCTGAATGCCTTAGAACATAATCTGAAGCAATATAGAAGCAAGCTGGCACCACATGTTAAGCTTATGGTGATGGTTAAGGCTTTTTCATATGGAAGTGGGTCGTTCGAAATAGCCAACATGCTACAGTTTAACAATGTAGATTATCTTACCGTGGCTTTTGCGGACGAGGGGGCAGAACTGCGCAGAGCGGGAGTACAGCTGCCTATCATGGTCTTAAGTCCACATGAAAGCGCTTTTGAAGATATAGTGCGGTATAAGCTTGAACCGGAGATATATTCTGTACGTGTGCTCAAAGCATTTATAGCATACCTACAAGCCAAAGGATTGACGGATTATCCCGTACATATCAAGTTGGATACAGGCATGCATAGGCTGGGATTTATGGAACATGAGGTAGACGAAATGCTGGAAATACTGTTGCGTCAGAGCCGGGTAAAGGTGAGGTCTGCCTTTTCGCATCTTGTGGGAGCTGGAGACCCTCAGCTTCTGGCTTTTACTCAACAACAGATAAGTCT
The DNA here is from genome assembly GCF_000814685.1 of Sphingobacterium sp. T2. Taxonomy (GTDB): domain Bacteria; phylum Bacteroidota; class Bacteroidia; order Sphingobacteriales; family Sphingobacteriaceae; genus Sphingobacterium; species Sphingobacterium thermophilum. The sequence continues at coordinate 2,654 of NZ_JXAC01000154.1, forward strand.
GTATCAGCGTTTGGTAAAAAAGATTGAAAAGCATATAGGATATTCTTTTATTCGACATATTTGTAATACTTCAGGCATAGTTCATCATCCGGAAGCACATATGGATATGGTGCGCCTTGGAATTGGACTTTACGGGTATGACATGACCTCCACAGCTCTTGATCTCCAAGAAGTGGGTAGATTGAAAACGACCATAACACAGATCAAAAGATTACCGATGACAGAAACGGTGGGCTATGACAGAAAGGGAAGATTACGCAAAGACAGTGTTATTGCTACAGTGAAGATAGGATATGCGGATGGATATAGCCGTCGTTTTGGCAATGGAGTCGGCGAGATGATGGTCAACGGACATGTGTGCGTACGGTGGGCAATATCTGTATGGATATGTGTATGTTGGACATTACCGATATTGATGCAACAGAAGGAGATGAGGTTATAGTCTTCCCGGATTTGGCGAAGGCTGCCAATGACATAGGAACCATTCCTTATGAGTTGCTTACAGGAATTTCATCACGCGTAAAAAGAGTTTATTATTACGAATAGGATATTTGGCATTATGTTACGTAAGATATTTCAACGATTATTATATTATCTAATCAAAGGTATTTTGGTGGTAGTACCTGTGGCTGGTGCTGTGTTCTTGATTATCTGGATTGTCGCATCCTTAGACAATGCTTTGAATATTTCTCAACATTTCTTGGAAGATGAACACGGCCATCCATTATATATTCCGGGCATAGGTATCCTTACCGTAATCCTTATTCTTGTGCTGGTGGGATTTATCTTTACGACATTGGTTACGGCTCCCATACAAAGTTGGCTGAGCAGAACCATTAATAGGATTCCTTTGTTTAATACCTTGTATTCATCTATAAAAGATTTTACGGAAGCCTTCGTAGGAGACGCCAAAAAATTTAACGAACCGGTATTAGTACAGGTAAATGACATGGGACTAAAGAAAATCGGCTTTCTAACCCAAAAAGACCTACATAAGATTGGATTAGAAGGTGAAGTGATTGTTTATTTTCCGTATTCCTACTCTTTTGCTGGTCAGCTGGTTGTGGTAGACTCAAAATACGTTTCAAAGTTAAATATGTCTGCTACCGATGCGATGAAGTTGGTGGTGTCAGGGGGTGTTTCAGGATTGGAATAATATGAAAAATTATTTGTCAAACTTTTTCGGCAAAAAAGAAAATGCGATCTCGGAGAAGATGTTATTCGAGGCGCAGTTAAGCTTGGAGAATGCCATGACCGACAAGGTTTTGCTGTTGAATCTGAGTAAACAGCATGCTTTGGAAAAAGCAAATGCTTATTTGCAGGAGGTCCTTGAAATTGAAGAGGAAGCTGAGATACCTCTACAAAGAAGAGCTTGACCGTCTGCAACGCTTTGTTGAGCTGTTTGCAGGCTCCTCTCCCCAACCTATATTCACTAAGATGCAATATACTGTGGATGATGAAAAACCTTTCTTCATACATCCTTTCACCTTATATCCTTTAGTGCAGAATGCTCTTCATAATGGGTATAACACCATGCAAAAATTACCTATGAAAGTGCGTGTCACCCAAGAAGGAAATACGTTGAAGATGGAAGTCAGCAATAGGGTCAATCATTATTTGGAAAGTCAGGAAAATATTCCTTTGATAGATTATTACAAATCCCGTTTAAAGGTGCTTTATCCGGAAAAGCATAACCTATTTATCAATAGCAACAGCAACCTGTTTAAATGTACTCTTATTGTTACGAAATAAAAAACTTTTTGTGACGCTGCAATCTTTATCCTTATTTTTAAATTATCTATATTTACTATTACATGTGGGTTTAATGTAGTTTAAAAAAATTTAGAGCAATGATAGGTACATTAATAGATAAAGAAGATATAGTCAACCACAAGATCATAGCAGCGGAAGTAGATCGTACAGAAGAGTTGAAAGGTAAACTTATGGATGCCCAACGATTGGGCAACGAATTCAAATCCAAGACAACAATTGTTTTTAATTCGGAAGATGGACCTCTGAGGGTAGAGACAACAGTGTGGTCGGCAACGGA
>NZ_JXAC01000155.1 GCF_000814685.1 Sphingobacterium sp. T2
AAAGAACAATGAAATTATCAGAGCATGTCAGAAAGGGAAAGTGTCTAGATAATTGCTATTAATAGAGAACTTTTTGGGTACATAAAATCAGAGTTGTTTATTTAAAGAAATATAGGTCAATACTGGAATTAACTAAGGATATTATAGAATATATTAAATATTACAACAACAAAAGGATAAGAACTAATTTAAATGGAATGAGCCCGGTAGAATACCGAGCTCATCATATCAAAAATATTGCATAAATTCGTCCAACTTTTTGGGGGCAGTCCAAACGTTTAATTTGCAGGCTTTTGTATGCTTTTGATTTAATATCTGTAGCCCGTAGGGGAATCGAACCCCTGTTTCAAGAATGAAAATCTTGCGTCCTAACCCCTAGACGAACGGGCCTTTTCTGTTTCGGTGTGCAAATATAGGATTAAGTTTTTATTCTCCAAAAATAATTTAAAAAAAAGTCTTTGATTTTGTTCTCAACCCTACAACCAAAAAAGCGACTTATAAAGTCGCTTTTTGTAGCCCGTAGGGGAATCGAACCCCTGTTTCAAGAATGAAAATCTTGCGTCCTAACCCCTAGACGAACGGGCCTTTTCTGTTTTGCTGCGCAAATATAGCTCAATTTTTTAATCGTGCAAAAAAAAGTAGAAAAAAAATTAGTATCTATGTATATAATATCCAGATTATGAAAACAATAAATTTTTGTCGTTTCTTGAGTGTACTTGTTTTGAATATTTTGCTAACAATTTTGTGTGTACAGGCGCAACATGGCCCAGCGGATTTGTCCATATATTGGCAGACAGATGCAGCTTATGATGGAAAAAATCAGCTTAGATACCAGCTGGTTTTAAAAAATGATGGACGTAAAGCCTTTTCATTAAATGAGTGGGATCTCTTTTTCAACTCTATGTTTCCTATCTTGGATGAGCAGACGGAAAAGTACGCCATCAAGGATCTTAAAGGAAATGTTTTCCAGATTACTTTTTCGGGACAGACACTGCAGCCTAAAGATTCATTGGTAATAAGTTATACTTCCAAATATATTATTCCGGGTGTTTCGATGTTGCCCAACGGTTTTTACTTGCTAAACAATAAGGATAAGAAGACATTTTTTGGCATTGAGAAGGTGAGCTATAAAATGCTACAGCGCAGTGCCGAAGAAAATAGAAGTTATCTGGCAGAGCTTTACAACAAAAACAAGGCTTTTGAGAAGGCAGAAAGTAATATCCTCATTTTTCCAACCCCAAAATATCTGAAAGAGAGCAAGGGTAAATATAGAATTAAGCATAAAATCACCGTACAAGCGGATACATCCTTATACCCGATGGTGAGCAGGGAGGTGTCTTCTATTGTTTCCGTGGAGTTTACCAATGGAGGTAGTGCAGACCTTGTATTAAAACAAAATCCAAGTTTAGGAGCTGAGGCCTATCATCTCACGATATCGGAGAACCAGATTAGTATTGAGGCCAGTCAGTATGCAGGTTTTCTATATGCTATCAAGAGCATCAAATCGCTGTATAGTGGAGTAAAGCATACTTCAGGAGAGAAAGTTTTGCCATGTGTAGAAGTGAAGGATGAGCCTCGCTATGGATATCGCGGCTTCATGATGGATATCGCGCGCAATTTCAGAGATAAGTCTATCGTATTGAAGTATCTGGATTTGATGGCAGACTATAAGTTAAATGTTTTGCATTTCCATTTTATCGAAGATGAGGCCTGGCGTATTGAAATTCCCGGTCTGCCGGAGCTAACAGAGGTAGGGGCGCGCCGAAGTCCACTGTTTCATGAAGGCAACGCGCTAATGCCGGCATATGGTTCCGCAGCGGATACGCAAGCGAGATATCTTACACGCGCGGACTTTATCGAAATATTGCGCTATGCGCAGGAGAGGAATATTCAGGTGGTTCCGGAGATAGAGACTCCAGGTCATGCTCGTGCGGCTATAAAAGCTATGTGGGCGCGATACAATAGGTTTATGAGGCAAGGAAAACCTGAGTTGGCTGAACAGTATCTCCTTCATGATCCGGAAGATAAGTCAGTGTATAATACCCCTCAGAATTATAATGACAACGTGTTGAACCCTGCATTGCCGTCGGTCTACACTTTCATAGAGAAGGTTCTTGATGAATTTGCTCTTATGTATAAGGAGGCGGGAGTGCCTTTTACGAAGGTTTCCTTGGGAGGTGATGAGGTGCCGCGCGGTGTATGGGAAGGATCACCAAAGATTAAGGCCTTCATGGAAGAGCAGGGGATGAGTTCAGTACATGAGGTGTGGACGTATTATATCGATAGAATAAATAAGATATGTCTTAAAAAAGGATTACAGCTGGCGGGATGGGAAGAGATAGGCATGGTCAATAAAGGAAAGGGAATGGTCGTAAACCCCAACATGGCGGATAAACAGAATATGCAGTTGGATGTATGGAATAATGTTATTGGTGGTGGGCAGGAAGATTTGGTATATCGATTGGCCAATGCGGGTTACCCTACAGTATTGATTAGTGCTTCGAACACTTATTTTGATATGATGTGGGATAGTAAGTTTTGATGATGACCGGGATTGAACTGGGCTACTTATGCTGATCTTTATCATTCCTACTCGCTGTTTCCGGAAGACTATTTTGCTAATATCCATACATACTACAGTGGCAAGAAACTTGACAGGTCGCGCATAAGCCAATTGGAGCGTATCAATGAGAAGGGACGAGCACACTTCTTAGGAATCAAAGGAGGGGTGTTTGCTGAGACTTTGCATAAAAGATGAAAATCTGGATTATCTAGTCTTTTCTGAGGTTTTATGTATTGGCAGAGCGTAGSYTGGCGCAGCGCTAAGACTTATGAGAAGATTAAGACTTTATATCAATTCCAATTTGATGAAGCATACGTCGTTCCGTTATGACAGGAATAGGGAGGGTGGAATTGCAGGAGAT
>NZ_JXAC01000156.1 GCF_000814685.1 Sphingobacterium sp. T2
ACGTTGTTTCAAACGCTTCAACTTCGTTGCGTAATGATGGATCTTTTCGAACTCATCGTTATAAATGTAGCAACTGGGTTATGCAAATGTTAAGTTTTCATTTTATTCAAGCGAGAAACCTAAACGATGACTCTWAACCACCGTATAACGTTAGCAAAACGTTGTTTAGAATTAACTGCTGAAGGACCATATAAGAAAGCCTCATCAGTAAAGTTCATTGTATAACCTAAGTTTAATGCTACAACTTCAGAATAATTTAAATTTAGCACCAACGCCTACTGGAACATACATTCCTAGACGGTAGTCACGATCACCAACTTTTTCTCGGTCACCGAAAATCTCTTCACCCCAGTTACCTTTGTTGTTGTAAACAACTGTACCATCGAAGTTGCTACCTGAATATTGAACAGGGTTGAAAGCGAAGGCACCTAAACCTACTTTAGCGTAGAAGTTTACAGCATTTTCTCTTCTTAAGAAGTCGATAGTACCTAATTGGAATACACCGTTTAAGCTTGCTGCCCAGTTTACTGAAGTAACTGCAGATTTAGCATCGTCAGTTGGAGTTAAAGTAGTACCGAAACCAGAACCACCACCTGAACCTAATTCAGCACCTGCTAAATCGTGGTTATAAGTTTTGATTTTACCACGGTTACCTTCTAATTCTAAACCAAATAAGTGTGAGAACTGTTTACGGATAGTTAAACCGTAATATTCACCAACTTTATTTTGGAAATAACCTACTTTTTGACCGAAAGCGTTTTGACCTCCGATGATTACGTTAGGAGTAGTTATACCTCCTTGTAAACCGATTGACCAAGTTCTGTATTGAGAACGGCCACCAAATACCGTAGGAGTTTGAGCTTGCACCTCAGTATAACCTAAAGCGGCTACTAAAGAAGCTGCAATCGCTGTTTTTTTAATTGTAGAATAGTTCATACTCTTTTGTTTAAGGTTATTAAAATTTTTAATTGTTTTCTTCTTTAACATTACTTAACAATAATAATGCCAAAATGTTCTCATATTTGATTGCGACAAATATTTTTTCTTGTTGGCAAAATTCTTGGCGTAAAGCTAAACATTTGTTTATTATTTATCAAGAGTTAATACTAAATATTATAGGATAACTCCATAAAAATAAGGATAATGTAGACAGCGAGCCACAAGTATAGTTTTCCTACAGGATATAATGAATGATAGCTATGGAAATTCCTCCTAGCACGGCACTTACCGGAATGGTTAATATCCAAGCCCATAATAGACTTATTGTCACCCCCCATCGTACAGCGGATACGCGTTTTACTACCCCTACGCCTATGATAGCTCCTGTGATAGTGTGAGTCGTTGAAGCAGGAATTCCGAAATGCTCGGTTATACCTAATGTTACTGCTCCTGCGGTTTCGGCACTAACTCCTTCCAGAGGTGTTACCTTTGTGATCTTGCTTCCCATAGTTTTGACGATTTTCCATCCTCCGCTCATTGTTCCTGCTGCAATGGCTACATAGCACGACAGCGGAATCCATTCCGGCATATGGTCGCCCGGGGATACCGCACCTCCTGCGATCATAGCTACGAAGATGATTCCCATTACCTTTTGCGCGTCGTTACCTCCGTGAGCGAAGCTCAAGCTAGCCGATGATACCAGTTGAAGGATTTTAAACCATTTTTCTGCAACGCGTGGCTTGGCATTTCTGCATATATTAATGATGATTAAGGTAATAATAACGGAAATGGTCATACCTATGACCGGCGCCAAGACAATGAAAGAAATAATCTTTAAAGTAGCATTTACGTTTATTGCATCGAAAGGGTTTACCCCCAAGAACATAGCGTATGCCATCCCTGAACCGGCAAATCCTCCAATAAGGGTATGTGATGAGCTGGATGGTATGCCGTAGTACCATGTGAAGAGGTTCCACGAAATAGCGGCAACAAGTCCGGCAAAGATTACTTCCAATGTTATATATTCTTCCAGTACTGTTTTGGCGATGGTATTGGCAACTTTGTGGTCTGTAAAATAAAAGTATGCGGCAAAGTTGAAAAGTGCGGCCCAAAGCACAGCCATAGCTGGCGTCAATACCTTAGTGGACACAATTGTAGCGATGGAGTTGGCAGCATCATGAAATCCATTGATATAATCAAATGCGATAGCCAAAACGATAACTACAACTAATAATGTTGATATCATAATGTGTTTCTTGTTTTAAAGAGTCAGATTAAGCATTCTTAACAAGGATACTTTCTAATACGTTGGCTACATCCTCACATTTGTCTGTCGCATCTTCCATGGCTGACAAAACTTCCTTTTGTTTGATCAAAGAGATGGCATCTTTTTCATTTTCGAATAGATCTGCTACTGCTTTGTCAAAGATATAGTCTGCTTTGTTTTCGACACTGTTGATACGCACGCAAGAATCTGTGATGTTACGGATATTTTTCAGGTCCTTCAGTTCGTACATCGCTTTGGCGATATGTTCTGTCGCTTCTAGGATAAGGTCCGTAATTTCTATCATTGGTAAGGTTGCGCCTTCTAGTTTGTATAGTTCAATGCGACTAGAGGCGGTGTGGATAAAGTCGGCTACATCGTCTAGTGAGCTTGCCAAAGCGTGTATGTCTTCGCGGTCAAAAGGAGTGATGAAGTTGCGCCCTAACTCTAAGTGAATCTGGTGGGTGATGTTATCCCCGACATGTTCCAAATCTTCTAACTTTTTATATAAGGCAGTTCTTGTTTCCGGGTCTGAAGAATTTACACATTCTTTCAAGAGTTTGGCCATGTCGATAAGGTTGGTGCCGGCCTGTTCGAATAAAGGAAAGAACTTTTTGTCCTTAGGAACAAAATACTGAAAAATGCTATTCAATGACATATATGTATATTTTGGGCCTAAAATATGCTATTAATGTTAACTTAATGTTAAGTCTGGAATTTTTAGCTGGCTTTATACTTCTCCAAAGTGAAGCCGAAAGTTGTTCCTATTCCTTCTGTACTACGGACATGTACAGTCTGTTGATGTGCTTCTATGATATGTTTTACAATAGATAGCCCCAACCCGGACCCTCCAATGTCACGGGAGCGACTTCTATCCGTTCGGAAAAATCTTTCAAATACGCGCGGCAGCAGCTTTTCGTCTATACCTTGCCCGTTATCGGTCACCTCTACAAGAATCTGATCCAAAAGGTGATAGACATTAATTTTGGTTTTTCCTCCGTCAATTCCATATTTTATGGAGTTGTCGATAAGGTTAATGAGCACCTGCTGGATGCGCTGTCTGTCTGCCTTGACATATATCGGGGTATTACTTTTCAAGTCTGCAACAAGCTGAATATTCTGCTTTTTGGCTTTGTCTTCCAAGTGACTTACGGTCTCGAAGATAGCTCCGCTAAGTCAAATTTCTGCATGTTGATGGAGATCTGGCCTGTTTCCAGTTTGGTAATCTCATCTAGGTCGTTAATGAGAAAAGTTAGTCTGTCAATATTTTTGGCGGCTTTTTCTAAAAACTGTTGTGCCATCACGGGATCATCTTGCATCATGCCGTCTTGGAGGTTTTCTATATAACCTTGGATAGCAAAGAGAGGGGTTTTGAATTCGTGCGAAATATTGGAAAGAAACTCCCTTCGGTAAACCTCCTGTTTTTTCAGCTGTTCAATTTCTGAAGCTTTTTGTTTGGCCCAATCTCTTACCTCTTCTTCCGCATTTTTTATGGGGTTCGTCACTGCTGTGTTGTGCCAATACGATTTTCATGTCTTTACCAAGTTTGAGGCTTCGTATCAGCTTATACATGTTGCTGATTCGGTTTTGGATATATTGTTGAAGAACGTTATGCAAAAGGATGAAGGACACCACCAAAGCCACGAAGAACACTAAGGCCGTCTGTTGACCTTTGTGAGTGAAATAATATACCGTAAGGGCTATCGTAAGACTGAATACGCCCGAGATATAAAAGACAAGCAGTTTAAAGTTCATAAAAAAAGCTTCATTATATAATGAAGCTAATTTACTATAATAATGTTATGTTATTGTTAAAAGCGGGCGATAATTGTTTTTCCGCCAACTACTTTATCTCCAATATTGACAGCGACTTTCGTTCCTAGCGGAAGGAATATGTCCACACGCGAACCGAATTTGATAAAGCCGAATTCATCTCCTTGTCTTACCACGTCATTTTGTTTTACATACCATACGATTCGGCGGGCAAGAGCTCCGGCTATCTGACGGAATAGAACTTCCACGCCATCCTGTTTTTTTACGACCACTGTGGTCCTTTCGTTTAGGGTGGAAGATTTAGGGTGCCAAGCTACCAAAAATTTCCCCGGATGGTATTTGAAGTAAGAAACGACTCCAGACACAGGGTTTCTGTTTATGTGCACATTTGTTGGTGACATGAAAATAGATATCTGTAACCTTTTGTCGTTAAAATATTCGGTTTCTTCGGTTTCTTCTATAACGACGATTTTTCCATCCGCAGGACATAACACTGCGTTGTCGTCGATGTGGATGGTTCTCTTCGGCGAACGGAAAAATTGCACGATAGCAATAAACAAGAAAGCTGATAGCAGATATAAAAACCACTTAATGAATATGTTAGCGTCGAAATAATCTGCAACAGCATTAATAACAAAAATAAATAATACGACTAATGCAAGACTCGTATAACCTTCTTTATGAAATTTCATTAATAATCCTTTTATGCAAATATAGTCAACTGGAGCGAATATTCAGCTAGTAGCCTTTTTCTCTTTTCAGATTGAAGCCTGTCATGATGATCTCATCATCCTCCTGATGAAGAGTCAAGGTAATGGTTATGTTGTCTTTTATAGGCTCCTCGTCTAGCATGGATGGGATAAAGTAATTCATACTTTCAAAGATTTCTATTAATCTTCTTTTTTCTCTTGTATTAAGGTTTTGAGGTTCTTCCACGACTTTGGCGTCGATAGGCTCGCCATTTTTTCCGACGACATAAAGTACGGCTATTTGCATTTCCCGATGATTTCTTTCCAAGGGAAGGGATTCAATCAGGAAGGAGAACTTCTTCTTGGTATATTCTAGGAATCCTGAATAGTTGTCGAAGTTGCACTCATGCTTCTGTCCGACTTCGGCAAAGGGAAAATGTTCTGTGGGAATAAAAGAAAAATCATCTTCATCCAAATATTCTGTCACATAAGGTTCTTCGTAGTATACACTTTGCTGTTGCCCGTCTTTGAATCTTTCTACAAAGAGAAGGGCACCGGTTTCGTTTTCACGCCATTGGCCATGGGTAAACCACACACCGTGAGGCTTGCCGTTGGCAAGTTTGCCGGAGCGGCTGTACGATCTGAACCCTTGATCTGTATAACCTACTATGGGAGCTCTAATGACATATTCTCCGTTGCCATCGACAACTTTGTGTTCTCCTGCTCGGTTCCAATATTGTTGTATAGTGAAATTATGGAGTGTGTCGTAATATAACACCAGCATAGGTTTCCCATCCGGATAATAGTATTTCCATTGGCCGGAAGGAAAGTTGTTTTTATAGTCTACCTCCCATTTTAGTTGTCCGTTAGGGTGGTACGCTTTAAAAGTTCCTTCTTTCTTTCCGTTGAGATAGTGACCTTCCAGAATTAGTTTTCCCCAGCTGTTGAAGTCCTTGAAAGGACCGTCAAATTGGAGTTTTGCATCGTCAAATTGAGCAACTCTTTCAATAGATTTATATTGGCAGTTTTTGTCGACCAAATAATATTTATGGTCGAAGAAGAGCCTTATGTATCCATTTGCTGCCGGCTCCGCATAGCGGGTGGTTTGCGCCATGGCGTTGGAGCTGAACAGCAGCAGGACAAGCCATATAAATCTTTTGAGAGCTTCCATAATTTTAATGAGCTTCCAACCAGTTTTTGCCGATGCCTATTTCCACGACTATCGGAACACGCATAGGTATGGCTGTTGGCATCCGATGTAAGATAATATTTTTAAAGGCGTCGAGTTCTTTCTCCGGAATGTCGAAGACCAACTCGTCATGCACTTGCATGATCATCTTGCCTTTCAAACCTTGGTCTTCGATATCTTTTTGGATGTTTATCATCGCCACCTTAATCATATCGGCTGCAGAACCTTGGATAGGGGCATTGATGGCATTTCGCTCGGCAAATCCTCTTACGGTCATGTTGGCGGAGTTGATGTCGCGCAGATAACGTCGTCGTTTGAGAATAGTTTCTACGTAGCCGTTTTCTTTGGCGGTTTCTACCACTTTAGACATGTACTGCTTGATACCTTTGTACTGATTGAAATATTGTTCGATGATATCTGCAGCTTCTTTGCGCGGTATGCCGAGGCTTTGTGATAGACCAAATGCGGACTGTCCATAGATGATGCCGAAGTTTACCGCCTTTGCATTACGTCTTTGGTCTGCCGTAACCTGGTCTATGTCCACACCATACACTTTGGCGGCCGTAGCACGGTGGATGTCTTGCCCAAGAGCGAAAGCTTCCAGCATGTGTTCGTCCTGGCTTAGCTCAGCCATGATGCGTAATTCTATCTGCGAGTAGTCGGCAGAAAGGATAATATTTTCTTCTTCACGCGGAATAAAGGCCTTACGTACTTCTCTTCCTTTTTCCGTACGAATAGGGATATTTTGCAGATTCGGATTTGTAGAGCTCAGACGTCCTGTGGCGGCCACAGCTTGGTTGTAGGAAGTGTGTATAAGTCCGGTATTCGGGTTTATCAAGGTTGGGAGAGCATCTACATACGTGGACTTCAACTTTTGATATTGACGAAAATCGAGGATGTCTTGTACAATGTCCGACTTATGGGCTAAGGCGGATAAGACGTCTTCTCCTGTTTTATACTGACCGGTTTTTGTTTTTTTCGCTTTAGGGTCTAACTGTAGTTTGTCAAACAGCACTTCCCCCCAATTGTTTTGGTGAAGCTATGTTGAACTTTATACCTGCCTTTTCGTAGATGCGGTTCTCGAGCTCCGCAATATCCTGTTGTAGAGATTGGGAGAATATGTGGAGCGTGTCGACATCTATTTTTACACCGTTTCTTTCCATCTGCGCCAATGTATACACCAATGGAAACTCTACCTTTTCAGCCAATTCTTTGGTAAAGGTGCTCTCCAGTAGTGGAACAAACTTTTCATAAAGCTGCCACGTGATGTCGGCATCCTCTGCGGCATATTCTTTTATTTTGTCGATGTCCACATCTTTCATGTTTCCTTGGTTTTTGCCTTTGCTGCCAATAAGTTCGGTGATAGATACCGGTGTATAATTGAGGTATGTCTCAGCCAAGATGTCCATGCCGTGGCGGGTATCCGGATCTATAAGGTAGTGTGCCAACATGGTGTCGAAGATCTGTCCTCTGACATGTATATCGTATTTGGAAAGCAGAAGGATATCGTATTTTAGATTCTGACCTACTTTTTTTATGCTTTCATTCTCAAAAATAGGTTTGAGGATGTTTAAAATCTCTAGGGCACCACTCCTGTCCTGCGGGGTAGGGATATAATATGCTTTTGCTTTCTCATAACAGAAAGAAAGGCCGACGATATCTGCCGTGAGCGCCTCCAAACCTGTGGCTTCGGTGTCAAAGCAGAACACAGTCTGTGTTTTTAGCTCCTCAGCAAAGGCTTTGACGGCCTCGATGTGGTCCAAAAGGATATATTCGTGCGGCGTGTTATGGATGTTGTTAGCGCCAGCAGCAGCTGTTGTGGAGGATATTTCTGCTGGTTGTGATATTTCTGCCGGTGAGGCAAAGAGGTCCATCTGTGCAGAATTCGGTTTCGATGTGTCGAGCACAGAAAAGTCGTCGCCAAATACCCGTTTTCCCAAGGTTCTGAATTCCAGCTCGGCAAAAAGAGGTTCTAACACTTCGCGATTCGGCTCTGATAGTTTGAGCTTTTCTTCATCCAGCTCGACAGGCACATCCAGAAGGATGGTAGCCAGCTTTTTAGAGATTAGCCCCTGCTCGGCATGTTGATGACATTTTCTTTGAGCTTTCCTTTTAGCTTATCGGCATTGGCAATCAGGTTTTCTATAGAGCCGAATTCTTGGATCAGCTTTTTAGCAGTCTTTTCTCCGATCCCAGGAATGCCGGGGATGTTGTCTACAGCATCTCCCCAAAGCCCAAGAATGTCAATGACCTGCGATACATCGCTGATTTCCCATTTTTCTAGGATTTCAGCAACACCTAACGTTTCGGCGCCATTACCCATTCTGGCAGGCTTATAAATAAAAATGTTCTCAGACACTAGTTGTCCGAAGTCTTTGTCCGGCGTCATACAGTAGACGGTAAAGCCTTCTTTTTCGGCTTTCTTGGCCAACGTGCCGATGATGTCGTCGGCCTCATAACCATCTTTGGTGATCAGTGGAATATTAAATCCTTCGATAAGTCTATATATATAGGGAATGGATTTGGCTAAATCTTCAGGCATCTCTTCACGATGCGCTTTATAGGATTCGAACTCTATATGTCTGTTTGTCGGTGCTGCGGTGTCAAAAACTACAGCCATATGTGTAGGCTGTTGGTTTTTAAGAACTTCAAGAAGAGTATTCGTGAAGCCCATAATAGCCCCTGTGTTCAGACCATAAGAAGTCAGTCTTGGCACCTTGCTCAGTGCAAAGTAGGCTCTGTATATTAGAGCCATTCCATCCAGAAGAAATAGTTTTTTCACTATAAATTAATTTAAGTCTCTTTACAAAGGTAATAAAATCGATAAGCCATATATTAACAATTTTTGCGACTTTTGTATAAACGGTCGTAACAGAATACATACAATAAGGCAATTTATATATGAGAGGATTAGTCGTAAAGTCTACAGGTAGTTGGTATCAGGTGTTAGGCGAGGATCAGCACATGTATGATTGCCGTATTAAAGGAAAGTTCAGGATAAAAGGAATAAAGACGACCAATCCTATCGCTGTGGGCGACTGGGTGCAGTTTGAGATAGAGTCCTCTCAGGACACAGCAGTGATTACGGCCCTGGAGCCTCGCAAGAATTATATCATCCGTAAATCCGTAAACCTGTCCAAGCAAACACAAATTATAGGAGCAAATCTGGATCAGGCTATCTTGGTGGTGACCTTGGCTTCGCCGCCAACCTCTCTGGGATTTATCGACAGGTTTTTGGTGACGGCGGAGGCGTATGATGTACCGGCAGTTTTGGTGTTCAACAAGCTGGACCTTTTTAGCGAGGAAGGGTTGGAAATCCTTGAAGAATATAAGTCTATGTACGAAAGTATAGGCTATCCTTGCTATGCTGTGTCTGCGGCCGAAGGAACCAATATAGATCAGAATCAAAGCACTTCTCAAAGATAAGGTAACCTTGGTGTCGGGCCATTCCGGAGTAGGGAAGTCTACTCTCATTAATGCTATTGTGCCGGAAGCCAATCTCAAAACCGGCGATATCTCCAACTGGTCGGATAAGGGCAAGCATACGACGACCTTTGCCGAGATGATTCATCTCCCTTTCGGAGGTAAACTGATAGACACTCCCGGCATACGCGAATTGGGTATAGTGAATATAGAAAAGCAGGAACTCTGTCACTTTTTCCCGGAGATGAGGGCCCGCCTCAACCAATGTAAGTTCAATAACTGTGTACATATCAACGAGCCCGGATGTGTAGTGATAGAGGCGGTGGAAGAAGGGCTTATTTCGCCGACACGATATGACAGCTATGTAAGCATGTACTATAACGAAGATAACCGAAATTAAAGCATAAAATTATTCCAATATGAACAAAGTGCTTAGTTTATTGTTTTATAATTCAATAAATTAAGCTTATGCGACCAATATGGAAATGGATCATTGGCGGAGTGCTTCTTAGTATTCTTGTGCTAGTGGGAGTAATATGGTACTATAGTCACAACTGGAAGCCTATCGTTGAGGCCAAACTTAAAGAGGTGGTCCATTATTCAACTAATGGTCTTTATACTTTGCAATATGAAGACTTGGATCTGAATATAGGTTTAGGAAATGCTACTCTCTCAAATGCCGAGCTTATTCCCGATTCGGCTGTATACCGCAGGATGGTAGAGGCCCAGGAGGCTCCAAACAATCGTTATCACATAAAGATCAAAAAGCTGAGAGTTAGAAATTTCAGTTTGCTGGATGCTTTGTCCAAAAAGAAGCTCAATATACGCACCATACTTCTCGAAGAACCATCGCTGCATTTGATAAGTGAATACCACTCTTTTAATGACACCATTCGGGATAAGTCGCGTAAGACACTTTACGAAAGTATTAAGAATATCTTTACGGCAGTGAATGTGAGGGATATCCATATGGATAATATAAAGTTCAGATATACAAAATATGAAGCGGGAAACCGTAGTGTCATGAATCTGGAAAAGGCCAAGGTCAGCGTGCATGACGTATTGATAGATGAAACATCTTTAGAAGATACAAGCAGGCTTTACTATACAAAAATGGTGCTGGTCGAAATTCCGGGTTTTGAATACGACTTGCCCGACGGCTTTTATAAGGCAAAATTCAAAGGACTGAAGATAAATACGCGCGAGCAGAATGTACTTTTTACCGATGTGGAGTATAGGCCTAGGATGAATAAAGCCACTTTCTATAAGTTGAAGAAGCAAAATGTGACGATGGCGGTCTTGAAGTTTGACACGTTGCGCGTGGAACATTTGGACTTTAAGGAACTTATCGACAACCAGAAGACCCTTGCGGCGAAGGTACAGTTGAAAAATGGCGCTGTGGACTTGTCTGCAGATAAGCGCTATCCCAAATATCCGGCAGTAAAAATAGGACATTCCCCTCATCAGAAGCTCATGAAGATGACAAAACTCCTGCGACTGGACACGGTGGTGGTTGACAACGTTTCGGTGACGTATCATGAGATGAGCGGCAAATATTTTAGAGAGGGATCAATCAGTTTTAACCATGCTACAGGGGTGCTGACCAATGTGACGAACGACACGATGGCCTTAAAAAAGGACCGCTTTATGCGAGCAGATCTGAAAGCAAGAATCATGAATACAGGATCTCTGCATGCTAAATTTGGTTTTGATATGCTAAGCCCCACGGGCTATCATACCTATAGTGGCACTCTCGGTCCTATGCAGGCTACTGCCTTCGACAGAATCCTACGGCCTCTGTTGAATGTGGAAATTACCTCGGGAAATATAAAGCATATCGCTTTCAATATGGAAGGTACCGATAGAAAAAACTGGGGAGAGTTTCGTTTTGACTATGACAATCTGAAAATAAATATCCTCAACAAAGTAGACGAAAAGGGCACACAATCCTCAAAGAAAGTAGTTTCTTATCTTATAAATCATATTCTGATAAACGACAGCAACCCTGATGACAAAGGTGAATATCATATAGGTAAGGTAAACTATGCCCGCGTTCCGGAGCATACTTTCTTCAAAACACTCTGGCAAAGTCTGCTGGAAGGCATCAAGCAATGTACGGGAATAAGTAAGGAGCGTGAGGCCAAACTGATGGGATTGGCAGATACAGGCAAAGATGTGGTGGATAAGGGAAAAGATATCGTCGAAGGAGCAAAAGATGTAACCAAGAAAACGGGAAATTTTATTAAAGGTTTGTTTAAGAAAAAAGATAATTCTAAAGAGGATTCGAAAAACTAATTGCTTATAAGCAAACTATATTGCTATGTTTGTACTATGGATTCCATAGCGAGCTTTTTAAAATTTTTGTTTCGCTACCGCAAGGGGATAGTGGATAGAATTATGTTTTATGTGAGCATGATATGTGCGTTGACAGTCATAGCTCATGTAGCTATATCACCGATCCTGTCATGGCAGGATACACCAAAAGAGCAATCTACTGCATGTTCTATGGAGTTTCTCTGCTGGAAGTTTTACGCACAGGCTCATATCTCTACGCCAGCCGGAAAATCAATGTTTCTCAATATTCAGGCTTAGCAGTAGTAGCCATTCTCTTTTTGATTATTCTTGCGCGGTTGAGCTCCAGTCCATGGCTAGACTACTTCGCTCGTGACGAATGGATGTATTTCGGTATAGGTGTGATATTTCTCTCGGAATTATCCAAGAGCACTCTTTTCTTCGACAACTTCTACTTCAACCCTACAATTTTATTTGTTATAAGCTTCATCGGACTGATTCTGGTGGGCACATTGCTGTTGATGTTACCACGTACATCTTTGGTTGCGCCATTAGGCTTTGTGGATGCACTATTTATGTCTACCAGTGCGGTATGTATCACGGGACTCACGGTGACCGATATATCGACCAATTTTTCCTTATTCGGCCAAACAGTGATTTTGATATTGATGCAGGTGGGAGGGTTAGGTATTATGACCTTCACCGGCTTCTTTGGCTATTTCTTTTCCGGAGGATTCTCTTATAAGAATCAGCTGATGTTTGGGGAGATTTTGGGGCAGAATAAGCTTAACTCGGTTATCAATACATTGCTGACCATTATTTCCATCACATTGCTTTTCGAATTGATAGGGGCGGCATTCATCTTTTTTTCGGTGAAAGAAAGCCTCTTTGATAACGTGGGGGAAAGGGTCTTCTTTTCCATATTTCATTCGGTATCTTCTTTTTGTAATGCTGGATTTACTACTATGAGTGGCGGTATTAGCAATGAAGCTTTCCGCTTTAACTATTCTTTCCAGATGGTTTTGGCTTTCATCTTCATCCTTGGAGGAATGGGCTTCGGTACTGTGTACAATTTTTATACTTATATAAGGACGCAGGTGCAAGGACTTATCAAAGCGGTGATTCAGAAGAAACATTTTGTGCATAAGGCACAGTCCTTTTCTTTCAATACCAAGTTTATTGTCTTATGTAACGTGGTCGTCATGGTGTTGGCTACGATATCCTACTATCTGATGGAGCAGAGGCACTCGCTGATGCAAGAAGGCAACTCTTGGAGAATGGATAACAGCCTTTTTTATGGCTAATTCTTCACGTTCGCCGGGATTCAACAGTGTGGACATAAATATGGTTAGTGTGCCTTCGTTGATTATGATTACTACGCTGATGTGGATAGGTGTGGCTCCTGGCTCAACAGGAGGAGGGGTGAAGGTGACGACTGTAGCCTTGGCTTCATGAATATCATTGCTTTGGCGCGTGGTAAGGATTCTATAGAAATATTTAGAAGGAAGATTGCTGCAGAATCTGTAAATAAAGACTTTTGCCATTATAGTACTGTCAGTGTTGGCTATCACATTCTCTTTCATTCTTTTGAATGTTACCGATCCGCAGATAGAAATGATTCCTTTGCTTTTTGAATCCATTTCGGCGTATGCTACCTGTGGTTTAAGTATGGGGGTGACGCCTCTGTTAAGCCCTGCAGGTAAGTTTATTCTGATTTTTACGATGTTTGTGGGAAGGGTTGGTATGCTGACATTGTTGGTAGCTTTCATTAAAAACACAAAAAACAAGAGTTATATTTACCCAACGGAGAAGCTTCTTTTCTGATTATAATAAGGATATTCGATGAAGTATATAGTATTAGGATTAGGGCACTTCGGCCGCTCCTTGGCCATACATCTTACAGAGCTAGGCCATGAGGTTATCGCCGCCGACAAAAATATCCAGATTGTGGAGCAGCTGAAAGATAAAATTACCCATACGGTGTGTCTGGATACGACCGACCGTGAGGCGGTAAGCTCCTTGCCACTGAAAGACTGTGATGCCTTGGTGGTGGCTATAGGGGAAGACGAAGGGGCATCCTTGATGACCGCTGCTCTGGTGAAACAGCTGGGCGTAAAAAGAATTATAGGCCGTGTGGTTTCTGACCTTCAAAAGACGGTGATGGAAGCTATGCAGATGGACGAATATATCATGCCGGAAGAGGAGGCTGCTGAAAGGCTTGCCATGCGGCTGGACAACATTGACATCGTAGACTCCTTTAAGGTATCAGACAGATATAGTATTATAGAGACTAAGGTGCCTAACAAATATGTGGGTATGACCTTGAGAGAGGCTGACCTGACAAACAGATACAAAGTTATAGTGCTGACGACTATCACGGGTCAGAATGGTGGAGATAAGGAAGCTACAGGTATCGCTAAGTCGGATACTGTTTTGAGGGAAAATGATTTGCTTGTGCTGTTCGGTCAACTTTCGGACATCAAAAAGTTGATCGAAAAGGGAAACTAATTCCATAATGCCTTGTAAAATATTGAAAGCAATTCTATATTTTTGGGACATTATCAAAAATAACCGCTAAACAATTCATGAAAAACTGGTTTAAGGAGAATTCCTCACACTTAATTGTTATTGCTATATTCTTTGTACTGGTATTTTTCTATTTCTCACCAGTATGGCAAGGTAAGGTACTTTCACAACACGACGTTGTGCAGGCCATGGGAAGCCAGAAAGAGCTTTTCGACTACAAAGAAAAAGATGGACATGCGCCCAACTGGACAAACTCCATGTTTGGAGGTATGCCTACCTATCAGATATGGTATGAACACGCTACGAACGTAGGGACATACATCAGTAAAGCTATAAAGACTGTATTCCCTTCTCCGGCAGATATCATTTTGACTTATCTTTTGGGAGCCTACTTTCTTCTTTGTGTGTTAAGACTTAAACCATGGTTGGCCGCGGCAGGCGCCATCGCTATAACATTTTCGTCCTACAACTTCATCTATATAGAGGCAGGACATGTGAACAAGGCTTATGCCATAGCTTATTTAGCGCCGATTATAGGTGCGGTAATCATGTGCTATAGAGGTAATAGGCTGTGGGGAGGACTTTTACTAGCCTTATTTTTGGCGTTGGAAATACGTACCAACCACGTACAGATGACTTATTACCTTTTCCTAGCGCTTTTAGTATATGTAGGGGTAGAGCTCTACTATGCTATACGTGAGAAGAAGATTGCGGATTTTGTTAAGAATTCTGCTGTACAGCTTGGGGCAGTAATTCTGGCGGTAGCGGTAAATGCCACCGTGCTATTTCCTACCTATGAATACAGCAAGCTGACAACTCGTGGTAAAGCTAACCTTACAAAGACAGAAGATGGCAAATCCACCGCAGGGTTGGATAAGGAATATGCATACGCTTGGAGCCAAGGGGTAGGAGAAAACCTGACCTTCATCATCCCTAATGCTTATGGCGGCAAGTCGCAAGGCGTATTGGATGAAAAGTCTCATGTGGCGAAGTTTTTCACTAATCTGGGAGCTCCTCAAGATCAAGCCGTGATGTACGCCCAGAGCCTTCCAACATATTGGGGAGAGAAGTCGTTTACTTCTGGACCTTGGTATTTTGGTGTAGGCATAGTGGCACTTTTCATTTTAGGCTTGTTTGTGGTTAGAGGAAAGTTGAAGTGGTGGATTCTGTGGGCTACCATCCTAACCATATTGCTGTCGTTTGGTAAACATTTCCCATTAGTATCCGATTTGTTCTTCGACTATTTTCCGATGTACAATAAGTTCAGAGCGGTAGAATCTATTTTGATCATTCCATCCATCCTGATTCCTTTATTGGCCGCATTAGCGATACATGAGATTATTACTCGTAAAGAGGAAATTGTGGATTTAGATAAAAAGGTGCTTTACAGCTTTGGTGTTGTGGGGGTCCTGTGTCTAATCGTGGCCTTAATGCCTAATATATTAAGTTTCCGCATTGCCGATCATCAGAACTTTGTGGCCATGTTGTCGCAACAGTTAGGGGATGCTAACTTAGCTAGTCAGTTGGCTGATGCTCTGATCAAAGATAGGGCCTCTTTAGCATCATCGGATGCATGGCGTTCGTTCTTTATCTTAGTGCTGATCTTTGCATTTGTGTGGGCCTTCCTGAAAAGAAAGACTAATGCTACCGTGCTTATTGTGGCTGTAGGAGCTATAACATTAATAGATCTTTGGTCTGTAGATAAAAGATATCTAAATAACGATGCGTTCGTAGATAAGAGTGTCTTGAAAAATCCTATTGTGGAGCGTGAGGTAGATCAATTGATAAAGCTGGATAAAGATCTTAGCTACCGCGTGTTGGATTTGACGACCAATCCATTCTCGGATGCTAGAACTTCATACTTCCATAAGAGTCTAGGCGGCTACCATGCTGCAAAGCTGATGCGCTTCCAAGAAATTTTGGAACACCAGTTTAATGGTGCAATCAATGAGGATGTGTTGGATATGTTCAACGTTCGTTACCTTATCACAAAGGATCCTCAGAATAATGTAGAAAGCATACAAAGAAGATCAACTGCTGCCGGCAACGCTTGGTTTGTGGACAAAGTGACCTTCGTGAAGGATAATGACGAAGAGATGATGGCAATAAACAGCTTTGATCCTTCCAAAGAGGCTTTCGTACATCAAGAATTCAAAAGCAAAATCGACGAGAAGCGATTAGGTCTTGCCAACAACGCTTCCATAAAGCTTACTTCATATCATCCGGATAAGTTGGAATACGAATACACTGCGCCGAATGATGTCTTTGCTGTGTTCTCGGAAGTGTATTACGATAAAGGTTGGAAAGCATATGTAGATGGCGAAGAGGTGCCTATCCTTCGTGCTAACTATATCTTGCGTGCATTGCAATTGCCGGGAGGAAATCACAAAGTAGAGTTTGTGTTTGAACCTACGACAGTGAAGGTCAGCAATGCAGTTTCCCTAGCCGGTTCCATCGTACTGGTATTGGGCTTGTTAGGTGGAATTTTCGTTTCCTCAAGAAAAAAGAAAACCACAAAATAATTGATTAAAAAGGCTTCTCATCGAGAAGCCTTTTTATTTAGAATAATGTCAGTTGCGGTCTGCTTACCGTAAAAGTTTTTCTATGATGTGGAGTCATGCCAAATTCAAGCACGGCATTTCGATGTTTCACTGTGGGATAACCTTTGTTAGAGGCCCAATCGTACACAGGAAATTCTTTACTCAGCTCAAGCATATATTCATCTCTATATGTCTTTGCCAGAATGGAGGCAGCTGCTATGGAGAGGTATTTCCCATCACCTTTGATTATACATTGGTGAGGAAGGTTTTTGTATGGGATGAAGCGGTTTCCGTCTATAATCAAAAATTCAGGGGCCACCTTCAGCTGGTCTAGGGCTAAATGCATGGCCTTGTAAGAGGCATTGTGAATGTTGATGGCGTCAATCTCTTGTGGGCTGACAGAAGTGACAGCGTAGGCTAAGGCATCCCTTTCGATGATCGGGCGTAGTTCCATACGCTTCTTCTCGGACAGCTTCTTGGAATCGTTAAGCAGCGGGTGGAAATAGTCTTTGGGGAAAATCACGGCTGCAGCAAAAACAGGTCCCGCAAGGCATCCTCTGCCGGCTTCATCGCATCCCGCTTCCAACAAATCCTCTTGAAAATAAGATAATAACATGTGGTCGTGTTCTGTAACTTCTCTGTGATAAGTAAAAAAAATACCCTTATTCTGCCAAGTAATTGCTTTTTTTGTGTTTCGTTTAAACAATTACTGACATTGCAAGTCTAATATACTGTGTAAAAATAAGTATAAACTTAAACTTATGATAAAACATATCCTCCTTAGTTTAATGTTATGCTTGCCTTTTTCATTGTTTGCACAGAAAAGTAAGAAAAAGGTGAACTATACATTTTCACGGCTTGAGCAGGTGGCAGTGGACGGCAATGTGGAAGAATGGGAAAACCATCTGAACGCCTTGGAAGACCTTTGGTCTTTCGGTGTTGCTGAACGAAATAATGTTTTGTTTGTTGCTATAGTGATAAAAGATATACAACTTCAACGAGAGGCACTTTCGGGAGGAATATTTGTTAACATAAGCTATAACGACAAAAGGAAGGATGGCGCCCGTTTATATTTTCCCTATTGGGATAGAGAGCGCAAAAAGGCGTTGTCAGCCAGTGAAGAACTGAGGCAGACCGAAAATTTCGAGCAGGCCTTGTTAGAGAAAGTCAACGGCTATTACTTGCAAGGATTTGGAAGGGTAAGAGATGGCCTTTTGGCATTAGACAATGACTATGGCATTCGTGCGACGACGCTGGTCGACAGCAATAAAAATTTGGTTTATGAGGCGCGAATACCGTTGGAACTTGTGGGGCTGAAGTCTGATGTCGTCGCGGTACAGGTTGGCGTAAGAACCCAATACGCGATGATGAAGAAGGCTATGGAAAGCTCAAACCGGCCTACAAACGGAGGATATGGGTACGGCTATCCCGTGATGGGAGGACCGTCCTTGAAAAATCCATATAAGGCAGAAACTGAAATTTGGATTGTAGATAAAGTAGAAAAGAGTAACTAAGAATATTATGAGAGTTTATAGCGCATTATTAGCTGTATTTTTTATGGTTGTAGGGTTTAATACCCATGCTCAGAGCCCCAAAGTGGTTCAGGGATTATTAAGAGACTCCTTGTCTAGGGTTGTTTCCGGTGCTACTGTCGAATTTATCGATGGCAAAGATACCTTGAAAACCGGAGCATCAGTCGGAGGAGTTTTTACTTTTAACAATGTTAAATCCGACAAGTTCAAACTTAGAGTAGTGAGCTTGGGCTTTGAACCTTTCGAGCAGGAATATACCTTCCGACAGGGGAGTCTAGATTCATGGTTCCTACGATAGTACTTAACCCTATTTCTAACCTTATTGAGGAAGTAGTGGTTAATGGTGTCATTACCGTGCAGGTAAAAGGCGATACGGTAGAATATGCTATGAAGGACCTTAAGTTGAGAGATGGTTCTGTAGCTGAGGATGCCTTGAAAAAGCTACAAGGAGTAGAAGTAGACAAAGACGGTAATGTGACAGCCCAAGGAGAGCAGGTAACACGTGTACGTATCAACGGTAAAGATTTCTTCGGTGGTGATGTGAAAACAGCCACACAAAACCTGCCAGCCAATATTATCGAAAAAATTCAAATCGTGGATGATTTCGGTGATATGGCTAATATTACTGGAAATAGAAGCGGAGAGTCAACAAAAGTCTTGAATATCCAAATAGATCCGGAATACAATAAAGGATATATGACTACCATACGTGTAGGCGGTGGTACGGAAGAACGTTACCAAGCTACCGGCATGTGGATGGGCTTGAATAACAATTCACAGGTAGCAGTATTGGGTAACCTGAACAATATGAATGCTCCGTTATTTGACTTCAATGCTATGGGAGGTGGTGCCCGTGGTCGTCAAGGTGGTGGAGGTCGTTCTGGTGGAGGTATGTTTGGTGGTTCTGAAGGTATTACTACTACCGGTTCTATCGGAGTAAATATCCGTCACGACTTTTCCGATAAGCTGAAAGTGTACGGCTCTTACTCTTACGGAAGAGACGACAACAATACGATTTCGGAATCTTTTGCCAACTACTTGGCTCAAAATATGACGGAAGAGTCTAACAAGAATAATGGAAATATTAGAGCCAATCACCGTTTTGAAGGTAACTTGGAGTGGAATATCACCCCTCGTGACTATATCAAATTTTCACCACAATTAGGTTTTGATAATAACTCTGCTGACAACTTCAGCAATACACTCCAATATATCGATCAAACTTTCAGTAACTTGCAGCAGCAGCGTACAATCTCGGACGTTACCGCTCCGCGTTATAATTTTTCCGGCTTGTATAACCGTAAGCTAAATGACAAAGGAAGAAACTTATTCTTCAACTTCAACTACGACAATGCGGTGAGCGAAACGGAATTCAACCAAGAGTTGGAGCGTTGGCTGACAGACCCTAACAATCAAAATCTTACTGAAGCCGATATTATTGAAAAAACAAGACGTGAAGTAGAAAACAGAAGCTGGAATGCAGGTGCTTCTGTGTCGTATACCGAACCGCTATCGGAAAAAGGTAAGTTGGAAATCACATATGACTTCAATAACAATGATTACGATAATAGCAATTCACAGAAACTATTGGAGTCCAAAGGTAGCACTGCAGGAAATATCCTGAACTATGACTACGACTATGACTATGCCTTTACAACACACCGTGTAGGCGCAAGCTATAGATACGAAGGCGAGAAATTCAAATACTCGTTGGGTGCTTCGGTGCAGCCTTCAGTATTGAAGGGAGATGCTTCGAACGGATCAGTGACAGAAATTATCGACCGCAAAAACTTTAACTTCATCCCTATCGCTAGATTTGAATATAAGTTCTCAAGACAGTCGAATATTACTTTACAATATTCTGGAAGATCGTCAGAACCTTCGGTATCGCAAATTCTGCCTTTTGAGGTGGCTACTAGCGAAACATACAAAACCTTAGGAAATCCAGATCTAGATCCAGAGTTCAGACATTCGATGAGCTTAAGATACCGCTCGGGAGACTTCCAAAAAGGTACTAACTTCTTCGCGATGTTAAGAGCTGAGGTTACAAACGATAAAATCGTTTCATATAATAAAATAACGACCCAACCGGGGTTAGGATCTGTCCAAGAGGTAGGATATGCCAATGAGGATGAAGGTGTTTACTCTATCAACTCTTTCTATCATTTCAGCAGATCATTTAAGGAGAAAACGTACAACATTATGTATGGTGGTGGCGTTTCCTTCAACAAGGGAATCTCTTACCAAAGCTCTGATTTTACCAATTTTGAATTCAAGAAGAATATTAACAACAATACCAGCATCAACCAGATGTTGTTCTTCCGATACAATCCTTCGGAAAACTTAGAAATCAATCCGGGGGTGCGTTTCAACTATACGATCACAAAATCGTCGTTGATAGATTTGTCCAACCGCAATACTTCTAAGATTACGCCTAACTTGATCGGTTCGGTGAATATTACACCAACTACTATCTTTGGATTAGATGTATCAAAGGAGTTCAACCACGGTTATACATCGAATGTTAATCCATTCATAATCAATACTTATATTGAACAAAAGCTGTTGAAAGATCGTCGTGGAACACTTAGATTGCAAGGGTTTGACTTGTTGAATGAACAAACAAACATCAACCGAACAGTGTCGGAAATCCTAACAGATAGCCGTACCAACCGGTTGGCAAGATACTTCATGTTGACATTTACCTTCAAACTGCAGAAGTTCTCCGGTATCAATCCATTCCAAGACCAGAGAGGTCCTGGAGGTATGCGTCACCCACGAATGTAATCCAACAAATTATAAATGAAACGGTTGTATTTCGATACAGCCGGTTTTTTGTTTTTTATTACGTAGCTTTGCTCTCAATTTCAACAAAAAAATTAAAATGAAAGAATACAATCTTATCCGGTTGGATAATGGTATTAGAATATTACTGCATTACCAGAACTCTCCCATCACCCATACTTGTTTAGTGGTCAATGCTGGTTCGAGGGATGAAAAGGTGGGAAAATATGGTGTTGCACATTTTATCGAACACTTATTATTTAAACGTACGGAACGCCGTTCCACGAATCAGATTTTACGTCGTCTGGAACAGGTGGGAGGGGACCTTAATGCCTATACGACAAAAGAATATACCTGTATCCATGCCTCTTTCCTAAATCCTTACCTAGAGAGGGCTATGGACCTTTTTGAAGATGTACTTTTCCATTCCACCTTTCCACAGAATGAGATGGAAAAGGAAAAGGGTGTGATTTTGGACGAAATGGCTTCCTATCTGGATAGTCCGGAAGAGTCCATCATGGATGACTTTGAGGATCTGCTTTTCAAGGGAACGGGCTTGGGTCATAATATTCTTGGGACGGAGAAAGACCTATTGGGACTCCAAAGGAGCGATATAGAGGATTTTATGAAAGGCAATTACGATACCGAGGAGATTGTGATTGCTATAGCTGGAAACTATACCTTGGCTCAGGTGGAACGTATGGCTAATAGAATTTTCGGCCGTATAGCTCCTAATAAACGAGGAAACAAAGAGCGTCTGACGCTGGAGAACGAAGGTCAACATGTGGTGGTGAAAAAACCTATCAACCAAGCTCATTATATCTTGGGGATAAAAACTTTCGGGATTTATGATGAGCGGAAGACGGCTATGTTGCTGCTGAATAATATGCTTGGTGGTTTCGGGATGAGTTCCATTCTGAATTTGGGTATACGAGAAAAATATGGCATAGCTTATACCATAGAATCCAACTTTACCATGTACTCGGATATAGGTCATTTCAACATATATCTCGGAACGGATGAAGAAAAGCTTAAAAAGGCTGTTTCCTTAGTGTATAAGGAGCTAAGTAAGCTGAGGGATAAGCCTATCTCGGAGTATCACCTTAAGCTTGCAAAACAGAAGTTCAAAGGACAGATAGCTTTGGCCGAAGAGGGAAGAATGAGCATGATCATTGCGGAAGCTAAAAACATTATTGATTATGGAGAGGTGGTATCATTGCAACAGGTTTTCGATTAAGATTGATGCCGTGTCTTCAGAGCATATCTTGGAGCTTGCCAACCTCTTTTTTGACGAAACGAAGCTGACCTCACTAAGCTTCATTCCGGAGAAATAGCATTTCATCAATATTGTTATATTTGCCCAAGATATCTTGAATACAAGATAGACACAATAACCTTTTAATAGTAGAAAATAAGTCTTTATGAAAACAGCTTACATTTTCCCGGGACAGGGAGCGCAATTCGTTGGAATGGGGCAGGACCTGTACAACCTTAATGAAGAAACAAAAGCTTTGTTCGAAAAAGCAAACGATATTTTGGGTTTTCGAATTACCGATATCATGTTTAATGGTACGGAGGAAGACCTTAAACAAACGAAAGTTACGCAGCCCGCAATTTTCTTGCATTCGGTGGTTTTAGCAAAGGCATTAGGGGATAAATTCCAGCCCTCGATGGTGGCGGGACATTCCTTGGGTGAGTTTTCTGCCTTGGTAGCTGCCGGTAGCTTTGTCTTTCGAAGATGGCTTGAAGCTTGTTGCTCAGCGTGCGAATGCTATGCAGAAGGCTTGTGAATTGCAGCCTTCCACTATGGCAATACTAGGTTTGGATGATGAACCGTAGAAAAGGTTTGTGCACA
>NZ_JXAC01000157.1 GCF_000814685.1 Sphingobacterium sp. T2
AAAAGAAAAATGAAAACCTGTCTTTCCATCGTAGGAAGTCCATTCTTTAGTATATGCACTGTTATACATGGTATAGCCTGAGGAAGGCTTTACATCTATTACCAAGCCTGTCACGCCACAGTCTTCCAGCCTATCCAGAATATTGACGATTTCGGTTTTGCTGCTGAACTTTCCGTACGTTCCGAAAACGTTAGATCTAGCATCCACCCAAACTACGACATTTCTTCCTGGCGTTATAGGGTTTGTAGGTGGTTCCGGTTCTTCCGGCACATTCAGACTAGGTGGGGTATGATTATCTTTCGAACAAGCAAATAAACTCAATAAGGCAACCAGCTAAAACAAAAAATTTCTTCTTCAATAGCTTAAAAATTTAAAAGAGTAGCGCGCAAGCGCTACTCCAAACTATTTGACCTAATTTAACCTAAATATCGATACAATCGAACTGTACCCCGACAACATATCCGTTGGTAAACATAAAATATAGATAAAGGAAGTATCCGTTTTCAGATACAGCCATCACCACATCTCCCGTTCCATTCGTATTGGTTGCGGCACTCGCGGCATTAGGGCCATAAGCGCCTTTAGGAGCTGCCCAAATCAAGTTTGTAGGAGCTGTCGCCGAGGAAGGATCGCCAACAAGAGGCATCTCTGCATCCAACAAAAACACTTGGTCAGCAGCTCCCCAGTTAAAACCATTCACATGATTATAGGCTACGTACTTACCATTATTGAACTCTATATAGTCTACCGAATTGACGATAAAGTTTGTGTTCAATGTTGTATTGGCTGAAGTAACAGAATGGTTTTGACCGCTCACTTTACCAAGGTTGTTAGTAGACGGATTATATCCCACCACATAATAATCACTAGAAAGTGACGGGGTCATATACTTCACATCAGCGTTATTCCAGTTCCATGCATAACCGTTGATATCAATGATATCCGGTGTTTGGGACACAAGCTGTCCGTTGGACACCTGCCATCTTGCAAATGAGTTTTGTGTAGCGTTACCTACAAGAGGTGCTGTGATGATAGCGTTCTGGTTAATATCCGCCCACCACTGAGAACTTACGTCCGAATCCTCTACCTCCGGTATTCCACGAAATAAAAGGTTGAGGTGTTGCATTTACGGAAGTAACTTTATAAATCATAAAGGTATTGCCATCGTTCGTGGTCAGGTTGCATACCAATATGTTGCCAGCATTGTCTGAGGTAGCATAGAAGTTACGAAGACTGCCGATAAAGCCCGTCATGTCCACTTCGCCCTCCTTTTGACCGGTAACACCATTCAAATAGATGCTATTACGGTTGCGTGTGTTGATCACTAAATATTTACCTGACACAGCTAGACCTGTAGTAAGATGATTATCCGGAAGACCGAGGTCATCTTTCAGCTTCTTCGCAAACATTACCTTAGCACTACCCGGACGTATACCTTTGGCAAGTTTCTTCGCTTCCACCACTTTCATAGTATAAGTCTTACGGGCATTACCTGCTGAGGTAACCACAAAAGGAACATCATTATCTAAATTCACCGCTCCACCATTAGGAATAGAGGCCGAAGCATGTCGGTTGATGGTGTAAATAACCCTAGGGTTGTTTAGCACTGTACCCGGCACCAAAGAGAAGTTGATGTTCGTACCCAAAATAATAGCAGACACTTCTTGGGTGGCTCCTAACACATCCTCATAATATAGGGTAGCGGCAAACACATCGGTATTACCTTTCTTGTTGGCTACGACTACATATTTAGATTGCGTTCCATCTCCTGCTGTAACGGTAATATGCAAAGGATTATTAAGATCCGTAAAACCCTCTAACGAAGGTTCTATTTTCGCATCTACCGGTACTGACGCCTTAAGAAGGATTTTTGAAAGGTCCACTTCATTGTCGGAATCAATAGGATAATAGTAATCTATATTGACATAGATTGTGTCATTGCTAATAGTACTTTCGAAGAGCCTCTCTCTTCCTTTTCCTTCAAGTGTTGCATAGAAATCTTTGATGATAGAATCATCGTTAGGTGCAACATAGTTAGGTTTAGCACAAGAACATACTAATTGTCCAAGCACTAAAAATGACAGTATATAATTTATTAAAGTCTTCATACGAATATCTTTTTACCAACCTTGAATTTGTGTAAGACCTAAGTTGACTAATACTTCAGACTCAGGAATCGGCAGATAATATAGTCTAGGGTTAAAACTTCTGTCCACATTATCTGCATCTACCACTTGATACGAGTAACCTCCTCCAGTACTTTCTATTTTGTGGCCTGTCACACGTCTACCGTTCAGCACAATATGTGCTTTTCTCCATCTGCGCAGATCCCAGAAACGATGCCCTTCAAAGGCTAACTCGACCATACGTTCGTGCTCTATGGCTGCCATAGCCGATGACTGGTTGTTGTAATTTACCATTCCCAGCCCTCGTTTGGCACGCAGCTCCGACAATACGCTTGCCGAACCGGCAAAATCCCCAAGGCCTGCTTTGGCCTCTGCCAAATTCAAATAAACCTCCGCATAACGTAGTTCTATCCAACTTTGCGTACTGCGGTTAACCAGAAGATTCGTATTGTTTGGATCTAACAGCTTCTTAGCATAATAACCTGTAACAGTTCTTTTTGGTTCTGCTTCCACTCCATATTGAATAAACCCTTCAATCTGATCGGAAGTAGTGGTATTTAAGGTTCTTCCTTTCCATGATGCCCCATTATATAGGATGGTAGCATAGAAACGAGGCTCACGCTTATCATATGGATTGGCAGCATGTTCCGGATTAGTCCAAGAGAATTTTGTTCCATCTTCCATCTCAAACTCATCCACAAGTTCAGCGGTAGGCACACCATACACTAAGGTCATTCCATTATTATCGCGTGGTGGAGCATATCCGAATCA
>NZ_JXAC01000158.1 GCF_000814685.1 Sphingobacterium sp. T2
TCAGGCATTGGCAGCCATGGAATTGGGAAAACACGTGTATGTTGAGCAGAAGCCTCTTGCCCATGATGTATGGGAAGCCAGCGTGTTGACTCATGCCGCAAAGCGTTATAAAGTAGGTGACACAGATGGGTAACCAAGGGTTCTTCGGGAGATGGGGTGCGTCAGATGCGCGAATGGATTGATGCCGGCCTTATCGGTGATTTGGTAGAGATTTATGCATGGACAGACCGCCCTGTATGGCCGCAAGGTATAGCATGGCCTTCCAAAAAGGCTCCTGTACCATCAACCTTAGATTGGGACAAATGGTTGGGAACAGCTCAGTATACAGACTATATCGAAAAGCTGGTGCCATTCAATTGGAGAGGATGGTGGGCCTTCGGTACCGGAGCGTTAGGTGACATGGGATGTCACAACCTAGAAGCTCCTTTCAGTATCTACGGCTTACAATACGTAAAAGACGTGCAGGCAAGTGTGGGAACTGTATATGTCGATGAGTTCAAGAGAGGTTATTTCCCAGAGTCTTGTCCTCCGTCAAGTTCGGTGACTATGACTTTCCCTAAAACCCCTAAAACAAAAGGTGACGTTAAAGTGCACTGGATGGATGGCGGTATACAGCCACCTAGACCGGATGAGTTGGAGCCAAATGAAGAGTTTGGCGGTAAAGGAAACGGTATCCTGATTATCGGTACTAAAGGTAAGTTGTTGGCAGACACCTACGCTGAAAATCCACGCTTATTGCCTACAAGCAAAACATACAAGACCGTGAAAGAAAAATATCCTCGCGTCAAAGGCGGTGCTTCCGGTCACTGGGCACAATGGTGGAAGGATGTATTGCAGGCTACGGAAATATGGAAATGTCGTCGCCATTCGAAATTGCTGGACCGTTGACTGAAGCCTTATTAATGGCTAACTTAGCCATCCGTGGCGTAGACCTTCAGGTGGACGGCAAATATCCGGGAAGAAGTAAAAAGCTGATCTGGGATAACGACAATATGCGTGTGACTAACTTCGACGAAGTGAACCAGTTTGTTAAACGTACTTATCGCCCAGGTTGGGAGGTTAACTATACATTTTAATACTGATAAAGATGAATAGAAGAGAGGCACTACAACGCGTTGCGATGATATTAGGTGGTTCTATCGTAGGGGCCAACTTATTTTTGGAAGGGTGTACCCGCCCGGCTACCAAAAGTGTAGCAGCTCTGTTTGAAAAAGATATGATAGACCGTATCGGTGACCTTGCCGATGCTATTTTACCACCTACTTCCACACCGGGCGCCAAAGAGGCGGGCGTGGGTAGCTTTATTCCGGTGATGGTACGCGATTGCTATAACGAAAAAGAGCAAAAAGCCTTTATCGACGGCTTCAATACGTTGGATAAAAAATGTATGGAGGTGAAAGGCAAGAAGTTTGCCGACCTTACCTTGGAAGAACGTACCGATGTAGCGGAAGCTTTGGATAAAGAGGCTGCAGAATACAACAAACAGAAAGCAGAAAAAGAGAAAGATTATATCGAAAAGAATAAGCTTAAACAAAACGAGCCGTATAAAGTGTTAGAACTAGAACCCAAACATTGGTTTTCTATGTTCAAAGAAACGACAATTTTAGGGTACTTCAACTCGGAGTTGGCGTTGACAAAAGCATTGAATTACGTCAAAATCCCGGGAAAATATGATGGGGACTATCCGTACAAGCCGGGAGACAAACGTTTTGTGTAAAGCTTGTTCACAAAGGACGACATGCAATGTCGTCCTTTGATTTTTGATATGGTTATTAACAATATTTGATGAAAAGTAATATATCTATTTGCTATGTTTGTATAAGTTATTTTTCTCATCAAAACACTAAAAATGTCTTCTATTATTATCAAAGGTGCTCA
>NZ_JXAC01000159.1 GCF_000814685.1 Sphingobacterium sp. T2
TCAAGATATACTAGTCTGATGATATTCTCGTAATTATTATGTGAGTTTTTATTTCTTATTGGTGAATGATTTTTGGCGTACTACCTTGCAAGCCCTTTGCTTAGCCTATAATTTTGGTAAATGGCCTAAAGCCAAAATTGATTAATTCGAATTTACTTAATCCTTCTCGCTTTGCAAGGCTTCCAATACTGTCTTTACCTCGTAGAATAGTGGTTACTAGACGTAACTTAAAATTGAAATTATACTTCTGTTTTTTACTCATAAAAATGCCCCAAATAAGTGTCTAACTTTTTGGGGCATGTCTATACACTGCAGGCTTTTTGTTTTTTACAGCATCTTGATTCGTTCAATTATTCGCATAAAAACAGTGAGTAATTCAGTGAGTCAATTCCCCGCATACCTTTACTCACTGGAAACGTTGTAACAAATTATAAAACAACGTGTTCAGTCATTGAACATCTTGACTACCGTAGGCTGCAAGGCTAATTTGCATCGGTAAAAAATTGCTTTTTAACGGCGATGCAGAGCTCGTCCCGAAAGTCGGGACTCGGTTTTGTTTTACTTAAATGATGTGTTATCATGAGTACAAATTATTCCTTGCTCTTCTACTTGAAGAAACCAAAAAATTATGTGTGCGGCCCCAAGCCGATTTACATGCGTATCACCGTGGCCGGTGAACCCAAGGAAGTGTCCACTGGCCGAGAATGCGACCCCGTACGCTGGAACGCCAAGTCCAATCGTGCCAAGGGTACCAAAGAGGATATCCGTGGCCTGAACGCCTACCTCGACACGATGGAGCGAAAGGTGGCCAATGCCCACCTGCAACTCGTAAAGGACGGCGCGGAAATCACTGCCGAAACGCTGAAACTAAAGTACCTTGGCAAAGACGTGCAGCGGCGGTATTTGATGGAAACGTTTACCGAACACAACCGGAAGATGGAAGCGTTGCTTGGGAAAGGCTTTAAACCCAACACGCTGAAAGGCTACAACACTTCTGTTGCACACCTGACCTTCTATTTGGAAAAATGCCATGGTGAAACGGACATCGACATCCAGCGCATCGACCATGCGTTCATCACGGGTTATGAGTTTTTCCTGCGCTCTGACATGGGGTGCAGTGCGGTGTCGGCAGCCAAATACATGAAGCACCTGCGTAAAATCATAAATCAGTGTCTTGCCCACCGATGGATTACGGAAAACCCCTTTGCGTTCTACAAAACGAAGGCCAAGCCAAGGGAAAAGGAATTTCTCACGCCCGATGAACTGGACAGGATAGCCCAAAAGGAATTTTCCATAACAAGGCTTTCTCATGTGCGCGACATCTTCGTGTTCTGCTGCTATACGGGGCTGTCATACGCCGATGTACGGAAACTGCAAAAGACGGACATCGCCAAGGGTATTGACGGTAGATTGTGGGCATTGACCAGCCGGGAGAAAACGGAAACTTCCTCCAACATCCCGCTGCTTCCGCAAGCCTTGGAAATCATCGGGCGCTATGCAGACTATCCCTCATGCGTAGCAAAGGGATTGGTTCTTCCGGTATTGAGCAACCAAAAGATGAACAGCTACCTGAAAGAGATTGCCGACCTGTGCGGCATCACCAAAAAACTGACATTCCACATGGCGCGGCACACATTCGCCACCGCGGTGACACTGGCCAACAATGTGCCTATCGAAACGGTTTCCAAGATGCTGGGGCATACCAACATCAAGACCACCCAGCACTATGCCAAGCTGCTGGACACGCGGATTGGCAGCGATATGGAGAAACTAAAAGAAAAGTTAGGATTCCGTACAAACATTTCGTTATCGGCTCCTTAACGGTTCTTATTAGCTCATATCGGCTCATTATTAAGTTCTTTTTTTATAAATTTGTGTCATGAGCAAAGTAAGTGTACATACTGAATTTCTTGATATCAATTGGAAACTGATAGGCCTTATCAGTGAAATTGATAGGTTCGATGCCTCTTGGAAAGCCATTGAACGGAGGGAGGGGCAAAGCCTGAAAGAGCTTAAATCAATCGCTACGGTTAGAAGTGTTGGGGCTTCAACCCGCATTGAGGGCTCCAAACTAACGGATGAAGAAGTCGATATTCTTCTTAAGAACATGGACATCTCAAAACTTCAAGAGCGGGATGAGCAAGAAGTCGTCGGATATTATGAGGCCCTGGACGTCATTGATGAAAATTTTGAAGAAATTCCGGTGACTGAAAACGGTTTAAAAAACCTGCATAATGTTCTTTTGAAATATAGTGAAAAAGATAGATGGCATAGGGGAAACTATAAGCAGCACTCCAATGCTGTCGAAGCGAATATGCCTGACGGAACAATACAGATAATATTTCAAACCACCGCGCCGGGATTTCCCACAGAAGACGCGATGCGTGAATTAATAACATGGCATGATGCCGACAAGGATACACATCCTTTGGTTAAATGTGCGCTTTTTTGCTATGATTTCGTATCCATCCATCCCTTTCAGGATGGAAACGGGAGGTTAAGCCGCTTGCTTGCTACGCTGCTTTTACGCAAATATGGGTATAAATGGATACTGTAAGCTTCCCCGAAAAAAAGACTGTTAGAGAATAGAAAATGATTGATAACTTTAACAGTATATTATGAAAGGTAAACGATTCAGACCGGAGCAGATCAGTAAGATCCTTAAAGAGTTCGAGGGAGGGAAAAGCGTTACAGGAAATCACTCGCGAACATGGTGTCAGTCCTCGCCTTCCTTTTACAAATGCGACAGCGATACGGTGSCCTTGACGGCA
>NZ_JXAC01000016.1 GCF_000814685.1 Sphingobacterium sp. T2
TTAATCTACGTAAACCCGAAGGTCCGGATGGCAATCCGACCCTGTAGGCCTCTGCCAAAGATATTCGTGACACCTTCACCAGAATGGGTATGACCGATGAAGAAACGGTAGCTTTGGATTGCCGGTGGACVACGACCTTCGGCAAAACACATGGCGCAGGCCCTGCCGACATGTGGGGAAAGAACCGGAAGCTGAGCGGGACTTGAAGAACAAGGTTTGGGTTGGAAAAATACATTCGGCACAGGAAAAGGTGCAGACACCATCACTTCAGGATTGGAAGTGACATGGACAAGCAAACCTACAGAATGGTCTAATCTATTCCTAAGTTATCTTTTCGGCTTCGAATGGGAGCTTACCAAATCTCCTGCAGGCGCTCACCAATGGGTAGCTAAAAATGTAGGCGAAATTATCCCGCATGCTCATGACCCTAATAAGAAGCTAAGACCTACCATGCTGACCTCAGATTTGGCTTTGCGCTTTGATCCGGTTTTTGAAAAAATAGCCAGAAGATATCTCGAAAATCCAGATGAGTTTGCCGATGCTTTCGCCCGAGCTTGGTTCAAGCTCACTCACCGTGACATGGGGCCAAAAGCACGCTACTTAGGTCCTGAAGTACCAGAGGAAGATTTCATCTGGCAAGATCCGGTTCCTGCTGGAAACTATAACTTAACAGAAGATGAAATAGAAAAAGTGAAAGAACGTATCGCTCAAAGCGGATTGACAGTGTCAGAACTTGTATCCACAGCTTGGGCTTCGGCTTCTACATTCCGTGGTTCGGACAAGCGAGGAGGTGCCAACGGTGCACGTATTAGACTTGCACCACAACGTTATTGGGAAGTGAACAATCCGGCTCAGTTAAGTAAAGTGTTAGACGTGTTCGAAACTATAAAAGCTGATGTAAATAATGCTGGCATTCACATTTCTCTGGCCGATATCATTGTCTTAGGAGGTAATGTAGGTATTGAAAAAGCTATTAAGGCAGCAGGATATGACTTTAAAGTTCCTTTCCTACCGGGACGAGGTGATGCATCTCAAGAACAGACTGACGTTTGGGCATTCTCTTTCTTGGAACCTAAAGTGGATGGTTTTCGCAACTTTAAAAGAGGATACACACCATTCTCTACCGAAGCAGCCTTAATAGATAGAGCCCAGCTGTTGACTTTGACAATACCAGAAATGACGGTATTGGTAGGAGGTATGCGTGTACTTGGAACAAATACTGACGGCTCCAAAAACGGTGTCTTCACCAGCCGAGAAGGAGTATTGACCAATGACTTCTTCGTGAATCTGTTGGACATGGCCACCGAATGGAAAGTGGTAGAAGGCAGCCACAGAGAGCTGTATCAAGGATTTGATCGCAAGACAGGAGAATTAAGATGGACAGGAACACGTGCGGATTTGGTCTTCGGTTCAAACTCCGAATTAAGGGCTGTAGCGGA
Organism: Sphingobacterium sp. T2; assembly: GCF_000814685.1. Taxonomy (GTDB): domain Bacteria; phylum Bacteroidota; class Bacteroidia; order Sphingobacteriales; family Sphingobacteriaceae; genus Sphingobacterium; species Sphingobacterium thermophilum. The sequence continues at coordinate 1,440 of NZ_JXAC01000016.1, forward strand.
AGTATATGCCTGCGCTGACGCTCAAGAAAAATTCATCAAAGACTTTATCGCTGCATGGACAAAAGTCATGAATGCCGATAGATTTGATGTCATTGCCCGTCAAAATTAAAAACTCCTAATCCGCATACTATAATAAAGCATAAGCCTCGATAGATTATTCTATTCGAGGCTTTTTCAAAAGGTATAAGAGACATTTTTAAGACTATTCGTAATAATAATGCCTTATCTCGTTTCTCAAATTATAATTTGAAGCCATAACCTCTCCATAAGCTCCGGCAGTACGTATAGCGATGAGATCACCACGCTTACATGGGGGAAGTTCTACCTCCTTACCAAAGCAGTCTGAACTTTCGCAGATAGGGCCTACCACATCATAGTTAAGCTTTTGTACACCTGCTATTTCCTCTCCTATCTTTTCTATCTTGTGATACGCCTGATATAACGCCGGCCGCATAAGTTCCGTCATCCCTGCATCCAATATCAGGAAATTCTTTTTCACCCCACTTTTGGTATAAAGCACCTTGCTGACCAACGTGCCACATTGGGCTACTAAAGCTCTTCCTAACTCGAAATGTACTTCCTGCTGCGACGTACGTTCCAAAAATTTATCAAAAATATCGAAGTAGGCTTCAAAATCCGGAATAGGATTTTCATCCGGATATTTGTAATCTACCCCCAAACCTCCTCCTACATTGAGCACTTTGATATAGGTTCCCCGCTCTTCAAACCAGTTTTTCCACTCATTGACCTTAACACACAGACTCTTGAAAACATTCAAGTCGGTAATCTGTGAACCTACATGAAAGTGCAAGCCTACAAGATGTATATTTTCACAGCTGTTAATTACGGCTGCAGCCTTTTCCAATTCCGAGTTTGGCACTCCAAATTTATTCTCGTCCAAACCTGTCGTAATATAATGATGGGTATGTGCGTCAACATTAGGATTGATACGCAACGAAACATTAGCTTTCTCGCCTACCTGACCTGCTAGTTCGTTTATAACTTCCAGCTCTTGAATAGACTCTACGTTGAAAGCAAAAATCTTGTGCTTCAAGGCTGTAATAATCTCCTTATCCGATTTGCCTACTCCAGCAAAGGTTATCTTTTCCGCCGGGAAACCTATATCTATAGACTTTTGAACTTCATTGCCACTGACACAGTCGGCACCGAACCCCTTAGACTGGATAAGAGAAAGGATACGCTCGTTGAAGTTGGCTTTCAGTGCATAATGTATATGGAAATTACGCTTGTCTGCTGCCTTCTTGGCGGCGTCTAAGGTCTTCTCTAATAAACGCAAGTCATAAAAATAAAGTGGCGTCTCTTGCTGCAACAGATTATTTTTTATTATATCGTTCTTAAACATCACTTACAAATTTACAATGTTAAACCATTAAAATAACCTATTGTGTAAGGATCGCAACGCCTCAGTTTTGTATTTTGTATCCAAAAGGATGGAAATATTATAATCCGAACCGCCATAAGAAATCATACGCAGAGGAAGGTGTTTCACAGCATCCAACACACGAGCAGCATAGCCATGCGTGTTAGCCCTGAAGTCCCCTACTATACAGATGATTGTCTGTCCCTCATCTACATTTACTTTTCCGAACAGCTCTATCTCTTTTACAATCTCCAACAAATGGGACGTATCATCTATAGACATAGAAACAGCAACTTCTGAAGTGGTAATCATGTCTACCGGTGTCTTGTAGCGCTCGAAAATCTCGAAGATACGACGTAAGAAGCCATATGCCAACAACATGCGCGAGGAATGAATGTTGATAGCCGTAATGCCGTCTTTTGCAGCAATAGCACGTATAGTACCTTTCTCTCCTCCATCCTTGGAAATCAACGTTCCTGGGGCTTTAGGATCCATCGTATTTAGTAGACGTACTGGAATATTATACTTTTGTGCAGGAAAGACAGACTGCGGGTGTAGAATTTTAGCACCGAAATAGGCTAATTCTGCTGCCTCATCGAAGCTTAAGTGCGCAATGGGCTTAGTGCCCGACACCACACGAGGGTCATTGTTATGCATTCCGTCAATGTCGGTCCATATCTGTACTTCTTCGGCTCTCAAAGCGGCCCCTATCAACGAAGCCGTATAATCGGAACCACCACGACGAAGGTTGTCTATCTCACCGAACGAATTGCGGCAGATATATCCTTGTGTGATGAACAGCCTATTGTCGGCATGTTGTTCCAACAAAGGAGTCAACTTATCTGTAATATATTCTACTATAGGTTCATTATCTTCATCAATTTTCATGAAATCCAACGCCGGAAGCAATATAGAAGGAATATTAATTTCTGTAAGATAAAAATGCCATAATGTTGTAGACAACAACTCTCCTTGCGCTAGTATAATCTTCTCTTCGGCAGGCGTAAAGACATCATGATTACCGAATTCAGCGATAAGATTGAAATGATAATCTATCAAATCTTTACCTTTCTTAAACCCTTCTTCGGTAGAAAAAAGTTCTTTGATAAGTTGTTCGTACTTATCCTTATGTGCTTGAATTAATTCTAATGCCTTGGACTTTTCTCTGTCTGCAAAAGCTTGTGCTATTTCCACCAATGCATTGGTTGTGCCTGACACGGCAGACAACACCACAATCTGACGCTCGCTAGGATCTACAATATCTAATAACGCTTTGATGCGAGCTGCACTTCCTACGGAAGTTCCTCCAAATTTTAAAACTTTCATCGTTATAATTAGTAGTAGTTTAGACTAATCACTGATACTATTAAAACTTATTATACAAAAAAGCGGCACAAAACGCTATAAGCTATTTGTGCCGCATATATTCTTTTGATATATGCGGAAGAATCACTTCTTCAAGCTATCAATAAGTAAGTTGGCCAATTCTACACCGATACGCTCTTGCGCTTCGTTTGTTGCGGCACCGATATGCGGTGTCAAAGATACCTTAGGATGCTTCAACAAATCTTCTCTTGGTGTTGGCTCATTTTCAAATACATCTAACCCTGCAAAAGAAACCTTGCCGGAGTTCAATGCGTTCAACAGCTCTTCCTCATCAATCACCCCACCACGCGAAGCATTGACAATACCTACTCCATCTTTCAACAAAGCAAATTCTTCTTTACCGATTACCGGTTTATCCAAGAAAGGCACATGCAGTGAAATAAAATCAGAAACCGCAAACAGTTCCTTCAACTCTACTTGCTTTACAGGAACATCCACTGTAATGTTGCCCGAAAGCTCCAACGTCAATGTTTTAGGCCCTTCAAACAAGTCGTAGTAAACCACATCCATACCTAGGCCTAATGCGATTTTCGCTGTCTCACGACCTATACGGCCAAAACCTACAACACCTAGAATTTTACCTTTAAGCTCTTTTCCTGCTCCATAAGCTTTCTTCAAACCTCCGAAGTTAGTATTTCCTTCTACAGGCATCTTACGGTTAGCATCATAGAGAAAACGCACCCCTCCCAACAAATGAGCAAAAACCAATTCTGCTACCGAGTGAGATGAGGCCGCCGGTGTATTTACTACGGCAATACCTTTTGAACGAGCATATTCCACATCGATGTTGTCCATACCTACACCACCACGACCGATAGCTTTGATATTAGGACAAGCATCAATAAGCTCTTTACGAACTTTAGTAGCACTACGAACGGTAATAGCATCGTATTCGTTAAGACGAGATGCCAACTCTTCCTGTGCTATATGGTTTGTATCTACTGTAAAACCTGCGTCTTCTAATATTTTTTTACCGATAGGATCGATCCCATCATTGGCTAATATTTTCATTGATCTGCTAATTTAAAAATTTTTACTTATGGCTCTCTTCAAATTCTCGCATGGCATCTACCAATGCATTTATGGATGTTATAGACAAAGCGTTGTAAATAGATGCACGGAAACCACCTACCGAACGGTGTCCTTTGATACCTACTAGACCGCGCTCTTTCGCCAAAGCTAAGAATTCAGCTTCCAACTCCGGAGTATCCATCACAAAGGTAACATTCATACGTGAGCGATCCTCCACTTCTGCAGTTCCTTTGAAGAATGGATTTCTGTCAATTTCTGCATATAGCGTACGAGCTTTGATAATATTTTCCTGCTCTATAGCTTTTACACCTCCTTTGGCTTTCAACCAGCGTAAATTCAACATCGATACATATATCGAATACACCGGAGGTGTGTTGTACATGGAGCCTGCATTGATGTGGCTCTCATAGTTGAAAATGGTTGGGATAGTACGTCCTGTCTTTCCTAAAATATCATTTTTGATGATTACCAACGTAACGCCTGCAGGCCCCATATTTTTCTGAGCTCCTGCATAGATCAAATCGTAATCCGAAACATTAATTTCTCTACTGAAAATATCGGAAGACATATCTACTACTGTAGGTACGTTTGTCTGTGGCTTTTCGAAGACTTCCGTACCGTAGATGGTGTTGTTCGATGTAAAGTGAAAATAAGCAGCATCCGAAGGAACTTCAAAATCTTTCGGAATGTAAGTGTAATTTTTGTCTTTTGATGAAGCTACGATTTCAATCTGACCGAAATTCTTTGCTTCCTTGGCAGCTTTTGTAGCCCATACACCTGTATCCAAGTACGCAGCTTTGCCTCCTTCTGGAAGCAGGTTCATCGGCACCATGGCAAACTGCTGACTTGCTCCTCCTTGTAAAAACAAGATGGAATAGTTTTCTGGAACATTTAGCAATTCACGCACTAAACTTTCAGTCTCTTTGACAACCTCTTCGAACTCTTTAGAACGGTGAGAGATTTCTAATATCGACAGACCTGTATTATTAAAATCAAGAACAGCCTGCGCCGCTTCCTGAAATACCTCTTGTGGTAAAATACATGGTCCTGCTCCAAAATTATGTTTCATTATTGTTTGTGTTAGCTTTTATTTTCAGGCAAATATAAGAGCTTTTTTAATTAATTGTCAAAATTAAATACTGTTCTTTATTAAAAATTCATCAATAAAACGTTTTTTATAAAAGATAATTATTGAGTAGCTCATTTTACTAAAGCGTTTTACCATCAAAACTCTCGTAATCAAACTTTTATTCCATATGAAAAAAATGACAAGAAAATAGCATAACCGCCCTTCCACTTTTCTTGACCTTAAGAGTCCTTTTTTTCGATAAAATATTGTAACTTCGCAAGGTAGCGGACGTATATATCCGCCGCAAAGTTTAGTTTTACTGATTCCAAATAAATATGGCTGAAGAAACAGAAAATGACAATAATCTAGTTCCTGCGGAAGACAGGATTATAAAAATTAATATTGAAGACCAGATGAAATCCGCATACATCGATTACTCGATGTCTGTGATTGTTTCCAGAGCATTGCCTGATGCTCGTGATGGTCTAAAACCTGTACATAGACGCGTATTATACGGAATGGACGGCTTGGGAGTTACTTCCAACAAGCCTTACAAGAAATCCGCTCGTATCGTCGGAGAAGTATTAGGTAAGTATCACCCACATGGTGACTCTTCAGTATATGACACTATGGTGCGTATGGCCCAAGAGTGGTCTATGCGTTATCCTATGGTAGATGGCCAAGGTAACTACGGTTCTATAGATGGAGACCCTCCTGCGGCGATGCGTTATACCGAAGCTCGCCTTCGTAGAATCGCCGAAGAGATGCTTTCCGATAATCAAAAAAGATACCGTAGATTTCCAGCTTAACTTCGACGACTCCGAACAAGAGCCTACCGTCCTGCCTACACGTATTCCTAACCTCCTCATTAATGGAGCTTCCGGTATTGCAGTAGGTATGGCAACCAATATGGCCCCACACAACCTTTCTGAAGTCATAGATGGTATCAATGCGTATATCGACAACCGCGACATCGAGATATCGGAGCTGATGCAATACATCAAAGCGCCGGACTTCCCTACAGGGGGTATCATCTACGGACATTACGGTGTACGTGAAGCATTCGAGACTGGACGTGGACGTATCGTTATCCGTGGTAAAGCCGAAATAGAAACCACCAAAACTGGAAAAGAGCTCATCGTCGTAACAGAAATTCCTTATTTAGTCAACAAAGCGGACATGATCAAACGTACCGCAGAACTGATTAACGAGAAAAAACTCGAAGGAATTTCGGAAATACGTGACGAATCAGCAAAAGATATACGTATCGTTTACGAAGTAAAGCGTGACGCCAACGCCAACGTTGTATTAAACAACCTGTATAAATATACAGCCTTACAGTCTTCATTCTCAGTAAATAATATTGCCCTGGTTAAAGGAAGACCGATGCTAATGAACCTGAAAGATATGATTCAGGCTTTCGTAGAGCATCGTCATGAGGTAGTGGTTAGACGTACCAAATTTGAGTTGGCTGAAGCCGAAAAACGTGCACACATCCTCGAAGGATATCTCGTCGCCCTAGATCATCTTGACGAAGTTATTCAACTGATCCGTAATTCGGAAACCCCTGAAGATGCACGCGTAGGATTGATGGAAAAATTCGGCCTCTTAGATCTTCAGGCACGCGCTATCCTAGATATGACTCTCCGCCGCCTTACAGGTCTGGAACGTGATAAGATCAAAGAAGAGTATGCCGAATTAATGAAGACTATCGAATACTTAAAAGAAATCCTAGCTGATGAAAGTTTGCGCTATAAGATCATCAAAGACGAGTTGATAGAAATTAAAGAGAAATATGGTGACAAACGCCGCTCTCAGATAGTCTACTCGGCAGAAGACATGACCATGGAAGACTTCATCGACGATGAGGAAGTAGTCATCACCATCTCACACAACAGCTATGTGAAACGCACTCCGCTGTCGGAATACAAACGTCAGGGACGTGGTGGTAAAGGTTCTTTGGGCTCCAGCACCAGAGACGAAGACTTCACCGAACACATCATTACGGCAACAGCACACAACTATATGTTGTTGTTTACGGAATCCGGACGCTGCTACTGGCTGCGTGCCTTCGAAATTCCGGAAGGAAGTCGCACCTCTCGAGGAAGAGCCTTACAAAATATCATTAACATCCCTAAAGAAGATAAAATCCGTGCCTACATCTTGGTGAAAAACCTTAAAGATAAGGAATACATGGACAACAACTTCATCATCATGTGTACCAAAAAGGGAATCATCAAGAAAACTTCTTTAGAGGCTTATTCACGTCCTAGAGCAAACGGTATCAATGCCATCAACATCAATGAGGGTGACCAATTGATCGACGCTTGTTTGACAACAGGAAACAGCGAAATCGTGATGGCTCTTAAATCGGGAAGAGCAATACGTTTCAACGAATCTACCGTTCGTCCTATGGGCCGTACCGCTACGGGAGTTCGAGGAATTACGCTTGCCAGCGATGACGATGAAGTAGTTGGCATGATTAGTGTTAATAGTCCTGATGTTACCGTGTTGGTAAGTTTCGGAAAAAGGGTATGGAAAACGTACCGACATTGAAGACTACCGTATTACAATTACAAATCGTGGTGGTAAAGTGTGAAAACTAT
>NZ_JXAC01000160.1 GCF_000814685.1 Sphingobacterium sp. T2
ACAGTTGCAAATCAGCAACTGTGCTACGGAATGGGGCTGCGAGTAAGTGAGATTGTCAATCTGAAAGTGAGCGACATCGACAGTGGACGGATGCAGGTACTCATCGAAGCGGGTAAAGGAAAGAAAGACCGGTATGTACCACTACCGTCTGCAGTGCTGGATTTGCTGCGGGAGTATTATAAAGCGTATCGCCCTAAGACTTACCTTTTTGAAGGTCGGTACGGAGGGCGGTATTCCGTCCGCAGTGTCCAAGCGGTGTTCAAGAATGCAATGAAGGCCGCAAAGGTAAACAAGCCGATAGGGATACACGGTTTGCGGCATAGCTACGCCACACATTTACTGGAATACGGCACGGATATGTCATTCATACAGCAGCTACTTGGTCACAATGACATCAAGGCCACGATGCTGTATGCAAAGGTCAGCAATGCGCAACTGAATTCTATCAAAAGTCCGTTGGATAGGATGTTGTAGCTACAGCTTCAAAGATGACCACAATGGGATTTATTACTTCAAAAGCAGAAAACCCTTCATACCGGCTGCTCTGTAGGCACAGTTCAGAGCTGTGAGAAACGTTGGGGTCTTTATGTTTAGACACTCTAACGAAAAAGTATTTGCGAAGAACGGGCAACTAAAAACCAAAAGAAATAAGTGAAGCCGCCTGGAGCAAAATGCTTTTTCGGATTTCTAATTTACTAAAAATTGAAATATGAAAAGCATTTTTGCGGATATTAAAAACTAAATTCTCAAAGTAAAATTTTAACCCCGTTTTTTGCAAATACACTGTTATCTGCTGTGATTTCTATTTTATGTTCTATCAAATTTTTTCCACTTTATTAGATTGTTTCAAATCTTTTGTAGAGTCTTAAATGTATTTTCCCGATTTCGATTAGATATAAAATCACAGTCAAAGACCCGAATGCAAACATTCCAACAAACCACATGATTTTATTTCTTATTTGGTTTCTTATCAAATCGATAAGCACAACAAACCATGGAACTATTTGAAATAGGAGAGCAATCCCAATCCCTAATTGTGAATAATTTTCCGAGAAATCTTTGTTAGTAATTTTAAGAAAAGTGCAAATAATTACAACTAGAAATCCAATAATGGCGAGCGCTAATAATATTTCTTTTGGAATTGGTAGTTTATGTTCTTTCATATTATATTTTTTTAATCCTTTAATATTGATAACCGCTTTTTGTTCATGGCAGATAACGAGCCGCGGCTTGGCGATAGTGGCGGATTAGAAAGCCAAAACTTTCAATCTTTCACTAACTTAAGCAACGGCTTTTTATTATCTACTAAATTAAGAAAAAAGGAAATATAAAAAGCTGTTGCGGATAAAAAAGACGAAACTTAGTTCTAGGACTTAACCCGCCATTTTGCCAAACTGCTGTTATCTGCTGTGTTGTTTTTGGTTACACATTTTCTATTACGAATTTAACTATTTTGTCTTTACGTTGTTGGATAAGTTCTTTCGTCCAGGTCGCACTTTCAGCAGTCATTCTTTGGATTTCTCTTTGTTGTTCCAGATGATTATAGCTGTTTCGTTTATCTGCAAAAGGCTTGTTGCCAACTGAACAATTATGTGATTTTGAAAGTAATAGATAATTCCCCAAACAATTGATATATTCGTTTATAAACTCTTCATCATATTTGTCATAGCCAGATTCTGGATTGTCTGTTAGCGGTGCAATATGTTCTAATTCAGGTTTCTCTATTTTGTCAAATCGAGTTGGTGTATAACCACTTTTGCCTTGATTTTCCAAATGGTTTTCGTATTTCCAAAGTAAATATTTTGCAGTTGAGTGATTTATTCCTCCTTGTAAAGCTCTTTCTAATTCTGTATCATTCCAATAAGCCCACCACCAATCTTGTGTAACTTTTAACCAATTTATTCGGTCAATAATTGGATTTATGTCAGGATTATCTGCTGTAAATTCTTTGTAAACTCCGTTTAATCTTGAAGTGATGTCAGCTCTTGTTCCGATAAGTCTGTGTCTTAAAACTACAGATTCCAATTTATTGCAAAGTTGGTTGATTTGTTGGATTGATAAACCAAAACTATATGCTTTAATAATAAACGGAATAGCTATACCAATGCCACCAAGAGTGACAAGCGAATGGATTTCTATATTTTCTCTTTCGTCTTTTCCGAAGAAAGTAGTTAAATGCTCGAAACTTGTTGCAAGTGATTGTGTGAATGATTTGATAAACGGAATAGGATTTTCTTCTGAAAGCAAAGAGTTAATTTTGTCAATCGCATTGTTTTCCCATAATGAGTTGAAGTGTACACGAAGTGTATAAGTTAAGACTTCATCTTCGTTTATTCTATATTCTATGGAAGAAATTGATTTGTAAATTTTTTCAAATCTACTTTTGATTTCCTCTATCAGGGCTTCTTTTTCTTCTCCTCCAAATAAATGGACATTAAACATAAATTGTGCCTTGATAATTTCCAAATTTGATGGTTTTTTCCCTCTATTGTTCTGGAAAATAAACATTTGAATTGCTTCCGATTCATCTTTCACTGTGTGTGTGGTACAAGAAGTCATTTTGAACTGTTCAATCATTTCAATCAAATAAGTTTACGTTCTTTGTCTGAAAAATGAAGCGTTGAAAAAATCAAAAAGCAATTTACGATTCTCTTTGCTGATTCTGTATCAAGACCGTTTCTATCTTTCTTAGTTTGATTGACTACATAATCTTTAAAAAGTTGTTTGTCGTAATCTACAGTTTCAAACCTATGAGCCGATTTTCTTAAAATCATATCTTCTTTAGCAACTTCTTCATTTTCTGTTAATGGTCGGATAGATTCTAATTTTTTGAATAAGGCAGAAAGAAAAATGACAATAGTTGTTAATCGTTGTTGTCCATCAACTACTCCAAAAGTTGTTTTGTCTTTTTCTTCAAACAAAAAATGTCCGAAATAATAAGATGAAGTCGTAGAACTTCGATTGTAATCTTCCAAATCTGAAAGAAAAACATTTGTTTGTTTAGGTGCTTTCGTATTGTCAAATTCTGTGTCCCAAGAATAGGCACGTTGGTATGAAGGAACAAATATTTTGTTTCCTGCTAACATTTGTTGTATAGTTGTAGATGTTTCCATTTAATAGTGTTTTAAAAAATATTTAATGCGATATGAGCACAGGCTTTGGCGTCAGCCAAAGCATTGTGATGATTTTCGAGTTTAAATCCCAAATGTTCCGAAACCGTGTGTAATTGGTGGTTTGGTAATTCAGGGAAAAGGTTTTTGGATTTTCTGTAAGTACAATGAAACGAATTTTGATGTATAGGAAGTTCATAAGCCGACAAAACGGCTCTCAAACAACTTTCATCAAATGCACTATTGTGTGCCACAAGTGGCAAATTCTTAATTCTATAACTTATCTCAGTCCAAATTTGAGGAAATTCAAATTCTTGGGCTGTATCCCAAAAATTGATACCGTGAATTTCTGTTGCCCAACTGCAATAAAAATTAGGATTTGGTCTTATCAGTTTATAAAAACTGTCAATTATTTGATTTTCTTCTACAAATGCTAAACCCACACTACAAACGCTACTGCGGTGTTGATTGGCTGTTTCAAAATCTATGGCAACAAAGGAATTCATTATAGATTGTTGTTTCGGATTATTTCCGCAAAATAATTTTCGTTTAGTGTTAGTGTTGTGTCGTTGTCAAGTTTCCCTTTTCCTGTAAGTTGATCTTCGCTCAAATCTTTTCCGTTAAATCTGTTGAGCAAAAATTTCACAGCTTCAAAATCGTTCATTCGCTCAATGGTTCTACGTCTTACGGTATAATATCCAACGCCTTTAAAATTGTATGCGATTGGCTCAACCAAAATATTAGAACACAAACTTGCACCGTCTTTTAATCCCTCGTAAATGTCAAACTTTGCTATTTCTGTTTCGGTGTATTCGTTACCTGCTTCAAGAATTTTTGCAGTGGGGTCTAATGCTCTGAAAGCTCCGATATAACCTGCTCCACCTCTTTTGAATAGGAAAATAACATCATTGGGTTTTACTTGTCTGATTGCATTTGTCCTCCATTCTTCTCCATATTCAATCAAAGCCAAAACCCAATTTCCATTTTTAAATGCTTGTATCTGTTGTTGTTCGTATAGAGTATTGAAGTGCCAATAACGGACATTGTTTGTTGTTGGCTGTTGTTGCTGAACGGTATTTTCTGCAATGCTTACAACTTGTTCGGGTTCTTCTTTTTCTTCAAATTTCTTTTTGTCAAAAGAGTTGAACAGTTTTATTAAGTCGCTTGATTTTACGTTTTCATCAGGTTTTAAGCTGTTTTGCAAGATGTGAGTGATTTCTCCGACTGCTTTCATTGCAGTATCGTCATTCTCAAAGTCAATTTTGTTTATCTGTTCGTAAATATTATTTATTTGCTCACTATTCAGATAAAATACCAATCTGCGAAAACATATCGTTCTCAATTCTTTCAATTCTTCGTCTGTTACTGTTCCGTCATCGAGCATAGCCCACATTCTTTCCGTAAACTCGGAATATACTTTTATTTTTTGCTCAAAGATTTTAACGTCTTTATCCCTTTCCATTTCTTGTGAAGTCTGTCCTTTCAAAAGAAAAACTGTAATAATAGCAGTTATTACCACTCCAATCAATGCACCATAAAATTGAGAAGGTAAAATCTCAACATTGAATACTCTGAAAATTACTGCACTTGCAATGAATAATATTGTAAAAGCGATAATTCCGTATAACCAAAGGTTTTTGTTTTTCATTAAATTAGTTTCGTTTTCTCAAAATCCAACTTCTCCCCTCATTAGTCGAGTAGTAAAGACCTTTAGATGTTTGTGCTAAAATTTCTTTTCCATTATCTGTTAAATCGTGGAAATCTCCTGCGGATGTTCCTGAATAACGACTTATCCAACTTCTACCGTCATTAGTTGAATATTCAATTTTGTTTGATTGTTTAGGACTAATTCTGATTAGCTCTTTCCCTCTGTTAATCATTTGTGCCATAATGTATTGTTTTCTTGCTTACTCTAAATCGGTTTTCAGCTTTTCCCGTTTGTTTATGCAAATGTAAAATGTTAGTACGTCAAAATATGTCGTTACAAACTTTATTTTTAGGTAAAATTTTGGTTTAACATAGCAGATAACGGCTGGCATATTGGCGTTCGGGCGGGATTTTACCCCAAAATTCCAATCGAAGCACCAACCTCCAAATTTACAAAAAACTTTCAATCGAAGATGTTTACCCCGCCTGACGCCAATATGTTTGTTGCCTGCTGTATTTTTTTGTCGTTTGTCATATACTTTATGTAAAGTTTATTTGTCTTAATGAAATGTTTACTTTACCTTTGTTAGAAAATATAATGTTATGAAACAAAAATTGTTATTACCAAATAGGTTCAAAAGAGTGGGATGGTTTATTCTTATTCCTGCCGCTGTAATGGGAATTGCATTAATAGTGCTGGATTACAATACTATTGAAATCAATACCACGGTCTTTGCTATTTATGCAGATGAAGTTTTAGGAAAAACTCATTATTTCAGTTTCATCAAAGCTGATATCGTCAACACTTTAGTTGGCGCACTCTTCATTGTCGGAAGTTTTGTTGGTTGGTTTTTCAAAAGAAAAAAATGAGGATGAGTATATTTCTAATCTTCGTTTGAATTCTTTATTATGGGCAGTTTTAGTCAATTACCTTTTACTCCTATTTATGTTTTTATTTATTTATGGGGTAGGCTTTCTAAATGTTATGGTTTACAATATGTTTACTGTTTTAATAATATTTATTGCTAAGTTCAATTATTCATTATTTCGCAATTCTAAATCTGTGTCAAATGAAGAATAATATAAAAGTTGAGAGAGCGATTAAGAATATAACACAGAAAGGACTTGCTGATGTTATTTCAGTTAGTCGGCAAACCATAAATGCGATTGAGACCGGAAAGTATGTTCCTTCTACTGTCCTAGCCTTAAAAATCGCAAAATTTTTCGGGAAAACGGTAGATGATATTTTTACTCTTGAAGATGATGACTGAGTTTGGTCAATATAGCAGGCAACGTTTCAAGGCTTGGCGATAGTGGCGGATTAGAAAGCCAAAACTTTCAATCTTTCACTAACTTGAGCAACAGCTTTTTATTATTTACTAAATTAACAAAAAAGGAAATATAAAAAGCTGTTGCGACAAAAAATGTACGAACTTTCTATATTTCCCATAACCCGCCATTTCGCCAAACCGCTAACATCGGTTTGG
>NZ_JXAC01000161.1 GCF_000814685.1 Sphingobacterium sp. T2
AGCACACAAAGCCGTGAAAAAACCTTTTAATTATTTCTTGATTTTAGAAATAAAAAAAAGCGGGGGGGGTAGTCCCTCGCTTTTTTTAATACGGATCTACATCGATTACCACCCGCACCCCGGCATTCTGCTTATCCAGCTCAAATTGCGTAAGTGTCGCACGGATGATTTCTTTAACCTTATTGATGTTGATATTGACACGTTCTACCTTCAAGGTGATGGTCTGAATATAATGGTTGCGCACCCGCGACACCAATGGAGGCTCGGGCCCCAAAATACGGTTTCCCAACGACACACGTAATAGCTCAGCCAGCTTATGTGCTGAATCTGCTGCCTGCTGTTGGTCTGGATGCTTGACATCCAAGCGGATAATCCGATAGAATGGAGGATAAGCAAAATTTTTCCGCTCGGTAACCTCCTGCATAAACATGCCTTCATAATCGTGGTTTACAACCTGCTCTATAACCCGATGCCCGGGATTATAGGTTTGGATAATCACCCTGCCTTGGTCTTGACGGCGTCCCGCCTTCCCGCCACCTGCGAAAACAGTGAAAAAGCCCTTTCATAAGCACGGAACTCCGGAAAGTTGATGATAGTGTCCGCATTCAAGATACCGATGAGGCTCACCCTGCCAAAGTCCAGACCTTTTGCAACCATCTGCGTACCTATGAGCACATCGTATTCATGGTCATCAAAGGCCGAGATGATGCGCTCAAAGCCATGCTTTCCCTTTGCGGAATCCAAGTCCAAGCGACCTATGCGCAGATCGGGCATCAGGATTTCCAACTCCTCTTCCACACGTTCGGTGCCATAGCCCTTGCTTTCCATATGCGGCATTCCACATGCCGGACATACGCTGACCGTATTTTCCGTATGACCACAATAATGGCAATGCAAAAGGTTGGAAGATTTATGGTAAGTAAGGCTAACGTCACAGTTTATACATTTAGCCACATAACCACAGGTGCTACACTGCACAAAGGGTGTGTGTCCTCTCCGGTTTTGAAAAAGTATGACCTGCTCTTTCTTGGATACAGCTTCCCCTATAGCATCTAACAGGGTTTTGCTGAAATATGACTGCATCTCCCCTTTTCGGGCAGCTTCAGCGATATTGACAATTTCTATGGAAGGGAGTTGAGCCTCACCAAAGCGCTGCAGCAGCTGTACCAAACCATATTTTTTTGCCTTAGCATTATAATAACTTTCTATGGAAGGTGTTGCGGATCCCAACAGCACCTTGGCATGATGCAGATACGCCAAATAAATTGCCGTATCCCGCGCATGATAGCGCGGTGCTGGCTCATACTGCTTATACGAGCTTTCATGTTCCTCATCCACAATAATAAGTCCCAAATCGCGGAAGGGCAAAAAAATGGAAGAACGAGCCCCTATGACGACCTTATATTCATTTTTCAATACCTTATGCCACACCTCCGCTCGTTCGTTATCGTTAAACTTGGAATGATATACTCCCAAATCATTTCCGAAATGTAGCTTGAGCCGCTCGGTAATTTGTGTGGTCAGGGCAATCTCCGGCAGCAAATACAGTACATTCTTCGCTGACTGTAAAGCCTGCTCTATCATGCGGATATAGATTTGTGTCTTTCCCGATGCGGTCACCCCATGTAGCAGGACTACATCTTTCTCCTCAAATTGTTTATTGATTTCCTCGAAAGCTCTCTGCTGCTCCTCACTGAAGGTGAAATCTTTGGTCAGCAACACATCCACCCCTTGAAAGCGGCTGACGACCTGCTCTTGCACCTCAAAAACTCCTTTATCTATCAACGAAGTAATAGCACTGCTACCACATCCACTAGCCTCCATAAGGTCTTGCCGTGTTATATGTTCCTGCATCTTGGAAAGCTGGATATATCCCAGCACGGCATCCTGCTGCTTAGGAGCCCTATTGAGGCTATCCAACAAAAGGTGTAACCCTTCGCCGTCGTTATAGGTAGAAGCTAGGCGGAGGAAAGCTTTCGTCTTGGGCTTATAGCGCTCTTTAATCTCTTCGGAAATGAGAATAAAACCCTGCTCAAAAAGTGATTTCAACAAAGGAAATACCGTCTTCTGCCCCAAAATTTTGGTCACATCCGCCACACTAAGCTCTCCCGCCACATCTAAGGCATCCAACACCAAAAAGGCTTTATCCGACAGCGTACTGCGGTCCAGTTCAGCATTATCTGCCGCAACAATCTTCGTCTCCGACGCCATCTTTAGAGCGGCCGGCAATGCTGCCTGCATCACCTCTCCCAGATGGCACATATAGTAGTCTGCTATCCAATCCCACAACTTAAGCTGGCCCTCATCCACGATAACATAATCATCCACAACATCCAAAATATATTTGGCCTCGTACTTCTCCGGGGCTGCAGTACCAATATCCCTGACAATGGCGGAATATACCTTGTTCTTGCCAAACTGCACAATGACCCGCTTGCCTATCCCAATCTTTTCGTTAAGCTCAAAAGGAACACGATAAGTATAGGTTTTGGCGATAGCCAATGGCAAAATAACATCTACAAAATACGTTTTGCGTTCTGCAAATAAATCCGGATGTGACATAGCACAAATGTAAAGAAAAAGCCTCTGATAGCATTTACCAGAGGCCTTATATTTTCTTGAGACAGATAAAGTCTATGCTCTGTTTTTCAATGTCCGCCACAAAAAGGCCTAATCCATCCTACCATAAAACATACTCCTCCCAGCGGTGTCACCGGCCCTAAAATCGTCAGTCCCGACGCTCCAAGTAGCTCTCGAACACTCAACAGGTACAACGATCCAGAGAACAACAGGATCCCCACAGTAAAGAAGATAAAGGAAACACGGATAGATTGACTCTTGGCTCTTGAAAAGGTAGATAAAAACAACATCGCAAAAGTATGGTAAAAATGATACTGGTTAGCGGTCTTCCATGTACCAATATGGTACTCACTTATTTTGCCTTCCAAACCATGTGCACCAAAAGCCCCCAAAATCACAGCCAAAAGTCCAAAGAATGAAGCTGTAAGAATGATCTGTTTATTCATTAATACTTACTCAGAATTGTTTAAGTTAAAACTAGTGATAAATGTAAATAAAAAAATAATGTAAATCGCTATACTAATTGATTGTTTTTAATTAGGTTTTTCTTCCTTTCAAAGTAATTATTTAGGTTTGTAGAATGAGGAATACAATAATTCTTGCGGTGCTCTTGTTTCTTGGCGTTATCGCTGCCTCGATCTACTATTTCAGTGGACTCAACAGAGAGCAGCACAACACACTCAAACCACTAAAATACTTGCCGGAAAATACTTTCCTCATCGCTTCGATAAAGAACGATGAAGTTACAGACAATATATTCAAAGATTTTGATCTTTTCGATGCTTTATTGGGTAAAAAAGATATCTCCCTCCTAAAGCGATACAAAAATCAGCTACTGCGTCACGATGCGCTGTACGACTACATCGCCGAGCAGGATGTATTCCTTTCCTTCCATCCGGATAAGGATTCGTTGAATCTACTGATTACCATTCCGACCTCCGAAAACATCAGCGAAAGCCAGTTGACCAGCCTGATTAATCAGTTTGCCAAGCACTATAAAATAGGATCGGTCGATACCTTGGGCAACAAAATCACTACTTTAAGTTTCGGCAATCCGGACACCACTTTGTACACGACCTATTATCAACACGTGCTCTTTGCTTCCTCTTCCTTACAGACAATAGTTTCGACATTAAACAAAAGTATTCCTAAACTGTCGGAAAAGCAGATAGACTATTTTATCCATAACAACTCGAAAAACACCCCTTTCAGCGTGTATTTTCCTCATCAAAACTTCCAAGCTCTTGTCAAACATTTCCAGCAGAAGGAGAAAGGTTTTTTCCTTGATCAGTTTTTAGGTCTGGAAGGACAATCCACATGGAACATCAACTTCAAGCAAGATGCACTGATGCTTACCGGCGAAAGCCAGCTTCAACAGACCCAAGGAAACTACATCGCTCTCTTCCGTTATCAAAGCAAAAGAACACAGCGACTTTACAATTTTTTCCCTTCCAATACTGCCGTTTTCATGGAGTATAGCCTCAGCAGCTACCCTAAATTCGCTTCCGACCTCAAAGAGTATTTCGAAGCACGTCAGGAAACAAAAAAGGTAGCTTCTCTGCTTGAGAATCTTGACAAAGAAAATAGCAGCTTGCATAAACTCATAGCAACATGGCAGCATAATTTCGCTGTGGTGGAAATGACCAACCAAAGCCAGCTAGCCTTCGTAGCTTTAAACGACACCACAGCATGGAAAGATGTGGCGTCCTCTCTTCTGGAAGATGCAGGTGATAATATCTACCGCTTCAAGACATCAAACATACTCTACAGTATCTATGGGGAGCCCTTCAAAAATATGAGCCGCCCCTACGTCACACGCGTACAGGACGTATTGGTAATATCCAACATTCTAGCCGATTTAAGATACTATCGTAATAGTTATGACCGTAAAGATCTCCTAACAGGGACCTTAGGATTCAAAAACTTTGAAAAACTACAAGGCAACGAAGCCAACGTAACATTGTTCATTCATAACAAGAACGCCTACTCCAAAATTTTGTATTCCCTTCCCGCGAAGTATCAAAAAAAATTCAGGGATGATGAAAACTATGGTTTCAAGGATTTCTACTCTTGGTCATTACAGCTTTCAGGAAATAACGGAGCTTTCGGTTCACAGCTGTACGCCCTCTACAAAAGCAAAAATGCCTTGGGGGGCACTCCGGAATGGAGTTATCCTCTAGCAAATAAGGCGATCACGGCGCCATACGTCTTCGAACACTCGGACTCCACACAGTTCATCCTTATCCAAGAGCTTGACCACACTCTGCACGCCATCCATCCTAGCGGCACAAAAATGTGGTCTACCGTCATCTCTGGAAGGATTGTGGGAGAAATAAAACAGCTTGAAGACCGCAGCATAATATTTGTCACCGACAAAAACAGATTATACCGTCTCGATACGGACGGAAAAAATAAAAAAGGTTTTTCAAGAGGATTATCCGATACCCCTGTTGCCGCACCACTAGCGGCCACAGCCGCCGGCAAAGAAGCACTGCTCGTCCCTACGAAAAATAAGATTCTTGCCATAGACCTAGACGGAAATATGATAGAAGAGTGGAAAAACATCACGGCTGACGGAACACTATTAGGTGAAGTGCAACAAATTGGTAAAGAATTTGTCATCGCTTCCTCGTACGGACGGATTTACTTCATAAATCAGGATGGCTCCCTGCGTAAGGAGATAGATATCCCCGGTGATGTAGAGTTCAGATTCCCGCTAGGAGTGGTAGACAAAGGTAACAACAGCTACGAGCTATTGGCATATGCTACCAACCATACCTTATATCGAATTGCCGAAGATAAGGTCGTTGACCAGCATACGTTCGACAGCAAAGCAAATAGACATCATGTAGATTTCATCAATATCGCAGGCTCCTCAGCTCCCGAGATGATTCTTATCCACGACAACCGTCTTCAGTTTGTCGACATAGCAAAGAAAGACACGCTTTACGAATATCATTTCACCAAAAACATTGACGATAAACCTCAGTACTTCAGGGATGGAAGGACAAGCAACAGCCTCATCGGCGTAGCTTCCAAAGCAACCAACCTGATATACCTCTTCAGTGGCGACAATACCTTGGTCGAAGGATTCCCTGTAGAAGGACTGCCCCTATTCTATTATGGCAAAATCAATTACAACAGCGAGATATTCCTCCTATGTACACGCAGGGATAAGAAGTTATACGCCTTCAAACATCAAAAATAAATTGAGATAAAGCTATTATTTTTTGTACGTTTGTATTCATGAATATTTTATGTTAAAAGGAGAAGAGAATTTACAACTATTAACCAAACCTAAACGAATAACAATTACTACGCATCATAAACCGGACGGAGATGCTTTAGGTTCTTCGTTAGGACTTTACCATTGGTTGATACAACACAATCATGAGGTTGCTGTGGTCACTTCTTCTGATTTCCCTACCTTTTTGGATTGGATGCCGGGAAGAGAAAAAGTGGTTATCCACGCCGAAAACCCTTCCCTAGCACAAGAGCTGATAGAAAAGGCAGATATTATCTTCTGTTTGGACTATAGCGCTTTGTCGCGCACCAATGTGTTGGAACCTATCATCCGAGATGCCAAAGGACAAAAATGGATGGTAGACCACCACCTCGATCCGGAAGATTTTGCAGACTTAAGCTATTGGGATTCTACCGCCGCAGCGACAGCACAGCTCGTTTACAGCTTCATCACCGACATATGTAAGGATGAAAAAGCTATCAATGCCGATGTGGCAAGTTGTCTCTACGCCGGAATAATGACGGATACCGGTTCTTTCCGATTCCGCTCTACCACCTCGGCAGTACATCATATCATCGCCAAACTTATAGACGCCGGAGCACGCAACTGGGAGATACACGAAAATATTTATAACAGCAATACTGAAAAAAGATTGAAATTTATCGGATATTGTTTATTAAATTGCCTAGAAGTAATTCCGGAATACAATACCGCATTGTTTTCTCTTTCCAAAAGTGACTTGGAAAAGTTCAATGTGAGCACCGGAGATACAGAAGGTTTGGTCAACTACGCCTTGTCTATTAAAGGGATAAGATTAGCAGCACTAATAGTTGACAGAACAGAATTAATTAAATTATCTTTGCGTTCAATCGGCGAAATACCTTGCAATGAAATTTGTAAGAAATATTTCAACGGTGGAGGGCATCTCAACGCTTCCGGAGGCAGCTCAACAGAAGATTTGGCTTCGGTAGTGAATAAGTTTAAATCAATTTTACCTGAATATTCACATTATTTAAAATAGTAAATAAGTATTAATCAATAAAATGAAAAAATCAATTTTTTTAATGGCTGCAGCCGTAGGTTTAATGACCACAGCATGCCAAAACTTCAAAAAAGGAGATGGAGGTTTAGAGTATAAAATCGTTAAGGACAACGGTAAACCAAAAATCCAGGCAGAAGACTATGTGATTTATGACATGGAAGTACTCTCTGACCGCAACGACTCATTAATCAACAGTACTTTCGAATTGGGTTTGCCTAGCGCCTTGAAAATCGCTCCAGATTCTGTTCCGGGACGTTACAAAGGAGACTTCATCACAGCCTTCACTTACTTAGGAGAAGGAGACAGCGCAGTATTCCGTTTGAATTTGGATACCGCAGCAGCAAAATCCGGCCAGCCTAAGATGCCTTTCGCGGACAAATATGTCACTATCAAATTATCTATCCGCAAACACCTGTCGAAAGCTAGCTACAACGACTCTACAGCTTCTGCAGAGTTGAACAAGTTCTTCGACGCTGAATTGAAAAAATTAGAAACGGCAGAACCAGCTAAAATCGAAAAATATATCGCTTCTAATAAACTACAACCTAAGAAAACGGCTAGTGGCCTTCAATACGTTGTAACCTCTGAAGGTAAAGGTGCAAAACCTGTAGATGGCGATACCGTGTATGTAAACTATGTGGGTAAACTGACTAGCGGCAAAGTGTTTGATACATCTATCAAAGAAGAAGCGGAGAAAGCTAAATTACCTGTAAACCCTATGCGTACTTTCGAACCTATCAAATTCGTGTTAGGTGTAGACCCTATTATTCCTGCATGGGTGGAAGGTCTTAAGTTGATCAACCAAGGTTCTAAAGCGACCTTAATCATCCCTTCTAGTCAGGCTTACGGCGCTAACGGACAACCTCAAGGTAAAATTCCTCCTTACGCACCGTTGATCTTCGACTTGGAACTAGTGAAAGTAGTGAAAGGCAAAGCGCCAGAGCAAAATCCTCAGGCATCAGCCCCAGCGCAAAACTAGTTAAACAGTAAATACTTATTCAGTCTATATTTTAAGACTTTATAAATAAAAACACGATTTTGTTGATAAAATCGTGTTTTTCTATTTCCTGTTAACCAGTATATTATCAATTTCTTATTTTTACGCCAATTTGAAAACATGGAAATCTCCAACGACATCATACTCACCGACACGCATACACATATCTACTATCATCTAGGTACGGAAAAGCTGGATCAGCAAATACAACGTTGCCTTGATCACCATATCAAAAGACTTTTTTTACCTAACGTAGATACGGAATCCATAGACGCGGTGTTTGGAACGGCGAAGCGCTATCCAGACCTCTGTTTTCCTATGCTGGGCTTGCATCCCTGCAGCGTAAAAGAAAACTTTAAAGGGGAGCTGCAAACCATCCATGAGGCTATAGAGAAATCAAAAATCTATGCTATCGGCGAAATAGGAATTGATCTTTATTGGGATAAAAGCACCTTAGCTTGGCAACAGCAAGCTTTCCGCACACAGATACAATGGGCCAAAGAGATGTCCCTACCTATCGTTATCCATTGTCGGGAGGCTTTTGACGAAGTATTTGAGGTGTTGGATGAGATGAATGATGAAAAGCTGTTTGGAATCTTCCACTGCTTCACGGGAACTTTGGATCAGGCCCATAGAGCCATAAATCTGGGATTCAAACTGGGGATAGGTGGTGTGGTGACATTCAAAAAAGCAGGCTTGGATGCCGTAGTCAAAGAAATAGATCTACAACATATAGTATTGGAAACGGATGCCCCTTATCTGGCACCAACTCCTTATAGAGGGAAAGAGAACGAAAGTTCTTATCTCATTTACGTCGCTCAGAAAATGGCCGAACTGCACAACCTCAGCGTTGAAGAGATAGCAGCCATAACGACACAAAATTCAAAAGAGATTTTTGGCATTTAGAACATGAATATTTTCATCATATATACGGGCGGTACAATAGGGATGGTTCAGGACCACTCAGGAACTTTTGTGCCTTTCGACTTCGAACTGATCAAAAACAACCTTCCCGACTTAAGCAGGCTGGATTATAAACTTACCGTACACTCCTTCAACCCTATCATCGATTCTTCCAATATGACTCCTGAAATATGGATCCAAATGGCAGAATTGATTCGGGATAATTATGACGAGTATGACGGGTTTGTCATCCTTCACGGCTCGGATACCATGGCCTTCTCGGCTTCCGTGTTAAGCTTCCTGCTGGAAGGTCTCCAAAAGCCGGTAATCTTTTCGGGCTCACAACTTCCTATCGGTGAAATACGTACCGACGCCCGCGAAAACATGATGACAGCCTTGGAAATTGCCTCCGCAAAACATAATGGCAGATCTATCGTACAAGAGGTGTGCATCCTCTTCGACAATAAGCTGTTCCGCGGCAACCGTGCTTTCAAATACAACTCCGCAAAATTCGAAGCTTTCCGCTCACCAAACTATCCTGTCCTCGCTGAAGCAGGCATACATCTGAAATATAATTTCGATGCGCTGATGAACAACTCGGATAAAGAGTTTATCTGCCACAACAATTTGGATAACAGAGTAGCGGTATTAAAGCTTTTTCCGGGCATAAGCCCCTCTACTGTAAAGTCTATCCTTGATCTCGATGTGCGCTCCATCGTCATGGAAACCTTCGGCTCCGGCAATACCACTACCGAAAAATGGTTTTTGGACCTTCTCGAAAATGCTATCAAACAAGGGAAAAATATTCTCAATATATCGCAATGTAAGGTAGGTTCCGTAGAGCTGGGAAGATACGAAACTAGCAAAGGACTGAAAGATATAGGCGTGCTCAATGGATATGACATGACTTTTGAGGCCGCAGTAACAAAGCTGATGTACCTCCAAGGCGAGCTCATGGACCAACAGGCCGTAGCCTATTGGATAGAAAAAGACATACGTGGAGAACTCACTGTCAACGACTAAAACTACTACATACGCCAAAGCCCCACTAATCGGGGCTTTAGCTTTATTTTAGAAAGTATCTGTCAAAGAACCCTCCCAATTTTCATTTTTGATAATCTGGAAGCCTACGGGCCATGTCAGCTCATTGAGCAGCTCTCCCCGAAAGACAAGCTGCATATTATTCTTCAAAAAGCTTCCAAGCTGGAATGTACGCAATAATCCATTTGCACCATATACCTCCACCTGATAGAGCACAGGCTTGGTCTCCTGCAGCAATCCCAAAAACTGATTGAAGACCACCTGCTTATTGGTACTAAAATCTTCCGTAAAGGTTATACTCGTCTGATCCAATATTGGATTGGAAGCAAAGCTACCGAATGGAGCATAAAAAAAATGGTTCATGCTGCTGTGTGACCACCAACTCCTTTACCAATGACAAATCTCCGGCATCCGTAAATTCTATCTTAATTTGGCTGAAAAGACGTGTCAGCAGTATGGGCTGCACCTGCTCTCCACTTACCGTAAGGGTACCAACGTACCCAAAAATATCGGCCTCGTGGTTAGAAAATAGATTCGAGCAATATATATCCGCTGCCTTTTCAATAGAAGAAGGGAAAATCAATGGGCTTTGAGAAGTGTTGGAAACAAAAAAGACATCATACTCTCCCATTGGAAGCTGAACCTGAAGCTGCATATCTTCCGAAAAGTCCACAACCCCTACACTTTTTACCCCTGGCTTATCCTTATGGAAAATAAAATAGTACAGCTCGTTAATGGGTTGTGGATGTGTGAAAGTAGATGCCTCCCCCACAAGTCTGATATTATCCAACCTGACTACTCCCTGCGACTCATTATATTCGCCAGAACTTCCCCGTTCTCCTGCCTTCATCACCAGCTTCATCCAAAGCTCCTCACCCTGTATAGATATGGTATCCAGCTCATACGAAAAACTGTTTTTCGTATTGGAAGTTACATTTCCAAACTGGTTGTTCAACGCTAGCGCCACATAATTATCTCCCTCATCAATGCTATAATAAATCTCAAAATCCTTAGGCCCGGTATTGGTACTTGTAATATCAAAGGCAAACGACCGAATAGCAATAACATCGTGGATAGGCATTTTGATAAACACCTCCCTCGCTCCCGTCATGCTCACGGATTTGCCGGCAGCGAAATCTTCAAAAGCAAAACCATTAGCATTGAAATTGGTCGGCACTATGCCATTATTGTAGGTTATGGAAGGTTCTGCCCTATAATCATATTTGATATCCGGATTTATACTTTCATTATTAAAACTCCAGAAATACAGGTATCCATCACCTACATTAGGGGTTGTGGAAGCCAGCAATGCCCCACCGGAAGAAGAATTTACTGCCAAATACCTGCTGGTATTGGAGAATTGATGGATAGCAAAAGTGACAGAATAGGCTAACTCATCATCATCACGGACTATACTATCTTTTTTACAGGAAACGGCTAATAATAAGATGAATACTAAAGCTAGCCCATTCAATAAATGAACTATACTTTTCATATCTTATTACTTTTTAACTTAAATTAATGATTTTTTTACATTAAAATCAAGTTTCTTCGAACAAAAAGTATAGTTCAAACTTAATACTGCTTATTTATAAAAAGCTAAATCCTTAAACGTAATTTCTGAATTTTCCAGAGCCACAACTTTAATAAACTTCGCATCTATTGTTTTGCCGAATTCAACGATTTGCTGTACAGGATTAGCCAGAATATTGGAAAACTCGCCTCGCGTCACGCTGCTCCATGTTTTACCGTCATCACTGCTGTAGATAGCATATTTTATGACTATACCTTCCTTACGACCATCCTGCCGTGGCTCATACACCATCTTGGTCACCGAACCATCTAGCTTGAACACCATCTCATTTCCCTTAATAACAAAAAGTGAGCGTTCGATGTCCTTTTTTGTTTTCTCTTTATTCACAAAGGAATAGCTCTGTCTTTCATTATTCTCCATAGCCGGAGAATCGAAGAAAAACGGTTCTTTAAACTCTTTAAACAAGGCAAAGTCACTCAAAGTAGGTTCTACTGGAGCAAAAAGACAGATCTTAAGCTTCGAAGTCTTTATAGGCTCAGACAATTTTATCAATCGGTTCGCACCTATGCTTGTTGCCGATGCTACATGCTGCCATTGCTGATTTTTCCAGATCCATACCTGAACAGAATCCATGCGCTGTCCCAGCTTGATGTTTTCACGCAACCGTATGATATCAAATTCTTTCTCACCATCCAATGTGACCTCAATCTCGGGAGTGAAAACGCCATCCTCCGGTGCGTAATAGCTATATCTGTCACCGTCGAAAATGTTGGCGGGAGCAAACGCCGCACTGTTGCCTCTCAAAGAGGTGGAGGTGGCTACAGCCCCTTTAGCAAGATTGGTCTCAAAGGTCTTCCGCAACTTTCTTCCGAAATATTGCAGAGCCTTCACGTCGTTAGGATGCAATATACCTTCGGGCATAGGAGCCAAGCCCAAATTCATATTTGCTCCGCGACCTACCGATTTAAGATAGATTTCGAAGAGCTGTTCGGGAGTTTTTACGCGCAAATCCTGATTTTTATGGTAAAACCACCCGTCCCGCAAAGGAACATCACATTCTGCCGGAATCCAAAAGCGGCCAAAGCGATCGCCTGTAGGTAGATTGTGTTCTTCTACCGCTCCGGGCACAGGCTTAGCTCCATTAAGGCCTATTGGGGTAATCGTTGCCCACGAGGTTTCCGCCGCATATCCCTTTTCGTTGCCTACCCATCTCATATCGGGCCCTACATCAGAAAAGATACAGGCCATAGGCTGCAACTTACGAACTATAGCCCACGTCTTTTCCTCCCACTCGTAATAAGTTGTACGATCTATAATACGTTTTTCTTTACGTCCGCCATAGTATCCATCACCGCCGTTAGCACCATCGTGCCATGAGGTAAACAGCTCGCCGTAATTGCTCATCAGCTCCGTAAGCTGCTCCCGGTATGCCTCCGCATATGCCGGAGTGCCATACCTTGTATCGTTACGGTCCCACGCCGAAAGATAGACACCAAACTTCAATCCGTTTTCTCGACTGGCCTCCATAAATTCACGCACCATATCGCCTTTACCATTTTTCCATGGCGAACGGGCTATACTATAGGTTGTCGTTTTGGTGGGCCACAGGCAAAAGCCGTCATGATGCTTCGCCACACTGATCAGCCCTCTGAAGCCTGCCGAAGCGGCAGCACGTGCTATCTGATGTGCGTCAAAATGAGAAGGATTGAAAATAGCAGGATCCGCATCTCCAAAACCCCATTCTTTATCTTGAAAAGTTGTTGGACGTATAATGAATAAGACAATACATCTCCATTTCATGCCAGCGTAGCTGACGTTCCGTAGGAACAGCACCAAAAGGCTTCGGTGCCTCCTGCGCCCACAGAAAAGACGCTGAACCCAAAACAAGAATTTGTGTTACTAAAATCTTATTTAAAGAGGAGAATTTTCTCATAGACAATACCATTTTAAGACTTATAATCGGTGATTCGTTGTAAACGCTATTTTTCCCTTAAAATATGAATTTATATTTATTTGTAACTATAAAGAAAAATTAAATTATTCTCCTAGCATAATATATCAAATTCATTATGTCAAAGAATTTATATCTACGCTTTACAAAATTTGAAAATTTTAGCCTATAAAATGACAAATTTTCAAACAACAAATCCTTAACTTTACCACTGTTATGAAAAAAGATCAATCCAGAATAATCCGTGAGCAAGCTCCGCGTTCAGCTACACGGGAACACTCTGTACCCTTATATCTTACATCCAGCTTCATCTTCGACAGTGCGGAACAAGGTAGGGCAATCTTCGCAGAAGAAGAGGAAGGGATGGTTTACTCTCGCTACGCAAACCCTAACACTACTGAATTTATCAATCGTGTATGTACTTTAGAACAAGCTGAGGCAGGGCTAGCATTTTCTTCTGGAATGGCAGCAGTATTTGCTTCTTTTGCTGCTTTCATAGAAAATGGCGATCATATTGTTTCAAGCCGCGCAATATTCGGCTCTACCCACCAGTTGTTGACACAGCTGTTTCCTAAATGGGGAATCTCCTACACTTATGTCCACTCCTCCAATATCGAAGAGTGGGAAAAGGCCATCCAGCCCAACACCAAAATCGTATTCTTGGAATCTCCTTCCAATCCAGGATTGGAATTGTACGATTTGGAGGCTCTAGGGAAACTCAAAGAAAAACATCCACATATAATTTTTTCCATCGATAATTGTTTTGCTACCCCGTACCTCCAAAAACCTTTAAAATACGGCTTTGACTTAGCCATACATTCTGCAACCAAATATATGGACGGACAGGGACGCGTCCTAGGAGGGGTAATTGCAGGGAAACAAGAGCTAATCAATAAGCTGATGTTCTTCATACGTCATACCGGCCCTGCCATGTCGCCTTTCAATGCGTGGATACTATCAAAAAGCTTGGAGACATTAGGCCTTCGTATGGATAGACATTGCTCCAACGCATTGGCATTAGCCGAAACGCTGGAAAAACATCCGGAAATAGAGCAGGTAAAATATCCGTTCTTACCTTCCCATCCACAGTACGAACTGGCGAAAAAACAGATGAAAGCCGGCGGTGGTATCGTTACATTTGATGTTAAAGGAGGAAAGGAAAGAGCCTTCCGCTTTATTGATGCATTAGAGATGATTCGTTATACTTCAAATCTGGGAGATTCACGAACCATAGCTACCCATCCGGCAACCACAACACATGCCAAACTGAAAGAAGAAGAACGTGTCTCCTTGGGAATTAATCCCGGCACCATACGCCTTTCAGTAGGACTGGAAGATCAGGAAGATATTATAGGTGATATCCTACAAGCATTGGAAAAATCAAAATAGCAAAATAGCAAGGGGTTCTCAAACCCCTTGCTTATTTAAAAGAGTCTTTAATCTGTGCACTTCTTGCGGGTCCGCAATGTCACTATTATCGGTAATGGCTGAGGAGTGGAAGTATGAAGCTCCTGTTTCATGCAACAATTGCTCTATATTCGATGAACGTACACCTCCACCCGGCATGACTACAATTCTATCTCCCGCCTGCTGTACTAACGCTTTAAGGTATACAAACCTTTGTCCACATTAGAGGTACATCCTGAAGTAAGCACCGTAGTAAAGCCACAGGAAATCACCTCTTCAAGGGCTGCCCTATAGTCCGGTACATCATCAAAAGCCCGATGAAATGTACATGACGCAGGAGACGCTAGCTCCACCAACTCTTTGTTCAACACGGTATCCACCGTATTGTCTTCATTAAGAATGCCGAAAACAAAACCATCTACTCCTAGCTTTTTAAAAGTGATAATGTCGGTCTTCATCTGTTCCAGCTCTTCGGCAGAATAAACGAAATTGCCCCCCCGTGGTCGTATCATCACATTCAGTTTGATATGCAATGCATCCCGCACATACTGAACATCCTCTAAGAAAGGAGTGGTACCTCCCACTTCCATTCCTGCACACAGCTCCACCCTATCAGCGCCGTTAGCCTGTGCCACTAAAGCTGAGTTGTTGTTGAAACAAGCTATTTCAAGTTTTGCCATTAGCTGTTCAGATAAGATTTTCCTTTGATAAGTTCATTGCCCTGCCTATCGTATTTGGCGAAACTAAAACCGCCATGGATACAATAAGCACCATAATCTCCCGCTTTGTTGAGTGCGATGAAGCCCACCTGTGTATGGGTTAAAGTTTTTTCTCTTTTCTCTATAAACTTCACTATTCGCCGTACAGCCTCCTCACATGCCTGCTGAGGCGTCCTTCCTTGGCGCATCAGCTCTACGACCAGATGAGATCCAACCGTACGTATTACTTCCTCACCATGGCCTGTTGCCGTGGCGGCGCCCACCTCATTATCTACATAGAGTCCGGCTCCGATAATAGGGGAATCACCCACACGACCATGCATCTTGAAAGCCATACCACTCGTGGTACATGCTCCGGAAAGATTACCGTGAACATCGAGGGCTATCATGCCTATAGTGTCGTGATTTTCAATATTGACCACCGGTTCATATTTGGCTGTCTTCAACCATTCCTTCCATTCCTTTTCCGACGCCTCGGTAAGCAAGTTTTCTTCCTTAAATCCCTGTTCTCTAGCGAACTGCAAAGCACCCTCCCCTACTAACATCACATGAGGTGTCTTTTCCATCACAGCACGTGCCACGGAGATAGGATGTTTTATGTTTTGAAGGGCTGCTACCGATCCTATATTGGCATTTTCATCCATGATGCATGCATCCAAGGTCACCTTTCCGTCACGGTCCGGACGACCGCCATATCCCACGCTGCGCTCTTCCGGATCGGCTTCTGTAACCCGAACCCCTTGCTCTACAGCATCCAATGCCCTGCCTCCCGCACCTAAAATTTGCCATGCCGCCTCATTGGCCTTAAGTCCAAAATCCCAAGTCGACAAAACTATAGGCTTGTTCGCCACAGCAGCTTCCCTTCCTCTGGAAAACAAGGGCGCCAACGTAACAGCCAAAGAAGAAACACCCAACTTCTGTAAGAAAGTTCTACGTGTGGTCATAATCAGCTTTTTTTAACGTTCCGAATACGAATATTTGTTTATAATACGGTTAAAATTGTAAAAGGGATAAACCATTTTATCCCTTTATACTTATGATTGTTAAATAGCTTTAGTCTTTTGTGCTAACCACTCCTTTTCAGCCTGAGACAGATGTGGCGACAACATATCAAACACCCACTGGTTATAGTTGTTCAGCCAATCAATATGGGTTTGGTCTAGCAACTCCTTATTCACCAAGGCCGTATCAATATAGCAGATGGTCAATGTTTCGAAATGCATAAAATCACCGAAAATGCTGCTATAATACTTACGTGCCAAGACTAAGTTTTCGATGCGGATGCCGTGCTTACCTTCTCTATACAATCCAGGCTCTATAGAAGTAATCATACCTTCTTCGATGGCAATATCCACATTGGTAGGATTGAACACGTGTGGACCTTCGTGCACGTTTAGAAAAAAGCCGATACCGTGCCCCGTGCCATGGCCATAGTTACGCAATGTTGCCCAGATAGGACGTCTTGTGATAGCGTCAATCTGATAGCCTTTAGATCCTACAGGGAAGATAGCCTGACTACCTTCGATGGTACCTTTGAGCACTATGGTATAGTCATCTTTTTCCTCTTGGGTGATGTTGCCTAATGACACCACGCGTGTAATATCTGTTGTTCCTGTGCGATACTGACCACCAGAATCCACGAGCAACAAGCCCTCAGGTTTTAACGTATAATTACTTTGTTCGGTAGCATGGTAATGCGGCAAGGCACCGTGCTCCAAATACCCTGCTATCGTGCTGAAGCTAACATCTACAAATCCGGGTTGCTCGGCACGGAAAGCCTGCAACTTCTCCGCAATAGAGATCTCGGACAGCTCCTCTTTTCCTACAGTTTCTTCTAGCCATTTGAAAAATTTGGTCAAAGCAATACCGTCATAAATCATGGTCTGGCGGATGTGATTCAGCTCTACCTCATTCTTTACAGCTTTCAGACTTGTAGAAGGATTTATTTTTTCGACAATTTTTACCGAAGAAGGAATACTGTCGTAAATCGCAAAACAAGTGCGTTTAGGATCGATAAGAATAGATGAGCTTGTAATATGCTTCACAAAATCGAAAGCGTGCTCATAAGGTTTTACCTGCACCCCATGACCGTTGAGCGCAGCTATATCTTGTTCATCCAACTTACCTTCCGAAATGAACAGGATAGCCTCCTGCTGCGACACGTACACAAAAGATAACACAACAGGATTGCATGGCACATCTTGACCACGAATATTAAGTAGCCAAGCCACATCATCTAACGAGGAGATAAAGTGACTTTCTACACGACTTTTGGCCATAATCTGACGTACGGCCTCCAACTTAGACGTAGTAGACTGGCCTGTTGTTTTCTCATCCAAAAGGAATGCTTTTACCTGTGGCAGAGCTGGACGGTCGTCCCAGATAGAGGACAGCAAATCCGTATGGCCATCCACCTCAATCTGAAGAGGTTCCAATGTGTTTTTCACTGTCTGCGCTACAAGTAAGGATGCCAAATTGCCGTCGAAAGCAACCTTGGCACCAGCAGACAACTTTTCTGCTAGCCATTCCGCATATTCTGCTGCTCCCTGAATCCTAAGCTTCACCAACTCAAAGCCGGACCCTTGCAACTGCTCATTTGCCTGAACAAAATATCGTGCATCAGTCCATAATCCCGCAAAGTCATGCGTGATAACCAAAGTTCCGGCCGAACCCGTAAATCCTGAAACCCAGGCAATACATTTATATCTATCAGGAAGATACTCACTGATATGAGGATCTGATGATGGTATAATGTAAGCATCTATGCCCTGTTGGCGCATAGCTTCTCTGATCTTTCCTAATCTTTCTAAATGCTTTGACATGCTATTAACTATTATACTGATTGCAAGTTAAAAAATTATATAACCAATTTATAATAACCACATCATACAATACACTATTTTTACAATAGAGGACCTTCAATCCTTATCGGTAAAACGTATATTTGCCCTATACCTTTATCTTATGAAGAAGAATATACTACTTGTTGCATCGGCTTTACTTTCTACAATAATTAACATACAAGCCCAAACCACCAAACAAAAGCTAGAGCAAAATTTCGCTACTTTTACAAAAAGCCCTTCGCTCGCAAACGGCATAGCCTCCCTGCATGTCATCAATTCCGAAACGGGCGAGACGGTGTTTGAAAAAAATGCTTCCATAGGACTTCCTACTGCCTCCACTTTGAAAGTCATCACCTCCATAACGGCATTGGATATTCTTGGTAAGGACTTTACCTACAAAACCTCCTTATCGTACGCCGGAGAGATAGATTCCCTAGGCATATTACATGGGGATATCATCATCCATGGAGAAGGAGACCCCACCTTAGGCAGTCACCGCTACGAAAGTACCAAAGAAGACGTTATCCTCAACAAATGGAAAAAAGCAATCCTTGACGCAGGTATTAAATACGTCGAGGGACGCATCATCGCCGACGACAGACTTTACCAAGCATGGATATGCCGGGCGGATGGATATGGACCGATATGGGAAATTATTACGGCGCAGGAATTTCTTCGCTAAACTGGAGAGAGAACCAAACCGGTGTCAACTTTTCGGTCACAACACTAAATCAGCCGGCACCTATTGCCAACTTCACTTCCGACATAAGCTATCTAAAAGTTATTAACCATGTTACCACCGGAAGAAAGGGCTCCGGAGATAATGTATATGCCTATTCTGCACCTTATAGCGAAAAGATAGTCATCAAGGGTACTTACGGTTTAGACCTTAAAAAGACTATTGAAATTTCAATTCCTGATGCGGCCTACGACTTAGCATACAACCTTAACAAAGTTTTGTTACAGGACAGCATTATCGTTGCGCAAGGCATTACGACGGGACAGCGCCTCTTCGAAGAGGGATTGTCCGTTCCCACAAAAACAAAAACCATCAACGTACATACCTCTCCTGCTCTACACGAAATAGTGTATTGGTTCAACCAACGCAGTATTAATCTTTATGGAGAAGCATTACTGAAAAGCATTGCATATATTACGGGAGGAAAAACATCAACCTATGATGGCGCTCAAATACGTAAAAAAAATATTGGGAGCAGCGCCTAAAACTAAGCCCTTCAGAGTTGGATATCATCGACGGTTCCGGCCTTTCACCACAAAACAACGTCACCACCCGCGCGATGAACCAGATCATGCAATATGCACTGAAAAGACCTTGGTTCCCGGAATTCCAAAAAAGTCTTCCCACCTACAACGACATGACCATGAAAAGCGGAACCATCGGAGGCACATTAGGCTATACGGGATATCATACTGCCAAGGATGGCAAAAAATAACACCTTCTCCCTGCTCGTTTACAACTATTATCGCAGCGCAGCAGATATGAGAAGACAAATGTTTGAACTACTCAACACCCTAAAATAATAGTAATTATTTTTCTTAGTTATTAGTTTGTGATACATTTGTGGATTAAGTAAGAAACCAAAAAATAAATATGAGCAAATATTAACAGAAAAAAGGATGCCCTAAATTATCATGCTATGGGGCGCCCGGGAAAGATTGCGGTTGTTCCTACAAAACCTTATAACTCACAACGTGACTTATCATTAGCATATTCACCAGGTGTTGCTGAACCTTGTTTAGCTATCGCCAACAACCCTGAAGATGCTTATAAATATACAACCAAAGGAAACCTTGTTGCCGTTATCAGCAACGGCACAGCGGTATTAGGACTTGGAGATATTGGCGCTCAGGCCGGCAAGCCTGTAATGGAAGGAAAAGGACTTCTCTTCAAGATATTTGCTGACATTGATGTATTCGACATCGAGTTGGATACGAAAAATGTGGACGAATTCGTAAATATCGTCAAAGCCCTAGAACCTACCTTCGGAGGTATCAACTTAGAAGATATCAAAGCTCCTGAATGCTTCGAAATCGAAAGACGTCTTAAAGAAGAATTGAATATTCCGGTGATGCACGATGACCAGCACGGTACAGCCATCATCTCGGGAGCAGCATTGATCAACGCATGCGAACTGCAACAAAAGAATATCGCAGACGTAAAAATCGTAGTGAATGGTGCCGGTGCTGCTGCTATATCTTGTACGGCAATGTATGTGGCTATAGGTGCTAAAAAGGAAAATATAGTCATGCTGGACAGCAAGGGTGTAATCCGAAAAGATAGAGCACACCTGGATACTAGTAAAGCCGAGTGGGCAACAGACAGAGACATCCACACATTAGAAGAAGCGGTAAAGGATGCTGATGTATTTATTGGTCTTTCAGCAGCAGATGTGCTCACGCCCGAAATGCTGAAAACTATGGCTCCTCGCCCTATCGTATTGGCTATGGCTAACCCTAACCCTGAAATAGCATACGACTTGGCCGTACTACTCGCGACGACATCATCATG
>NZ_JXAC01000162.1 GCF_000814685.1 Sphingobacterium sp. T2
AGAAATAATAGGTCAATACTGGAATTAACTAAGGATATTATAGAATATATTAAATATTACAACGACAAAAGGATAAGAACTAATTTAAATGGAATGAGCCCGGTAGAATACCGAGCTCATCATATCAAAAATATTGCATAAATTCGTCCAACTTTTTGGGGGCAGTCCAAATTTCAAGGCCTTTATTTTTATAACGATAGAATTTCAACAATCCTGGTTAGGTTTGTATTTATCTTGTCAATATGCTTAATAGCCTTACTGAATGGCGTGAACTGCACGTCCCCACAAATCAATCCTGCCATCTCACCCTTGCGGCCTGCCAACAGGCCTTCCACTGCTGCAACGCCTAAACGGCTTGCTAACACCCTGTCCATACAGGTAGGCTTTCCTCCACGTTGAATATGCCCTAAAATAGAAACACGAACATCATAGTGTGGGAAATTCTCTTTAATCTTGTCTGCTACAACCAAACCACCCTCATCGTCTCCTTCCGCTACGATGATGATACGCGAAGACTTATTTTTTCTAGTTTGATCCAAACGCTTCATGATAGCATTGTAATCAACCTCTAGCTCCGGAATCAACACCGCTTCTGCTCCGGTACTAATCCCCGAACGTATAGCAATCAATCCGGAATCACGGCCCATCACTTCAATCACGAAAAGACGGTCATGCGACTCCGCAGTATCACGAATTTTGTCTACCGCATCCACCACGGTATTTATAGCTGTATCATAACCTATAGTAAAGTCTGTTCCGGCCAAGTCGTTGTCTATGGTTCCCGGTAGCCCTATTATAGGTACATCAAATTCCTCTATAAATTTAGAAGCTCCGGTAAAAGTTCCATCACCACCAATCACCACCAAAGCATCTATACCGAAACGTTTAATATTTTCATAGGCTTGTTTACGGCCTTCATAGGTTTTGAATTCCTCGCTTCGGGCAGTTTTCAATATTGTCCCTCCGCGCTGTATGATATTCGCTACGGACTTGGCATCCATAGGAACGATATCGTCTTTTACCA
The DNA here is from genome assembly GCF_000814685.1 of Sphingobacterium sp. T2. Taxonomy (GTDB): domain Bacteria; phylum Bacteroidota; class Bacteroidia; order Sphingobacteriales; family Sphingobacteriaceae; genus Sphingobacterium; species Sphingobacterium thermophilum. Next base: position 1,025 of record NZ_JXAC01000162.1, read on the forward strand.
ATCCGTCGTATCCTCTTTTCACACCAAACACGTTCAAACCATGGTAGATGCCGGCACGCACTACCGCACGGATTGCCGCATTCATACCCGGAGCATCTCCTCCTGACGTTAATACTGCAATATTTTTAATTTCTCTCATATATTACAAATATATCATTATCGGCAATATTTTTTTGTTAAAAAATTATTAATTGCTGGCGTTCTTTGCTTTGAACAAATCTATCCCCTTTTGCAGGTAAGCAGCATAGCTGTCCACATTGTAGTCTGCCCCTGTAGGTGGCAACAGCACATTACCTTCCGTATCCACAATAACATACAAAGGCTGTGAGTTGCTGTTGAACGATGAAGCCTGAAAGTCGCTGTTCTTCTTCCCTATCGTGTTAATCTTCTTGCCGCTGAAGCTTGAAACATACTGCTCCTCCGCCGGCAGCTCCGTCTTGTCATCCACAAAAAGCTCGGCCATCACGAACTCCTCGCGTAACAGCTTGGCAACCTTCACGTCTGTCCAAACGTT
>NZ_JXAC01000163.1 GCF_000814685.1 Sphingobacterium sp. T2
CCTTTCTCAYMAAATTCTTTTGTAGCCCTATCCACCGGAAATACCGGACCCCACCACTATGACATCAAAATAATTACTTTTACTCATATTAGGTTGATTCAATTCGGTGCCTAAGATAAAAATATTACACCTGATTCCCTACAATCTTTCTTTTGCCCTCGGACACAACACCTTATTTTTTTGGCATAATATTTGGCCTATTAAATTGAAAACATAGAAATTAACGTTAATCGTTATTTTATATACAACATTCTTCCGGCCCACCCTAAAAAGTGGGCCTTTCCATTTATCTTTCCACCAGTTCTTTAACCACTTCACCATAACTATCCACTTTTTCAGTTTTCATCTTCATCAGATGAAACCATTTTATGAAAGCATTCACAAAAACTATAAACATCAGCACAATCGCTAAAGCTGCCAATGCAGCAAGTAGATACTGTCCATGAGGGAGATAAATGGTAAAAATCTGCAAATAGCTGGCCCAGAACGTGATGATAGCCATCACCACACCTGGTATTGCCGTGCATAAGGCGTACTTACCCCTGTTCAGACGTATCAGCATAGTGGTACAAACAATAAGACCGCACGCTGCCAGCAGTTGGTTGCTGATACCGAAAAGCGGCCAAATACTGCTTACATTCCCCGTATAAACCAGATATCCCCAAGCAAAAGTGAAAAGAGCACTACTAATAAGAATTCCCGGAAGCCAACTCTTATTTTTAAACGCAGGAATAAAATTGCCCATCATCTCTTGTAGAAAAAAAACGCCCCACCCGTGTTCCCGCATCGATAGCTGTAAGAATAAATACAGCCTCAAACATGATAGCAAAATTGTACCAATAAGCTACGACATCATCCATAAAAGGTATCTTATCAAATATATGAGCCATCCCTACAGCCAGAGATACTGCTCCTCCCGTCCTTCCATATAAATCTATCCCTATTCTATCCATGAAATGATCCAAATCCACAACCTTCATATCCGGGAAGGCAGCCAGAAAAGAATCATATTTTGCGGCAGGGGTGTTGATAGCAAAATAATCTCCCGGCATCAAAGTACAGGCCGCAATCAAAGCCATCAGTGCCACAAATCCTTCCACAAGCATCGCTCCATAGCCGACAAAAAGCACATCACGCTCCTGTGCCAACATCTTCGGTGTAGTGCCCGTGGCAATGACCGCATGAAATCCAGAAATCGCACCGCAAGCTATAACGATAAAGATAAAAGGCAATACAGGACCACCGATGACCGGCCCTCCACCATGAATGAAAGATGTAATTGCCGGCATCTGAATAGTGGGCTGCACAAAGATTATACCCACTGCCAACATAAGAATAGTTCCTATCTTAAGATAGGTGGACAGATAATCACGTGGAACCAACAACAGCCACATCGGCAATACGGAAGCAAAAAAACCATACACCGCAATAGCTATAGAAATGGTTTCCACATCCCAATGGAAAAGATTAGCTATATGATCATATTGCATCAGGCTATGCCCTCCGATAATTCCTACGATAAGCAAGATCCCGCCAAGGGTGCTTGCCAGCAGCACGGAATCTTTCCTATACCGCATCAACAACCCCATGATAATCGCTATAGGCATTGTTATCAATACCGTAAAGAGAGACCATGAAGCCTCATGCATGGCACTGATGCAAGCCAATGATAGCCCTGCCAAAGATCAAAATAAGAATAAACAAAACCGCAAAACCGGCGATATACCCTGTCGTCTTCCCAATCTCTTTAGATGCTATGGTCGCTAAACTTTCCCCCCTGTGACGTACAGAAGCAAACAGCACAATCATATCGTGCACTCCTCCCGCTAAAACACAGCCTATCAAAATCCATAATGCTCCAGGAAGATATCCAAACTGCGCAGCAAGTACAGGACCTACTAAAGGACCTGCCGCCGCAATAGCTGCAAAATGATGACCAAACAAGACGTTCTTGTTGGTAGAAATATAATCATGGCCGTCAGCAAACTCTACCGCCGGCGTAGGATGTGCATTATTAAGACGTAAAACCTTATTCGCCATAAAAATGCCATAAAATCTGTAAGCTATGGCAAAGAGCAATAACGCCACAAAAATTAAAGTCAATGCATTGATACCGTTTAAAAATTCCATAAGGTTTATGATTGGTTAAATCGTATTAAATATCCAATATTATAAAATATTTTTCAAAAAAAGAACCTCAAATATAAAATATTTTAAAATAACAGCTCAACAAATACCTTAGACTTTATCCTCCCAAAAGGAAAAAATTCGAAACAAAAAAACAATATCTGTTTGTTATAATACAGGATAACCGACACATAATTACCTATTATTTTAAATCTTGAAGTTTTATTTTTTGTATCTTCGCAAACTTTACTTAATCATTAAATGTTGAACAATATATCGGCCCAATAAAATAATTCTAAAAAGGCCGTCATATCAATATGGAACAGGAAAAACAAGATTTAAGATTATTTGATTTGGCTCGTAGACAGCTGAATCTATATCCCAATCTAACCATTTTTGCGCATAAAGTTAACCATGAGTGGAAGGAAGTGAAGACTTCAGAATTTCTGGCTCAGGTTGATGCCATATCTAAAGGTCTTATAGCTTTGGGCGTGGAGCCCAATGAAAAAGTAGGACTTATAGCCGACAGCAGCATGGAATGGCACATTATGGACTTTGCTATCCAACAAGTGGGAGCTGTATGCGTGGCTATGTATCCTAATATTACGGACGCAGATTATCAATATATTTTTAATGACGCAGAAATAAAACTCTGTGTAGTCAGCAACAAAAGCCTTTATAAACAGGATTACAAAACTTCAGGAGTCCTTATACACCTTGAAATATGTATTCTGTATTGCCGAAATCGAGGAAGCCCGTAACTGGAAAGAAATAATAGAACTGGGCAAGAATATTAAGGATGAAACACTGCAACAACGAATGAACGCCGTAAAACCGGAAGATCTGGCAACCTTAATCTACACTTCCGGTACTACAGGCAAGCCTAAAGGCGTAATGCTGACACATAACAACATCATGTTCAACGTGATGGCTGCCCGTGAAATCACTCCTTGTCAGGCTTACGACAGGGCGCTAACCTTCCTGCCGCCATGTCATGCTTATGAGAGAATGGTTATTTATACCTACATGTATATCGGTATCACGATCTATGTGGCGGAATCGCTCGAAAAAATAGGACAAAACGTCAAGGAAGCACAACCCCATATCATGACGGCCGTACCACGGATCTTAGAGAAAGTGTACGAAAAGATCATGAAAACCGGACAGGAGCTTACCGGGGCTAAAAGAAAAATATTCGATTGGGCTGTCAAAGTAGGGGAAAAATACGATCCAGATTCTAAAAAAAGATCTTTTGCCTACAACCTACAGCTAAAAATGGCAAAAAAACTTGTCCTTGACAAATGGTATGAAGCTTTGGGAGGCCATCTAGTTACGGTAGCTTCAGGTTCCGCATCCCTCCATAACAAGCTAGCACGTGTATTTATGGCTGCCGGTATCCCTCTTTATGAAGGCTATGGTATGACTGAAGCCTCTCCCCTCATCTCGGTAAACCATTATCAGAAGGGTGTCCGCGTAGGAACTGTAGGTCTTCCCGTAAAATATGTAGAAGTAAAATTAGCAGAAGATGGGGAAATCCTTGTGAAAGGCCCTAATGTTATGCAAGGCTACTACAAAAATCCTGAAGAGACAGCAAAAACCATTATCGACGGCTGGCTGCATACCGGAGATATCGCCGTGCTGGAAGAAGGAAAATTTATAAAAATCATAGACCGTAAGAAGGAGATGTTCAAAATTTCCGGAGGAAAATATGTCATCCCACAGCCTATTGAGAAAAAGCTGGTAGAATCTTATTTCATCGAGCAGGCCATGGTCATAGGAGAAGGACAGAAATTTGCCTCAGCCTTTATTGTGCCTAACTACGGTCACCTGATGGACTGGAGCCGTTCTAGCGCTCCCGAGCTTATAGGTATGTCGAAAGACGAATTTTTAAGCCATCCCACCATCGTCAAAAAGATAAACAGTGAAGTTCGCCTAGCAAACAAACATTTCGGAAACTGGGAGCAGAATAAAAAAACCGATTATACTTCATAATGAATTTACAGTAGAGGGAGGTGAACTTACACCTACCCTTAAAATGAAACGTAAGGTAATCCTCGAAAAATATAAAAAAGAATACAACGAGCTTTATAAGTCTGACAATGACGAAGAATAAAAAAGGGGGCGATAATCGCTTCCCTTTTTTTATGACCTTGGATGATATTGTGTAATGATGGACTGCAGATAGTCCTTATCGATATGGGTATAAATTTCAGTGGTAGTAATACTCTCATGTCCCAACATGTCCTGCACAGCACGTAAATCAGCCCCTCCTTCCACAAGGTGGGAAGCAAAGCTGTGACGGAAAGTGTGGGGGCTGATTTTTTTCTTTAATCCTATTTTTTGCGCAAGCTCCTTAATAATCAAAAATACCATGACACGGGTCAGCTTGCCTCCCCTTCGGTTGAGAAAGACCACATCTTCGTGTCCAGCTTTAACCTGCTGCTTAGCACGCACTTCCTGAAGGTAAATCTTCAAATATTTTATCGCCTGTGCTCCTATGGGGATAAGCCTTTCCTTATTTCCTTTTCCTTCAATCTTGATAAATTCCACCTCCAGATGCAAATTCGATATTTTTAGTTCTACGAGCTCACTGACACGAAGACCACATCCATACAACACCTCCAACATAGCTTTGTTGCGCATCCCTTCCGGGTGAGAAAGGTCAATGGCACTAATAAGCTCATCGATCTCGTGTACCTCTAGGACGTCGGGAATTTTGCGAGTAAGACGCGGTGTTTCAATAAGCTCAGCAGGATTCGTAGATAGCTCATACTCAAGCTGCAAAAAATTGAAAAAAGATTTTATGCCCGATATCAGACGCGCCTGCGTGTATACCGAAATGCCAAATCCGTTCACCCACTCCAAAAAATGCTGAACATTTTTTACATTAATTTCTTCTATATTGAGCTGGTGGTCTTCACAGAAAATTTGCAGCTTCCGAATGTCATTTAGGTAGGCAGAAACGGAATTTTTTGACAAATTGCGTTCAAATAAAAGAAATTTTCTAAATTCCTGGATTACCTTCTGCCACTGCAACATAAAAAACAACTGTAAAAATCTACTCCTCTATTTTCTAATCAGATAGAAAACACTTAATTTGTTATAGAATTAACACTCTAAATTAATGAAAATATTAAAACCATTAGCTATTGCATTGCTATTACCTGCTTCATACATCGTCACAGAGGCAGGCACACCCGTTAATATAAATACGCTTCAAGCTACCCAACTTTTAAAAGACAGCATAAATTGGAATGCGCCTCTTCCCTTCGACAACGAAGTGAAAGTTGGCAAGTTGAAAAACGGATTTACTTACTATATCCGCAAAAACAAAGAGCCTGAAAAGCGAGTAACTATGTATCTGGGTGTCAAAGTGGGATCGATATTGGAAACAGAGGAAGAACGCGGCTTAGCGCACTTCTTGGAGCATATGAACTTCAACGGGCTGAAACATTTCCCTAAAAACGACCTCATAGACTACTTGCAGAAGGCTGGTGTACGGTTCGGATCGGACTTGAACGCTTACACCTCTTTCAACGAAACCGTCTATGAACTTCCTATCCCTTCAGATGACCCTGAATTATTGAAAAACGGACTTCAGGTGATGCGCGATTGGGCTCAGGATGCGCTACTCACATCAGAAGAGATTGACAAAGAACGCGGTGTCATCATGGAAGAGATGCGCGGCAACCGCGGAGCTCAACAGCGTATGCAGGACCAATACCTTCCTGTGCTTTTCAATGGTTCTCTGTATGCCGAACGACTTCCTATAGGTACCGAAGCTGTAATCACAGGATTCAAACATCAGCTCATCCGGGACTTCCACAAACGCTGGTACAGACCTGAGCTGCAGTCTATCGTCATCGTCGGCGATATCGATCCTATAGAAATGGAGAAAGAAGTTACGCGTCTCTTTTCCGATATGCAGGTACAGAAAAAAGCTGCCGAACGGAAGAAAGTGGGCATAGAGCTGCTGAATAAGAATCAGTTCAAAGTAGTCACAGACCCAGAAATGCCACAGACGGTGGTCTACATGGTAATCAAACATCCTTTTGAAGAGACAAAAACATATAAAGACTATAAACTAGAGCTTACCAAAGGCATATACTCACAGATAATTAATGCCCGTCTGTTTGAGATTGCTCAGAAACCTGATGCTCCTTTCCGCAACGCCGGTGTAGACATTGATGGATTCCTCAACATATTTGAAGCAATGAATATTTCCATCATTCCAAAACCGGGACAGCTGGAAGAAAGTATCAAGGTTGTCGTTCGTGAGTTGAAAAGATTCGAAAAGTTTGGTGCCACAGAAACCGAATTACAGCGTACCCTATCGGATTATGCAAAGTATTTCGAGAACAGTTACAATGAAAGAGACAAGAAAGAGTCTTACGTCTATGCCAAAGCATATCTCGACCACTTCTTAAACAACAGTCCTGTTTTAAGCAACGAAGACTCCTACCGGATTACAAAACAAATCCTTCCTACCATCACGCTGACGGATGTAAATGCTGTAGCAGAAAAATATTATGCCGAGGTAAACCGTGATATCATCATCCTAGGTCCAGAAAAGGATAAAGAGAAGATGCCTTCCGAAACAGCAGTAAATGGTTGGTTAGCTGCGTTGAGCAGTGAAACATTAGAAAAATACGAGGATAAAGTCTCGGAATTACCATTATTGCCGTCTACTCCGGTAAAAGGAACAGTACAGTCCACCAAAAACTTAGAAGCTATCAAGGCTAAAGAAATAACCTTGAGCAATGGCGTGCGTGTAATCTTGAAACCTACAGACTTCAAAAATGATGAAATCATCGTACGTGCGCAAAGTGAAGGAGGACACTCCTTATACAGTGATGCAGATTACTTCTCAGCTGCCTATGCAGCAAACCTCGTAAATTCTTCGGGGCTAGGGAACCTGACTTCCGTAGAGTTTAAAAAATATCTTTCAGGCAAAAATGTAAATGTCAACGCCTTCATCGATGAGCGTTCGGAAGGACTTAGTGGCTACAGTGACAAAGAAGGATTAAAAACCTTAATTTGAGATAATCTATGGATATTTCACAGCTCCTCGCTTGGATGAGGATATCTACCAAGCTTTCGTGTCGAAAACCATAGCGTCTATGCAAAACAGAGAAGACGACCCTAACTTTGTCTTCAGAAGTAGCATTAATAAAGCATTATATGGAGAAAATATCCGTCGCAACCTGCCTTCGGAAGAAAATATACGCTCAATAGACAAAGATCGTGCATTACAGATTTTCAAGGAAAGGTTTGCTGACGCTTCAGACTTCACCTTTACCATCGTTGGGTCGTTCAAGGAGGAAGAAATCTTACCTTATCTGGAAGAGTATTTGGCCGGCTACCATCCTCAAACAGTAAGGAATCCGCCAAAGACCTCAACATCCTTCCGCCGGCGAAAGGAATTAACGTAGAAGTACATAAAGGTAAAGAGGAGAAAGTGCAGGTAAACCTAAGCTTTATGGGCGACTACGCTTACAATGACCAAGAAAACATTAACATGGATGCCTTGGAATCTATCCTCAACATCAAATTGATCGAAAGATTGCGCGAGGAAGAATCTGGCGTATATGGTGTGGGAGCCGGAGCCTCATACAACAAATTCCCGAAAGGTAGATATTCATTCTCTATCGGTTTCGGCACCAGCAAAGAAAATAATCAATCGTCTGAATCCAAATTCCGCATTTAAGATTATAGATGAAATTAATAAAATCAAACAAAACGGCCCTTCAGAAGTGGATTTGAACAAATTCGTAATGGAAAAGAAAAGAGAATACGAAATAAAACTACGTGAAAACAGCTTCTGGCTAGGATCCATCTCTTCTGCCTACCGTCTACAAGAAGATCCGGCAAAAGCATTGCAGTATCTCGAAAATCTTCAAAAGGTAAATGCAGAATCAATCAAAGCCGTCGCTAATAAATATTTGCTGGAAGACCGCCTGTTCAAATTTATCCTTATGCCGGATAAAAAATAAAATACAATATACTCCATATAAAAAGCGTGTTTAGCAAGGTGAGCTAAACACGCTTTTTTGTATTTTGAGTGTAAATCAAAACATCTCTTAAGGCATAGACATTGTTAATCTAAGAGTAGACTTAACAAAAACTGCTATTATTAATCTCTCTCCTCGGTTCGAATCTGATGATGAAAGTGTATATAAAATCGTCTGTTGATGGTTTAGAAATTGACTTAAAACAGAAAAAGCTTCATCTACCGATGAAGCTTTCCTTGCGGAGAGTGAGGGATTCGAACCCCCGGACCTGTTACAGTCAACGGTTTTCAAGACCGCCGCATTCGACCACTCTGCCAACTCTCCGCCACAAAAGTAGAAATTATCCCTATTTCTGCAAAACGAAATTTATCGGATTTTCTTTATTCACTGTAAATGAGCTCAATTAATTTAAATCGACAAATGTACCTCCCCTATTCTTAAGGCAACAACATCTCACGACAGTGTTTTTTGATGTTATCGGCCATTCTATCTATAGGCAAATCGTCCGAATCCGTCCCAAAAGGTTCTTCGATAGATTCACCGATCATCTCTATGGTAATGAGAAATATAAAAAATGAAAGGCACAGCAAAACACACAAAGTATCCCATGGAAAAAACGTATCCTATAGGTAGTGTCAACGTATAGATAATGATAAAGACCTTGATAAAAGAACTATAAGCAATGGGAATGGGTGTATTTTTGATACGCTCACAAGCCCCACATACGTTCGTCATGCTGGTTATCTCCTCGTTCAATAGACGCAGCTGCTCCCCCGAGAGCTTACCTTCCCTATATAAACTGTTAGTCTTATTAAAAAGCAAAGACGCCACCTGATTAGGGCCGTGTTTCTTATCATCCAAACTTATTATTTCGGGATGGTCAGCCTCATCCAACATAAATTTCGTATACTCCGACCTTAGAAAATTATATAAGGTTTCGGCAAACAAAGGAATGGCTTTGCGATAAAAACTTCTGTTGATCTTATCTTCCCTATCCAAAAAAGCATTTAACTTGATAGATAAAGTTCGACTTACATTGGTCAATGTTCCCCACTGTTTGCGTGCTTCCCACCACCGGTCATATGCTGTATTAGTACGAAACACAAGGATAAGCGACAGGACAAAGCCTAGCAAACTATGTACTGTAGTGATGTTTTTTACCCAGCTTTTATCCGACAGTTTAAGATATTCCAATTCCAGATAAGCTATTGACCAAGAGAACAATCCCAGACCGATGATAAGAGGAAAAATTTTCTTCGTATGCTCGGCACTTAACAGATATTTGATGGGATAAAGCCAATCCTTTGGGTTATAGACTTTCATGAAATTAGTGTTGTTATAAAATCCTAAATACCTTATTTTAGTTCGCAATATGGCGAAATATCAGAAAAAGCGCAAACAAAACCTTGTCTCCACAGCCGGTGAACGTAAAACCTATTTGTTATGGAGTATCGTCATTCCCGCCATATTGATTTTCCTTATCTGTCTTTGGAATTACCGCTACAGTATCGTATACTACTATCATATGACTTTCAATAAGGAAGTCAAAAATGATAGCAACGAAAAGAGCAAACACGACGCCCGTAACATACTTTTGATGAGATCCCATAGAGACAAATGTTTCGGCATAGATATCAGCGAATATCAAGGCAAAATATTATGGGATTCAGTACGTCTGATCAACGAGGAGTTTCCCATAGACTTCATCTTTGTCCGTGCAACGATGGGCGCCAATGCGCAGGACCGTAGATTTCAGAAAAATTGGGAAGCAGTAAAAGATATCAACAAACTTCGCGGCGCCTACCATTATTTCCGCCCTAACGAAAACTCTATAAAACAAGCCACGAACTTCATCCGTACGGTAAAACTCGGCCCCGGAGATCTTCCTCCTGTATTGGATATAGAAGAGCGTCCCCGCGTGCAGCCTATGGACAGTCTTAAGGTAGGACTGAAACGCTGGCTCGACAAAGTAGAAGCTCACTACAAAGTAAAACCTATCATCTATTCTGGTGATAGCTACTTTACCGATTTCTTAGAAAAAGAATTTAAGGAATATAAGCTCTGGATAGCCAATTACAACTTCTGGGTGGAAAATCCCAAAGCCCATTGGGACATTTGGCAGTTCTCTGAAAAAGGAAGTGTAAAAGGTATACGTGGATATGTAGATTTGAATATGTATAAGTCAGATGTGGAAGACTTGGAAAAACTTACTATCCCCTATTAAAATATTATGGCAAATTTTAACGAGATAATCCAAAAGAACAACCTGGTATTGATAGATTTTTCTGCAGAGTGGTGTGGTCCCTGTCAGACATTGGCTCCTATCCTCAAAGAGGTAAAACAACACTTCGGCGAACAACTATCAATAATTAAGATCGATGTGGACAAAAAACCAGGCACTAGCACGTAACACTCGGACCTGATACAAGGGGGTTGTAACMSKTATSWAKKTACAYCCTGTATAAAGGTGGTCAACAAATATGGAGACAAAGCGGACTAATTGCCTAAGAGCGAACTGGTACGTATCATCGGCCCCACCTCGATTAGTCCATATTGTCGCTTCAGGATAGTCGTCCTTAATTTTCGTCAGCACGACCTT
>NZ_JXAC01000164.1 GCF_000814685.1 Sphingobacterium sp. T2
TCCGCTTAAGCTTGCGGTTCTCTTCTTCCAGTTCCTTAACCCGCTTTAGCTCACTACCGTCAAGGCCGCCGTATCGCTGGCGCCATTTGTAAAAGGAGGCAGGACTGACCCCGTGTTCACGTGTGATTTCCTGAACGCTTTTACCAGCCTCGAATTCCTTAAGGATCTTACTGATCTGCTCCGGTTTGAATCGTTTCCCTTTCATAATACACTGTTAAAGTTATCAATCATTTGCTATTCTCTAACAGTCTTTTTTTCGGGGAAGCTTACATGTGGAAAACTTGCTTTTAAGAAACTCCTTCACAATAAAAAAATATAACCTAACAATTATTCAAATCGGATTGCACCATCTCTTTTACCATCTCTTCCAATGTGTACTTCGGCTCCCAACCTAACACACGCTTAGCTTTGGACGGGTCACCGATGAGCAGGTCTACCTCTGTCGGTCTGAAATATTCAGGATCGACCTTTACAACTACCTTTCCGGGCTCCAGCTGATACTGTGGATTGCTGCTGCTTCTAACTATTGCTATCTCCTTCTCATTTTCTCCCACAAAATCTAGTTCCACTCCCACTTCAGCGAAAGCCATGCGAACAAAGTCACGCACTGAGGTGGTTTTTCCTGTAGCTACGACATAGTCATCGGGCTTTTCCTGCTGCAACATCAACCACATCGCCTCTACATAATCTTTAGCATGTCCCCAGTCGCGCTGCGCATTCAGATTACCCAGATAAAGGCATTCCTGCTTGCCCTTGGCAATGCGCGCCACGGCCATCGTAATCTTACGTGTCACGAAAGTCTCTCCCCGACGGGGTGACTCATGGTTGAACAGGATACCGTTGCAGGCAAACATGCCGTACGCCTCCCTATAGTTGCGCGTAATCCAATAACCGTAAATTTTGGCGGCGCCATAAGGTGAACGTGGATAGAAGGGCGACGACTCGTCGTATAAGCCTTTCGCATTCTTGTTGGCAGCCATCCCTCCGTAAAGCTCCGAGGTAGACGCCTGATATATTTTGGTTTTCTCCGTCAATCCGAGAATACGTATAGCCTCCAACAGACGCAAGGTGCCCACAGCATCCACATTAGCCACATATTCCGGCATGTCAAAGCTTACCTTCACATGCGACATGGCTCCCAGATTATAGATCTCATCAGGTTGCACCTCCTGGATGATACGAATGATATTTGTAGAGTCCGTTAAATCTCCATAGTGGAGTTTGAAACGCACATTCTCTTCATGAAGATCTACATACAAATGATCAATACGCTGCGTGTTGAAAGAAGAAGCCCTTCTTTTTATACCATGAACCTCATATCCCTTCTCCAACAACAGTTCTGCTAAATACGAGCCATCTTGTCCTGTAACCCCTGTTATTAATGCTTTTTTCATTATGTATTGATCTTAATATTTTATACTATAAAAATTCTGCTTTCAGCATACGAGACAGCCCCTCCTCCAAGGTGTAGGGAGGAACGAATCCCGAATCCCGCATTTTCGTGGAGTCGTATTTGGTCACCGCACAGAATTTTTTTTTACTCTGACAGAACTTATAGGCAGCTTCTTTCGTGTGATAAAGGCTAATACATCAAAACAATAGCCGCCAAGCATTCCTAAGGCGTAAGGAATCTGGATGGAAGGGATATGCTTCCCTAAGATTTTGCTCGTAAGAGCTACCAGATCCTTTGTCGTGAAGTCCGGCTTATCCACGTAGTTGAATACATGATATCCTTCCCTGTATTGCTCTATCAGAAACTGAATGAAAGCTACCACATTCCCCACATAGGACATGGACTTTTCGTTATTTCCCTTACCTACCATCATAAACTTGCCAGAAGCAATCTGATGCAGCAAGTTATATACGTTCCCGCGGTTTCGTTCTCCGAAAATCACGGTCGGACCAACGATATTGATGTTCCAGTCCTCATGCGTTTTGTACCACTCCTGTAGCACCTGTTCCGCCTCCCATTTGCTTTTGCCATAATGATTGAACGGATCCGCCGGGAAAGATTCATCCGGATTATCTTTATCCAACCCGTATATCGCTACCGAACTGGTGAACACCAAACGCTTAACACCGTTGGCTTCCATAGCCTTCAGCGTATTGCGCATACCCTGCACATTCACATCGTAGTAAAGACTGACAGGAGTCACATCATCTCTATGCTCTGCCGCCAATAACACCACCAGGTCCGTATCCTTCAGCAAGGCCGTTATCTTCTCCTCGTCCAAAACATTCGCAATGTGCGTAATCTCTTTAAACAATTCACTTGGTGCCTTGTCAATATTTTTGAGGGAATATCCTTCTTGTTGACGCAGACGTTCTAGCAGTCTTGTGCCAACGAACCCCGAACCTCCTATTATTGCTACACGCATGTTTAATATTATTTAGGAACTAACTCTGTTGAAGTTTAACCGCATTCTTGCTATTCACCCAATAATTAAACAGCACCGTGATTAAGAGCCATAGAATAATATCAAACAGAATAACAAGATTATTACTAATATATTGAACTGTAATCAGATTGAAAATAGAGAAAAATAAGGAAAGTCCCAAAATAGTGAGCATAGCCCCCCCCTGTGAGAAAATCCACTACGTAGAAGTTTATGATGAATATGGCTTCTGTCTGGCTTAAAAAGCGGTTTCTTTGTAAAAAAACGGATTAATATAACGCGGACAACATCAAAGATAGGCACAATAAGTGTAGAAAAAGCCACCACAATAGCTCCTTCAGCAAAAGGTTTTATCTCTTTCAGGTTCATCGAATAGCTTATGGTCAAGAAAGCCACCGTATAGCCCAACGTCATACTTCCCGTATCCCCCATAAAGATGCGGCGACGGCGCTTGGAAACACCAAACACATTATAGTAAAAGAACGGTATAAGCACTCCCGCCGTGATGAAGGCCAGAATAGCATGCACCCAGGCCCCATTATAGAAGAATAAGCCTCCCATCACCAAACAGCTCATCATCACCAAACCCGAACACAGCCCATCCAATCCGTCAATAAGGTTGATCGCATTGATAATAAATACTGTAGCAAATACCGTCAGGGCTATACCTATCAGATGAGGCACCTTCACGATAAAACATACGCCATAGAGGTCATTTATCCACAGATTGGCCAGAGGGAACAGCATTACCGCCCCTATCTGGATTAAAAACTTCCACTTGTAATCGACGTTAATCAGGTCATCAGCTACCCCCATAAGATATAAAGAATAACCATACCGCAACCCCAGACAGCCCTGAATTTACACTCTACTTTGTTTTTTCCCAAACATCCCCTTTAGCTTTCTAATTAAGGATTTATCCTCTTTCTTCTCTCCATAACCGTAACCATAACCGTAGCCATAACCATAACCACGTTTGAAGTCTACGTCGTTTATCACCACAGCCATGTTTTTCAGCTTGCCTTGCTGATAAAGCTCTTTAGGCACATTGAGCAAACGTCTGTCCAAATAGTTAGCACGAGCAACATATATTGTTAAATCAGCGTATTCCGAAATCAGGATAGTATCTGTCACAAGACTTACCGGAGCCGTATCTACAATCACATAGTCATAATGCTCTCTACCGTAGTTAATAATATTGGACAAAATATCCATTCATCAATAGCTCCGCAGGGTTCGGTGCTATATACCCAGAATAGATAATATCAAAATTGTACGGTTCCGGCTTCTCTATCACAATCTGCGCAATATCAATCTCCGGATTAATCAAATACTGGGTAATCCCAATGTTGGTGTGCTGCAGATGCGACAGCCCTAAGTAGTCTAATACCCTTGGCGAACGAATATCTGCTCCTAAAAGCAAAACCTTCTTACCGGACATGGTCAGAATCTTAGCCAAGTTGGTAGCTATAAAGGATTTACCCTCTCCGGAAGTTGTGGATGTCACATAAATCACCGAAGAATCCTTCTTATGCCCCAACATAAAATTAATATTCGTACGCAAAATACGTATAGACTCAGCCAAGGAGGATCTATCGTTGTCCTCAATAATATTGTGTTCCGAAGATGGCACCTCTCCCAAAATAGGTGCAGAGAACGCATCCTCCACATCCTTTCTCGAGTGAATCTTATTATCAAGCATAAACTTGATGTATAAAATTAAAAATGGCAAAATAAGGCCAAGAATGAATCCTCCCAATAATATTATCGGTTTTTTAGGAGACACAGGAATCGAGGAGCCATAGGCTTCGTCGATTATCTTTAGGTTTGCAGGAGTTGCAGAAGCCTTAATCTCGGTTTCCTCACGCTTTTGCAACAAGAATAAGTATAAGGACTCAAAAATCTGCTGCTGGCGTGAAATATCTTTATAATCCTTCTCTTGGGTTGGAAGCTGCCCCAACTTACCGGTATATTTGCTGGTCTGCTCTTGAATAACGCCTACGTTTGTTTGCAACACATTTCTATAATTCTGAAGCGAAGAAATCAGGTTTTTTTTAACCTCATTAATATTCTTTTCGAGATTTTTTACGATAGGGTTGTCCGGCGTTGCCGATTTCAACAGGTCTTCTCTTTCAAGGACCAGCTCGTTGTAAGAACGTATAGTAGCCTCAATAGACGGGTCTGTCAACCCTATATTAGACGGCAGCAGCTTCATCTCATCCGTCACCGACTCACGCATCATGTCTGCCAAGCGCAGCTGCGTCTGATATTCTATCAGCTTACGCTCATTCGTCGCAGCACTCTCCATGTACATCTGGACCTCCGAACGCATATCAATCAGATTGTTCTGATCTTTATAAGTAGCAACTTTGCTGTCCGACTGCGAAAGGTCCTTCGTAATCAAGGCCAAACGGTTGTTAATAAACTCCGAAGTAGCCTTGGTAAGCTTCAGCTTATCTTCCTTGGCATCCAAATCGTACTGCTCGATAACCGAATTAATAATAAGTGCCGCCTTTTTCCGATTGGTATGGTTCATGGAAAGATTAACAATATAAGACTGCTTCTCCTTACCATTAGGCGTAATATTGATATTAGTTAACAGTCCATCCACCACCTTCTCTATCGGCACAATGTCTATCTCCAATTCGTTTTCGAACTTACGGCCTTTTTGCGGCATAAGCATAATAGCCCCTACCGGCGTATTTATCTTCTCACCGAAAACATATTGATCTATGATTTGCTCTTTATCCGAGAACTTCACCTGACCATTATCTTTCGGCGTTAGTCGAAAAGTATAGGTTAAGGAATCAAGCTTCGGATTATCCTCATCCAAGAGGATAACCTTCACCGGCGATTCACTTTCCAAAAGTTCCGATTCCATAATCTTCCCTTTGGAATTATAGACTATATTTAGTCGGTTATTATTTACTACTTTAGTCAAGATCCGACGCGACTTCATCACATCAATCTGATCCGACACAAAAGCAGAAGCCTGGCTTCCTCCTCCCGTCACAGAAAGAAGCTCTGACAGTCCAGCCATGTCTCCAGCCCCGGACTTTTCATCTTCCAATAATATTTTAGCCTGCACATTATATATCTTAGGTGCATATCTTAGATAAAGAAAGGCTCCCGCTAAACATATAACCACAGATAGCACAAACCACTTCCAGTAATAGGCATACTGCTCTACATACTGTCTTAAGTTTATCTCGTTCTCTTCCTGTATATGTTGTGGATTTTCAGTATTCATGCAATATTAATTACGGGCGATTAATGTGATTAAACCAATAATAAGACTGGCCACAGATACGAAAACGGAGGTGTTCTGTGTGTATTTTGACGACTGTATGCGTGCCCCGTTAGGTTCCACGTAGATTACATCGTTTTGTGCCAAATAATAAACTGGTGAATTCAAGGCTTCCGGAGAGGTCAAATCTATACGGTGTACCTTCTTCTCTCCGTTCTGCTCACGGATAACGAGCACATTCTTTCTGACACCATTGATGGTCAGATCCCCCGCAAGACCCAAAGCTTCCAATACCGTAATGCGGTCGTTGTTCACAGGAAACGTACCCGGATTTCTTACTTCTCCCAGCACAGTAACTTTAAAATTCCTCACCTCTATACTCACCCCCGGATCCACAATAAAACGACCTACTTCTCTTCGCAAATAATCCAAAGCCTCCGTCCTTGTCTTGCCGGCCAACTTAATCTTCCCCAATTTCGGAAAATCTATATAGCCGTTGTTATCAATAGTATAGGTCGGAATAAAAGGGTTTGTTCCTTGCACTGTTCCTGCAGCTCCCGCATAAGAAGAAATAGGATTAAAAGGTTGAGTTGCTCTTATATCATCCGCAGTTATCGATATAGCCAAGATATCTCCCGGTTGAAGCTTCGGAGCATTATTTTCATAGGCTGTTATCAAGGCCGCACTGTCCACACTTTGAAAATATACCAAGTCCTTCCGCGAAGCACAAGACAGACAAAACAAACTGATAAGAGCAAAACAAAGAAGTATTCTATTCATAACCGTTTTATAAAAAACATAACAAATATTAAACCACAATATTTATTATGTCACACAAAAGTAATGCTTATTTAGCATAAAATTAAAAGCCTGACGTTTTTCTTTTAGGTAAAATAAAAACTAATTTACCTTAAAAAAACATAATATATTAAGAAAGAACGTATTCCGTGTTCGAGAAAAACTATTCTATCTTTGTTTCGCAGTAACCAGACGCATGATAGTAGCCTTAATCCTTGCTCTATCCTCATCCGTCAGATTTGAACCCGAAGGAAGACATAATCCCTTGTCAAACAAATCTTCCGCCACTTTACCACCATAGTACGGAGCATCCGCAAAGATTGGCTGCAAATGCATAGGCTTCCACAACGGGCGCGACTCTATATTTTCTTCCAGCAAGGCCAAACGTAATTCTTCCCTTGTAAAGCCAGCCTCTTCCGGCTCAATAACAATGGCTGACAGCCAGTGGTTGGCAAAATACTTCTCATCCGGCTCGGAAAACACACGTACACCTTGCACTCCGGCAAACAGCTCTTTATAAAAGCCGTGCATCGCTCGGCGAGCTTTCACACGATCCCTCAATACTTCCATCTGTCCTCTACCTATACCCGCACAAATATTGGACATCCTGTAGTTGTATCCTATATGCGAATGCTGATAGTGCGGCGCATTGTCGCGTGCCTGCGTAGAAAGGAATACGGCCTTATCTTTATCTTCCTGTGTATGACATACCAAAGCCCCTCCTCCGGAAGTAGTAATAATCTTATTACCGTTGAAAGAAAGCACACCGAATCTGCCGAACGTACCGCAGGCCTTCCCCTTATAGGTAGAGCCCAAAGCTTCCGCAGCATCCTCTATCAAAGGTATATCAAACTCCTTGGCTATTCCTAACACCTCTTCTACGTTGAAAGGCATGCCGTACAGGTGTACCGCAACGATGGCCTTAGGCTTCTTTCCTTTAGCTATGCGATCTTCAATAGCCTCACGCAATGCAACAGGACAGATGTTCCACGTATCAGGCTCGGAATCCACAAACACAGGCGTGGCACCCTGATAAACTATAGGATTTGCCGATGCCGAGAAAGTCATAGACTGACAGATCACCTCATCGCCATGACCTACCCCACACTCTATAAGCGCCAGATGCAATGCCGCCGTACCCGCAGATAGTGCCGCAACTTTTACTTCTCCTCCCAGAAACTGCTCCAAATCTTGCTCAAAAGCATTCACATTGGGACCCAAGGGCGCAACCCAATTGGCATCAAATGCTTCGTGTATGTATTTTAATTCGTTACCGCCCATATGTGGTGAGGATAACCATATTTTTTCTGACATACTATTATTTTCAAACTAAAAATTTCTTTGCTTTATAATCTTCCCCGGGTTTCCTACTACCGTACATCCATCCGGCACATCCCTTATAATCACTGCCCCAGCACCTATGGTACACCACCTGCCAATCTTGATTCCCTGAATCACTGTCGCACCTATGCCTACGTGAGTACCCTCTCCCACAGAAACGGATCCGGCGAGGCAGGCATTGGGCGATATATGCACATAGTCCCCCAACACACAATCATGATCTATGGAGGCTGCTGTATTGATAATACAATGTTTTCCTATACGAGCATCAACATTGATAACTGCCGCAGGCATAATTACCGTCCCCTCCCCAATCTGCACATATGGAGAAACTATAGCTGTCTTATCTTGTATAATGCCAAAGGATTTCCCACGAAGCTCCTCCTCCACAACTTTCTTACGGATTGCATTGCTCCCTATAGCTACCACCCATCGCGAAGCACCATACAAAGGTAAGTTTTCTGGTTTCAAGTATATAGGATATTTAGCTAACAAATGCTCTCCCCCTTTGTTTGTGTCGATGACACCTTTTATCGTCCATGCTGTGCCCTCCGCCATATCCGCGATGACTTTAGCATGTCCGCCGGCTCCATACAGTATAAGGTCTTTGTTTTCCATATTCTACATTGTTTCATTGCCGGTAAACGGCTCTATCGTAACATGCCCTTCTGCTGAAATACCTTCTCGTTTGAACACCTTTTTAATCGTCATCAATATAATTTTGACATCCAACACGAAGGAAATATTATCCACATACCAGACATCGTAATCAAATTTTTGTTTCCAAGATATGGCATTACGACCATTTACTTGGGCCCAACCCGTAATACCGGGACGCACCTCATGCCTTCGGGCCTGATGTGTATTATACAAGGGAAGATATTCCACCAACAAAGGGCGCGGACCGATCAGAGACATATCCCCTCTAATAACATTTATCAGTTGGGGAATCTCATCCAATGAAGTCTTACGAACAAAACTACCAATTTTTGTCAAGCGCTCAGCATCCGGCAAAAGTTTACCTTCTGCATCACGCTTATCATTCATCGTCTTAAACTTTATAATCTTAAAAATCTTTCCCCCCTTACCCGGTCTAGATTGAAAGAAAAAAGGCTTGCCTCCATTGGCAAAAAATAAGCCTATAGTGACAATAAGAAATACCGGAGACAATATCACAAAGCCTAATAAAGCAACAATAAAATCTATAATTCTCTTAAAAAAGTTCTTATACATCTCCCACCCCCTTTTCTTTTAACAGTTTTCTATATTCTTCCAGTAGCGCTTTCCAGACTACTTTTTGTTCATAGCGACTCGTTATCATATTTGAGTCTTAGTAWTTYATTTTATTTATTAAAGAMCTTCTTCGTTTATTCAGTCTACACATTGCCTGATATAAGGCCTCTTCATCTTTTGTCGGAACTATTAATCCGTTCTCCCCTTCTACCA
>NZ_JXAC01000165.1 GCF_000814685.1 Sphingobacterium sp. T2
GCGAAGAAAAAATAATTTTTTTCGACAGATATATAAAAAGGGCATCCATCATTGGAATGCCCTTTTTGTTTTAAATGATTTTATACCTTTGTGCTATGAATTTTCTTATCGTAGGTCTTGGAAATATAGGCAGCGAATATGCTGACACCCGACACAATATAGGTTTCATGGTTGCGGATGAGCTAGCCCGTCAGGCCGGCACAACTTGGTCATTGCTGCGCCACGCTTACTATACCGAATTCAAGTTGCGTGGACACAACGTATATGTCATCAAACCTACGACCTACATGAACCTCAGCGGCAAGGCCGTTAATTATTGGATGCAACAGTTGAAAGTTCCTCTATCGAACGTGCTGGTCATCGTGGATGATCTAGCTATACCCTTTGGCTCCCTGCGCATCAAACCTAAAGGATCGGCAGCCGGACATAACGGACTGAAATCCATCGAAGCACTTTGTGGCGGCCAGAACTACCCACGCCTACGCTTTGGGATAGGAAACAACTACCCTAAAGGCAGACAAGTAGAATATGTATTGGGCCCTTTCGATAAAGAAGAACAACAACAGCTACCCTCTCTTATCGAACATGCCGTCAAGATGGTGCATTCTTTTGTAAGCATAGGTATAGAGCTGACCATGACCAACCTCAATACTAAATAAGTCCGACACACTTCTAAACCTTGTATATTACAAGGTTTTTTCTGTTTAAGCCAAAAGCTAAGACTCAAGCAGATGAGCTAAAACAGAAGGCACTATCGCCTTTATTGATTCAACAGAAGTATCGAAAAATGGGGTAGCCCACATCTCTCTACGACAATACGCCTGTTTTCTTCAAAGAGCCGAAATAGCAGAAGAGCCATTCTATGATGGCTCTTCTGCTATTAAACATACCTCAGTGCAGACTAACACCTGTCAGCACTGCTCGTTGTGTACCCCCGCTAGGCTTGATGGTTTCTTTACCGTTGACAAGCATACCACTTGAACCACCTCCATCGAGGTTTAAGGCGTCCACACACCCCAAAGCTTTCATGACATTGGCCACATCCAGAGTAGTAAGCCCAGCTACACCAGGCGTGACATTTCGACCTTCACAGACAAAGAGCACCATCTTTTTGTCAGCACGTATGCCGATAGCTGTTCGCGGCTGGTTAGAGGTGGAAGATACGTCCAACATCTCCTCGACATAAGTGTTTTTCACATCGCCATCTTTCAGAAGTACGCCCACGCCTCCTATCGCTGTTTTAGCGTTCAGCACGGTAGCTGTCTCCGGAAAAGTAGCATTGGGAACTTGTAACGGTGCTTTGTTAATATCGTTAGGTGCTGGTTTATTGTAGCTATAATTCACCTTATCGCTCGTAAAATAGGTCCAAGACACCTTGAATGAATTATCCTGCATTTGCGAGAAGGCCCCTAAAGTAGGATACCACATTGTCACCCAATCTTTAGAATAATAATTTTGGTTAGGAGCCAGCAATACCCCATTTCTCACCACAAGATTTTGTGAAAAATAAAAGGCATTGGCATAATAGAACAATCCGGCGTTAATGATAATAGGACGGTTGTTCTTTTCATAAAATTGGGTAAGAGTATTTACCGACTTACCTCCATAGCCTCCTGCGGTGGCATCATAACCTATATCGCCAAGAACATCAAAAGTAGCTTTCGTCATATCTGCCACAGCGATATAAGCTATAGCCTGTTTATTCTGTAAGGTAGATGGAGATTTATAGACAGATATATAATTTGGCAATTTTCCGAAGGTATCTCCAACATTGGTCCACCCCAATTTTACTATATCTTCATTTTTCTCTCTGTCATCGGCAGGATCTTCTATACCCCATTGCGGTGGTACGTTGAGTTTCTTCCTTACACGCTACAGTAGAAGAAATAACCACAGCGAGAAGAAGTTTTGTCCAGAATCTAATCATACTCATAAAATTTAAGTAATACTATTAATTAGATGATTTGCGCTAGGTAGTCTAATCCCTCAAGCCTTTCTTCAATTCATCCCACCAACCATAATTAATGATATGTACGATATCGAAGACCATGGAACCTTGCGATTTTTTACGACACATCCTGAGTGCTTTTACAAATTGCTCCGGATGCCCCTTATATTGTTCCACATATAGGCCGGCATAGACGGGAGCAACCCCATTTACGACTCTATTTACAAGGTCGGCAGATCCTTCTACGGTATACCAGTCTTCTTTCTTTACGACAAGACCGGATTCCAAGGTTTTCTCCTGACTATCGTCCTGTTTGGCAATTTCGGCTTTCTCTACCTCAAAATAATAGTTACCGGTAGTGAAGAGGTCCAAAGCTTCTGCATAGCCATAATTTTTATATTCAGGGGTTGCCCAATCAAATTCCTGACTTGGATCGTAATCTTTGCTAGCAAAGTTTACTCCTACATCGAAATACAAAGGATACCAAGAACCGGTATAATCGCCGAAAATCAGATCTGGATTTATCGCCTTCAACGCCTCCCTTGCTGTATAGATAAAGTCATGGATGATACTTGCCCTCCACTCTAGCCAGGTCTTATACCATTTCCCTTCAATACGCTTATTTCCCTCGAAGTAGAAAATATCTTCAGGAAATCTTTCTAAACGTTGACCTATGTACTTTTCAAAAGCCTCTTTGCTTGCTGCTGAAAAGTCAGCGTTTAGGTTATCAAAGCGTACCCTGTCCAAGATAAGACCATCCAACTTAGGATAAAGACTCACCAGCTCCTTCAGGATAGACAGTTCATAGTCTCTTACTTCCTGTAAGACAGGATTTAGCATAGCAGAATACTTGCTTTTCTGTTCAGTGATGGGTTTAAATCCTTCCGGTAAATAGGAAAGTGTCTGCCACTGCGCTTTTGTAGTATCTTCATAAACCACACCTCTGTCGAAGAAGTTGTGTCCTGCCACAAATACGTTAGTAGAAGCATGCACTTTCAATCCCAGACGATGTCCTTCTTCGATAAAGTAGGATAGCATATCCCATGAAAGATCCTTCTTTACACCGGACTGCCCCCACGATATCATTACAGGAGCAATCTTACTTGGATACAGTACCTCTCCCGTAATAGGTTTTACATCTACCACAACATCGGTGATACCGGCCTCTTTGGACTTTTCTAGATAAAAAGTGATAGAATCTTTAGAACAAAAACGATCGAAGTTGGCTGTCGCGTCAAACCAAAGAATATTTCTATGAACGAAATATTTGCTCTTATCGTGCTGCGAAGTCGCCTGCTGGCAGCCTGTAAACAGCAATGCCAGCAGAAATATAGCGTTTAAAAATTTCATTTTACTGATTTTTAACTCCCTCTTTTATTGCATCAAAAAGCTCCTGTTTCAGATAGTTATATTGTGGAGCATACATGTGCACTACGTCAAAAAGCATGATACCGCCCGACGTGCGGGAAAGAATATATTTTATGGCTCTGGAAATCTCGGATTTGCTTGCATAGTTTACGTTGCCCACATCCAAACTTCCATAAATAGGTTTTTTATTTTTGGTGATGTATTCAATACCATTAAGAGACCCTTCAATGCTCCACCAATGGTACTTCATACTTGCTGTC
This sequence comes from Sphingobacterium sp. T2, assembly GCF_000814685.1. GTDB lineage: Bacteria > Bacteroidota > Bacteroidia > Sphingobacteriales > Sphingobacteriaceae > Sphingobacterium > Sphingobacterium thermophilum. Next base: position 3,577 of record NZ_JXAC01000165.1, read on the forward strand.
GCCGGATTTTCGGACAACATAATCTGCGTAAAATAATTGCCTGTCATTAACAAGTCCAGTTCTTCTAGGTATCCCGTCTCACCATATCCGGGGTATGCCCAATCGAAACGCACATTAAAATCCTGAAATGGATCGTATTCCTTGCTTGCCCAGTTCACCCCTACTTGATAGTAAGTGGTATACCAAGCACCTACATAGACACCAAAACTTACATTGGACTTCACTGATTTTACCGCAGCCCTAGCTTTCTTGATAAAATCTTGGATAACACTTGCTCTAAACACAAGCCATTGCTTGTAATATTTTCCTGTCGTGGCAGGAAGAAGCTGTCCTGATGACTCTCTCCAAGAGGAGACAATATCTGTAGGGAAATTCATCGAGCTTGCTTGAGTATCATTGTATTTTGTTCTTAAGAACTCGATAAATTTAGTTTTTGAGAAGTCGGAAAAGTCTGCATTGATATCGGTATAGCGGCAGTAATCCAGAATAATACCATCCATATCGAACTTACCGACCATCTCTTTAAGAAGGTTTAATACACGTTCCTGTACTTCCGGATGTGCCGGATTCACGAAGACGCTCTTGCCAGTAGTGGAAATGCGTCCCAATGTTCCTTGCGTATCTTTTACGACAATAGACTCATATTTTTCCTTAAATTCCGGATTATCCCATACATATCCTACACCTCCTGTGTTTCCTTCCACGAAAGTAACTATGGAAAGGTAGGTTTTCATTTTTCTTTTTTTAGCCTCACTGATGAGGAATTCTACATAGTCAGCAGGCTTGGTCTTTCCATCGTAGGAAGTCCATTCTTTAGTATATGCACTGTTATACATGGTATAGCCTGAGGAAGGCTTTACATCTATTACCAAGCCTGTCACGCCACAGTCTTCCAGCCTATCCAGAATATTGACGATTTCGGTTTTGCTGCTGAACTTTCCGTACGTTCCGAAAACGTTAGATCTAGCATCCACCCAAACTACGACATTTCTTCCTGGCGTTAT
>NZ_JXAC01000166.1 GCF_000814685.1 Sphingobacterium sp. T2
GCAAGCCTTGCTTGCCATAATTTTGGTAAAGCCTAAGCCAAAATTGTAAATTCGATTTACTTAATCCTTCTCGCTTTGCAAGGCTTCCAATACTGTCTTTACCTCGTAGAATAGTGGTTACTAGACGTAACTTAAAATTGAAATTATACTTCTGTTTTTTACTCATAAAAATGCCCCAAATAAGTGTCTAACTTTTTGGGGCATGTCTATTAACTCATGCCTTTTTTATTATATGATGGTAATCTTTTATTATTCCCCGTGTAACCAGGCTTTCTTAGCCAACAATTCTTCTTGGGTTTCTACCACATTTTCGTCTTCCACACAACAGTCTACCGGACATACGGCAGCACATTGCGGCTCATCATGAAAGCCCACACATTCTGTACATTTGTCCGAAACGATATAATACACTTCGTTCGAAATAGCTTCCTGTGGTGCCGACGCATCTATAGTAACACCATCGCCAAAATCGATAATTCCATCCAAAGCAGTACCATCCGAAAATCTCCATGGAACACCCGCATCATATATCGCATTATTTGGGCATTCTGGCTCACAAGCCCCACAATTAATGCATTCGTCAGTAATTTTTATCGCCATTTATAACCTCACAATTAATAAATAAACTAATTTTGTACTGTCAAAAGTAAAAATCGATTTCTAACTTTCATAATAAAAGTATACGTAATCAGTAGAGTTTTTACTTATTTGACAAAACAAAGATAAAGTAAATAATTATCAGAATAATTCTAAATTACATATTTTGACAAAGAACGAGAGAATCAGAGCTTTTGCAACATTAGGAGAATGGATGTGCAATCCTGACAGGGACAGTTTATTCCGCATAGAAAGCATCCACCTTCAGAATGCCTGGTACACTAAAGAAAATATCCTCAAGCAGTTTCAAACGCTTGGCCAAAACCTTACTGTAGAAAAACTGGAACAGTGGACTTCGGCCTACCCTATCCAAGACGGGATGAACAACAAAACCGTGGGACTAGTCCTTGCCGGCAACATTCCGTTGGTAGGATTTCACGACCTACTGTCTACACTTATTACAGGCTTCACGGCACTGGTCAAACTATCTTCGGATGATGCGGGGGTCAGCAAGCTCATCATCCACAAACTTCTAGAAATAGAACCACGCTTCCAACAGCATATACATCTGGTGGATCGCCTTTCCAATTTTGATCTTATCATCGCCACAGGGTCCAACAATACTGCCCGATACTTCGAATATTATTTCGAAAAAAAACCGAATATCATCCGTAAAAACAGAAACTCCGTGGCAGTACTGACAGGAAAAGAATCTACAAAAGAACTTCACCTGTTGGGTTACGACATCTTCGACTATTTCGGTTTGGGATGCCGGTCCGTATCAAAAATATTCTTGCCGTCAGGCTACAACATAGCGACTTTCTTCGAGGCTATCGAACCTTTCAAAGACATCAAGGACCATTTCAAATACAGCAACAACTACGATTATAACAAATCTATATACCTTGTAAACGGAGACAAACATTATGACAACGGCTTCTTGCTACTCAAAGAAGACGAAAGGATAGCCTCTCCCCTGGCGGTAGTTTATTATGAAGAATATGACAGCTTATCCGATGTAGAGTCTTTTATCAACAACCATGCAGATCAAATTCAATGTGTGACGTCTATGACGCCCCTAAATATCCGTACCCCTCAATTTGCACTGGGCGGCAGCCAATGTCCTGCATTAAACGACTATGCTGACGGAGTGGATACGTTGAAATTTCTGACAGACCATCAATAATTGTTAAATTGATAAGCTTATAACAGGCAATTCATAAAAAATTCTAACTTTGTTTAACTATGTATGTAATCAAAGTAAAAGGTGTGGCAAAAATTCCTGACTATGTCCAATTGCGCGACGACGCCTTCACGCTCTTGGCCTACTTCAGGGTTGACAGACCCGACAAATCTTTGGAAAAAATCGGGTTAGGAGATAAAGCCGAACAAATCATGAAAATCGTTCAGGAAATGCCTTTCGGACAAATAAAAAAAATCAAACTATAAGATGGTTAAAAACAACAGTAATACGTCTAAAAAACGTAGAATATATAATCAACAAAAACATTTAAGTACTAYMCRAYATCTTAGAGTCGACAAAAGGTGAATTTATCTACCTTATCGGCAAT
>NZ_JXAC01000167.1 GCF_000814685.1 Sphingobacterium sp. T2
GGTTTTAAAATTCGGTTAAATTGTTTGTTYGTTAATTTTWYTTCATATCAATAAACCAATCCAATATGGAAGTTTTTTCAATCTTACAATTTCATTGAAAATACGTTTGATAGTTTGTTGGGCGACATTCCTTTTTGAATAAGAAGCAGCAAGCCTAAATCTATGGTTTTGGCAACTTGTAAATATCCAACCAACTGCGAGTAATCTTTTAAACTCAATTGACTTAAATACTTTGCTTCAATTAATATCAATCGTACTTTTTTATCAGGATTGATAATAGAAAACACTATATCAACTTTCAGTTTAGGAATGTAAGTTCCTTGTTTCTTTTATGGTAATGCCTGATTGGTTTTCTAAATCAGATACAATGAAATCTAAAGTTTTGTTACAGGAATAGAAAACGCTGTAATTATTCCCAAGATATGTGTTTAGGTATTGACTGAATTTCTTTGAAAATTCTTCATAATAGCTTATTTCGTTCTGTACCACTATTTCAAATTTACTGTTAGGTTATTTACTTTAATTTTTGTTTTGATGAGCTGCTGGTTCAAACTGTTGCTTACAGATGAACAAATAAAAGCTCTTTCATTCATTGGATTAATGACCAATAAAGGACTATCAAATGTGTTTCCAATGGTTTTTAATGTCAATATTTCTGTTGTGTGTTGATTGATAATATCTTCCATCGAACCAGTATGTCTTTTTCCGTTTAAAGTTTTTGCAAAAAGATATGCAATGCCTTGGTCAATGCCTGTGAAGCTTTCAAAATCTTCGATGTTCTATAAGTCTTGATACTTTTGCTTTGTGTGTCGATATTTCCAATTCAGGAAAATATTCTGATTGAATTTCTTTCAACTTTTTGAAAAGTTCTTTTTTCGTTCCTTTTGATAGTCTTGGAAAAAAGTTGATGTACTTGTTTTTGTCCTTTACTAATTTTTCGATTTCCTCAACAGGTGCGTGAGGACAACCCAAAACCGCACAAAAATGATGGTAGTGAAAAAATAATTTGTTTCTCACCTCAATTGGTAATTCATCTGAATTTTGGTCTGTATGAACTGAAACAGGGCTTGGTGTTCTTAGCTTTCGTAAGATGCAAGGAATTTGTTCTTCTTTCTTCTGATGCTTTTCAATTTTTGTTACATCAATAGATTTCGCTTGTAATGAAAAAGAATATTGAGTAAGAAATGAACGAACCAAGAACCGAATTTTAAACCCTTTTTTCCAGCCTTTATAATCAGGGTCAGAAGCAGAATGTTGGTTAGGATGATTGTATAAAATTTGGTCGGTTATCGAACCTAAATCAGTTAACCAAGAACATAATTGTACAACTAATTTAAAATTCCTTGTACTTCCAGGAATTTCAATAGAAACAACGGGAGCATCATCTGTAAATCTTCTATGTGATAATGTCAAACTTGCTCTTGTATCAAAAATACCTGAAAGAAAACTTGCTGTATTAATACCTGTCAATTTTGATTTAGCGGTTGATAAGTCAGAAGAAGAAAGCAGAAACCCACCAATCGGCAAACCTAAATATTCCAAGTCCTTTTTCAAACTCGAAATATCTGAATTGTCAATCGGCATAATCAGCCATTTGCCATTACCGATTTCATAAGTTACATTGAAATTATATGATGAATTAAAATATTGGCAAATCTTCGTAAGAATATCTGTTGCTATGATATTCATACGTTTAGGTTCCATTCCCCACTTTTTGAACGGAAGGTCGATAACAAAAGTGTTTTCGTCTATTTTCCCACTTCCAACCAATAATCCAAGTATGTATGCTTTAATGTGGTTAATTCTCTCCATTTTCTAAATGCTTTTCTAATGCTTTGGCAATAACCCAAGCAAAAACAGGCGGAACAGCATTACCGATTACCTTGTAAGCATTCGCAATGGTTTTGTAAGGAAATTCAAAATTATCAGGGAATGATTGTATTCTCGCTATCTCTCTGATTGTAAATCGCCTGTTTTCAAAAGGGTGGGTAATACCACAGTTTTCGGGTTGTGCTGAAGCCGTGATTGTACCATTGATTTCACCTAAAGCAAATCTACGATAAAAGTTAGGGGCTCGGTATTTCTTTGGATTATCCCATATTTTTCTAAAACGTTCTGACATATCTTCGGGGTTCATACTTTTCCAAGATTTCCCTTTGGAAATGGTCTGACTAATTTTATTCAATGGAATTTTCTTTTTGAATTTGGCTAATGCTTCTTTGCCATCTTCGCAAGGTCCGATTTTATCAACCATATATTGGCTTCCTGGTGAATATTTCCAAAAATCGTTTGCTTGCGGTGCATTTTTGGGAATGTCGCATAATACAGAACCAAGATACAAATCATATGGATTGTCAGTTTCGTTGGGTAAATTGTATTCCGCTACAATTTGGTCTAATAGACTGAAATCAAAATAACCGAAGTCTTTTCTAATTCCAATAATAATTAATCGCTGACGATTTGAAGGAACTCCGTAGTTGCTTGTTTTTAAAAGTTTGTAGCAAGTTTTAAATCCCAATTTTTCTGTACGTTTTACAATTTCATCAGGGATACTTGTGCCATCTTCCATTTTAGAAGACATAATGCCTTTTACATTTTCAAAAACAAAACCGATAGGTTTGTTTTCTCTTTTCAAACCTGCTTTGAGTAGTTTTTCGCATTCTTCAAAAAGGTTTCCTCTTTCATCATTGATGCCTTTTCTCAATCCTGCGTTTGAGAAAGGCTGACAAGGAAAACCTGCAAGTAAAAAATCAAAATCGGGAATGTTTTCAAAATCAACATTTTTTATGTCTTCACGATGCAATTTGTGATTATTGAAAAAAGAAGTATTGGCATTATAAACATATTCAGCCGCAGGGTCTATGTCATTTGAATATACAATCTTGAACTTGGTTTTATCAAAATGCCTATCCCGAAAATTGAAGTTTCCCGAAAATCCTAAATCCAAACCTCCGCAACCGCTAAAAAGTGATACGATTTTGAAAGTTTTGTTTTGAGGCGTGGACTTTTTCTGTTTATTGTTATTAAAGTCAATAAACATTTGCGGTTCTTCCACAGTTGAAATTGTTTCTAATTCTGTTTGGTTGTACATAATGTTTAAAGCTTTAATGTTGTTTGTTTTGTATTCTTCTCTCTGATATATTTCACTTTTTCTTCTGCAAGTGTCAGCACATTAACACTACACTTGTTTTGATAAAGCGTGTATGCTATTTTCTCACTTATCAATTCAGATTTCAATGTTTCCAAATCAAGATTAAATGCTTCTGCAAGATTAGGTAAAAAAGCTTCGTCAAATTCCTTTTTACCTGTTTCAATTTTGCTCAAAGCACCAGAGTCAATACCGAGTTTAGCACCCAATTGAGTGAGAGTCAAACCGCTTTGAGTTCTTAGTTTTCTAATGTATTCTCCAAAATTTGCTTCCATTGTCTTGATGTTTTAGTCTTGACGATTTCGACAAAAATAGTAATTAGTTTTGAAAACTATCCAATTTGTTAGTAAATTATTTTTGTCGAGCGTTGGAAAAGTTCAAGCTCTTTTGGTTTTTGTGTGTCGGCTTTGTGTGGTTGGAAAACCAAATGTGCTTGAATGTGCGGTGGCGTTCAGGGGTTGCCTATAACTCTCAAATATACGCAATAATTTTTTTGAAGAAATTAATCAATCCTTTGGGGTTCTTAGATTGTTGATTATCAATATCATCCAACAGTAATTTAATTGCGCATTTTGCATTGTTAGTTGTTTGAAATTATACTATTGATTACACAAAATACGCAGTTAAGAAATGAGTGGTTTTGATGTAAAGGACTTCGCTTTTGAGCTGGGCGTATATGAGGGCAAAAAATGTTATTTGGATTGTTATCCTTATAGTCCCGATCTTATTAGTGTTCTTAAAGAAAACGCTAGCGCTAATAGAGCCGATCCACCCAAAAATGGTATGTTCCCGATAATGCGCATTACAGAAAACTTATTGGTTTGAAACCTGTAATGGTTGGCAAGGCTGCTATGAAAGCCCTCTATATGAAAAAAGGGAGGAAATTTTCCTCCCTTTTATTTTTTATCTTCTATAGCCGTTTCCTGGTCCAAATATGTTGCCTACCATAGTCATAGCGCAGCGGAATCCTGTCATGGCGTTGGATTCATCTTGTTGCATATGTCTTCGGGTAGCAGGATTTAGCCAGAAGGCTCTGTCGTTCCATGAGCCACCTTTATAGACTCTAGATTTGTTGTTGACGAGAGTAGTCTTGCCGTAAAGCTCTTTGTTTTCTTCGTCTTTGAAACCGCGCACATCATTGTTATATGGTTTCAATGGGTTTTCTCCGGCTTTAGCGGCCTGCAGCTCTTCCCATGTTTGTTTGCGAGGCGCTTTTGCCGGCACTTTTATAGGTCTGCCGTATTCATCTTTGGCGAGGATCCGTTTCTCTTCGTCTTCGTATTTATAGTCTTTAAATTCGTGACCGCGGTAAGGGTTGAAGTCTTCGAAGTCTTCATAAGACAGCTGACGGTACACGTCGCTTACCCATTCGTTTACGTTTCCGGCCATATTGTATAGACCGTAGTCGTTAGGTTGATAACTTCTTACCGGAACGGTGATGTCACCACCGTCGTTCAGATCGCCGGCAACTCCCATGTTGTTACCTCTAGAAATTTTGAAGTTGGCCATCATCTGTCCTTGAGTGCCACGTTTGTAGTCGCGAACGCCCAGGCCATTCCAAGGATAAACCTTGTTGGTTTCCACATTTCCTTTGATTGTATTTCCTATCAACCCTAGAGCAGCATATTCCCATTCTGCTTCTGTAGGTAGTCTATATGCTTGTTTTAGGATGCCGTCTTCCATACGTACAGGTCTGCGAGCACCCTGTTGTGCGTTAGGGCGAGTATCTTTGGGCATATTTTTACCGTCAATACCTTCCCCTTGGTATTGGCCGTTAAGATAAATTTCGGTGTTGAAACCGGTTGCTTTTTGCTGTTGAGCAGCAGTTTTATAATCTGCTAGGATGCCTTTCTGGCGCAATATGTTTTCGTTTACACGGTCTGTACGCCATTGGCAGTACGCTACAGCCTGCTCCCATGTAACTCCCACCACCGGATAATCCTGAAAGGAAGGGTGACGCAAGTAGAAGTTTACATAAGGCTCATTATACGAAAGAGGATGTCTCCACACCAAGGTGTCAGGGAGAGCATCGTAATACATTTTTTGGTCATCAGGGAAATTGGTGGTAATCCAATGTAGATACTCCAACCAGTCTACATTGGCTACTTCAGTCTCGTCGATATAGAACGAAGCCACGGTCACCCTACGCTTTACCACATCATAGTTGTAAGCTATATCGTCGCTCAGGCTGCCTCCCATCACGAAAGTACCACCCTCAATAGGAATTAAACCTGGTCCCGGCGTTTCTTTGATTTTTCTGTTTATTTGTAAGCTCCATTGTCCGGATCATTATAACGAACACCTGTTTTGCTTGAATAGTCACCGCTTTTACTTTTACAAGAACTGAAAGAGGTTATAATTGTAATAATTAGTATTGCAGATGTAAAAACTCGCAATTTCATCATGATGATTTCAATGTCATTAATAGTTGTTCAAAAATAGGATTTTTTTGTAATATCTTAATACAAAATATAAATACAGGTACTAATTGTGTTTCGGAAAAGACGAGCACAATGATGTATAGAGAATATTAAAAGTAAATGCTAACTTCGTCCGGTATGAAGATTAAAGTAGGATTCGGTTTCGACGTACACCAGATGAAAGAGGGACACCCTTTCATCGTGGGAGGTGTACAGCTAGAACATCATGCCGGAGCGTTTGGGCATTCCGATGCAGATGTGTTGGTGCATGCTATATGTGATGCTATATTGGGAGCTGCCAACTTAGGCGATACTAGGTTTGCATTTCCCCAATACGGATATGCGCTGGAAGGGTGTTAGCAGTCTTGTGCTCTTAGAAGAGTGTGTGCGTCTTATTTCTGAGAAAGGCTGGTCTCTGGGTAATATTGACGCAATGCTGGTGCTGGAAGCTCCGAAGATCAAACCTTATATTCCTGCCATGCGAAAAAACATAGCAGCAGTTACAGGCCTAGAGGAGGAAGATATCTCCATTAAGGCGACGACAAACGAAACCATGGGCTTCATCGGCCGTCAGGAGGGCGTTGTAGCATATGCTGTTTGCCTGATTCAGAAATAATCACTCTTTGTTTCGGAAATAAGAAATCATTATCAGCAAGGCAAGGACGGACAGCAATGCCGACAAGACAAATGGGGCTCCCGGAAAATAGAAGACAGCCTCTTTTCTTGAAAAATAAGAAAATAGGGAGCTCATGATGACAGGGCCGATGATGGCTGTAAGGCTAATGACGGAAGTGATTCCTCCTTGTATCTGTCCTTGCTCGTTTGCCGGTATATGATTGGAGATGTAGCTCTGCAGTGCCGGTCCTCCGATACCTGCCGATACGAAGAAGATACTTATCGCAAACATCATCCAGCTTTGTGTTGCAATGCCGAACAAAGAATACGCAATCAGGTAAAGGGTGAGCCCGAGGAGGATAGCATTTTTGAGTCCTAGCTTCGGTATGGCTATGCGTATAAGTCCTGCCTGCACTATCATCAATAACGTACCTACAAAACCTAGCGATAGACCTACCATACGTTCATCCCACTGAAATTTTTCCATCGTTATAATAGGACCACGTCGTTTGCACGGCATTGGCTGCTATGTTTACGAGGAAGATACAGACCATAAGCGGTAAAATTTGGGGATAGGTGTTGATATGGGCAAAAGTGCCGATGGGGTTGGACGTCTTCCAGTCGAAAGGTCTTCTCAGTTCAGGCTTTAACGATTCCGGCACGACAAAATAGCCGTAAAGAAGGTTTAACAGACAGAGAGCCGCCGCCGCAAAAAAGGGAAGCCGTGAGCTGTATTGACCCAAGATGCCTCCAAGTACCGGCCCGAGGATAAAACCCAGCCCGAAGGCTGCACCTAACAAACCAAAGTTTTGTGCTTTTTTCTGGGGAGAGCTTATATCGGCGATATAGGCGGCAGCGACCGTATGACTGGCTCCCGTAATGCCGGCAATAAGTCGTCCTGCGAAGAGCCATCCAATAGAAGGAGCTAACCCCATAAGAATATAGTTGATTCCGAAACCCAATAGAGAAAACAGCAATACCGGCCTTCTCCCATATTTATCACTCAGGTTGCCCAACACCGAAGCAAAGAAAAATTGAGCGAAAGCATAAACAAATACCAGCCATCCCCCATACTGGGAGGCAGCGCTAAGGTCTCCATGTATAAGTTCCTGAATTAATTTCGGTATCACCGGAATGATAATGCCCAGTCCTATAGAGTCAATCACTACGGTTACAAAAATGAAAAATAAACCTTTGGATTCTACTGATTTCGTCAACATCGGAGGTAAAGGTAAGGAATGTAAGGCCTATAATTAAACTATTTGTTGAAATCTACAATCGTATTGTATATTTGATTGTCAGCGTAAGCTAATAGAAATGAGGTTTTTAAAGAGTTTTTCTATATGCTTTTCCTTATTGGTCACCACAATAGGCGGGATATTCTTTGTGCAATGTTCTACGCCTTCGGGTAATCCATCCTCTTATTCGCAGAAGAAGTATCATTCATTTTCTATTCGGTATAATACGCTTTTTAATATTGACGCCGCATTAAGGAAGGAAAGGGAAAGACTACTTTTTCAACAGCAGAACATGTGGCAGATTCAGTTGCTTGAAAAGCCGGATTATCGTTCTAATTCGAACTTTCTGGATTCCTTACAACAGGGCATTTTGGAACTGCTGCCTTACGTGCATGAAGACCGGCAGAAAAAAGCACTATATGTACGTCTTGCTCAATCCTATTTTTATAAGGAAGATTATTATGCTGCCCAGGCCTATCTAGACTTGCCGGGACTATCCTTTACGGACTTCGAGGTTTTGTATTATTGGTTGCGAATCCATAATCTTTTGGGACAATATCAGAAGGTAAACTCTCTTTTCCCAGAAATCGAATTAGGACTATTCTCTCCTCGAGAGAGATCCTTACTTTATGCTGCTCATGCAGAAACCTTCTATCTTCAAAGGCAGATAGACTCAGCCATCGTGTACTTGGAATTGGCCCAAACGGAATATGCCCCAAAGGGTTACCGCTGGTCTTGGACGTATAGCCTAGCAATGATGTATGCGGAAAAGGAAAATTACGAACAGGCCTTACCGTATTTTCAAGCGGTGCGGAGAAGTCTTACTGCTCCCGATGGTATAAAAATTGCTTCGGAAGTTACTTGTTTACGTCTACAGTCGAAAGATTGAATCAACGTCTTGCCCAATACAAACAGATTTTGAAGAAGGGCTATTCTTTGGGCAAGGAGGGGCTGGTTTATATGGCTGTGGCAGAAGATTATGCGCCTCATCAGCCGGATTCGGCCATAGTGTATTACACAAAGGCTGTGCAGCAGTACCCGTCGCCACGTATGGCTAGCAAGGCATGCTGGAAATTGGTACAACTATATCTTTCTAAGTCGCAATACGATTTAGCAAAGACGTATTTAGAAAAAATCAGGGAGAGTGGATATCATGATGGGTTAGAGGATGAAGCGCGTATCTTGAGTGCGAATGGTGACGAATGGATTTCCCTCTTGCGCCAATATAAAGAGGATAGAACGATCGGAAGGGGAGTGGCTTATGCAGATTTCCTTGAGAAGATAGGCTTAAGGAAGGAAGCGGTAGGAGTTCTGAAGGAGCTCATGCAGCAAGATACCGTTAGAAAGACAGATTATCTGCATCGGATAAACCTGTTGGAGAACATGCTCTAAAAGTCAGCAAATGTGTACATGTATAGAATGCGGAAACGCGGCTGTAGACAGTAGGTGATTAACCTTAAAACGTTACTTCTCTTGCTATGGAGGAGGCCCTTTGCAGATAAGTTTGTGGATAGCGCCCCGAATTTATAAAGCTTAGTGAAAAAAAAATATAGTACCTTTGTAATTCCCAAAAAATGTTAGCGTTCATGCAATAGCAGAATCTGTCAGGGAATATTTGAAAACGGAAAGAATCGTTAAGTAGCATTCTACATAATTAATATGAAGAGAGAATCAAAAAATAGTAAGACTTACACCGGAAGAGATCAAACGCTATACTCGAAATTTTTGGCTGATCATTTTTGGTGGTATAGGATGTATTTTTTTAGTAATATTTTTAGTACGTATCGGTCTTTTTGGTAAGCTTCCTGGTTTCGATGAATTGGAAAACCCAAAAAGCAATTTGGCTTCAGAAATCCTTACGGACGACAACCGTGTGTTGGGTACATATTATAAAGAAAACAAGATCTAACGTACAGTATAGTGATTTATCTCCTCATCTGGTTAATGCGTTGATTGCTACCGAAGACAAACGTTTTTATAGCCATTCGGGAATAGATTATTCCCGTACGATAACTACGGTCTTCTATACATTGATGGGAAACAAGCAAGGGGGAAGTACGATCACTCAACAGCTAGCATTAAATCTTTTTTCGGAAAAGAGAGAGCGCAACACCATCAAGCGTATCATGCAGAAGCTGCAGGAATGGATTACGGCCGTACGTTTGGAACGGAACTACACTAAAGAAGAGATCATCATGATGTACTTCAATACCGTAGACTTCGGCTATAAAAATACGTATGGTATTAAGTCTGCGGCACGGACCTTCTTCAATACCACGCCGGATAAGCTGAAGATGGAAGAAGCAGCCGTGTTGGTAGGTATGTTGAAAGGCCCTTCTTTATTTTCTCCTATCCGCAATCCGGAACGTTCGCTTAACCGCCGTAACCTGGTGTTGGCCAATATGATGAAAGAGGGCTTTATCACCAAAGAAGAATATGAGGAAGCCAAGGAAAAACCGTTGAAGCTGAATCTCAATGTGACGAGCTATGGCGAAGGCCCGGCCCCTTATTTCCGTGCGGTGCTGAAAGATGAGATCAAGAAGGAGTTTCAACGTCTGGGCATCACCAAAGAGGATGGCACCCCGTACGACTTGGATAGAGACGGACTTCGCATCTATACACCTATAAATTACGATATGCAGCTGTATGCCGAACAGGCACAGAAAGAATGGATGCAGAAGCTGCAAAAAGAGTTTGATAAGCAGTGGCGCAACAGAAATCCTTTTGCCGGGGAGCGTGCTAAGCTCCTCACTACTGGTATGAAGCGTTCGGACCGTTATATACAGATGAAAAATGACGGCGCTTCTGAAGAGGAAATCCTGAAAGCTTTCAACACAAAGACGCGCATGACCATCTTCACCTGGAAAGGAAGCGTCGATACGATCATGACGCCGATGGATTCTATTAAATACAACAAACTTATTCTCCGTAACTCCATGATGTCTATGGAACCACAGACCGGACATATCAAAGCGTGGGTCGGAGGGATAAGCTTTGAACATTATAAATACGATCAGGTAAAGATGGGAACACGTCAGGTGGGATCTACAGCCAAGCCTTTCACCTATGCGGTGGCAATAGACAACGACTACTCGCCGTGTCAGCCGATTCCTAACCATCCCCAAACATACGGCGACTGGTCGCCACGGGGAACTATTCAGGGTGGAGATCCTATAACCTTGAAAAATGCGCTGAAATATTCGCAAAACCACGCTACGGCATACCTCATTCACTTGGTAGGTGCTTCAAATGTGGCAGAACTTACCCGCAAGATGGGTATAACATCCAAGGTGCCTAGTTATCCTTCTATAGCTTTGGGAGCCTATGAAGCATCGGTATATGATATGGTTGGTGCGTATTCGGCATTCGTCAATCACGGAACATGGATTAAGCCGGTGATGATCCTACGTATAGAAACCAAAGAAGGAACGGTAATCTATGAGCATAAACCTGAAATCCGGAAAGTGCTTAACAGTGAGTCTGCCTATATCATGGTAGATATGTTGAAAGGAGTGGTAGATGGCGGTACGGCCAGCAGACTGCGTCGTGCCGAGTTTGGGGGGATTACCTATCCTATAGGGGGTAAGACCGGTACTACCAACGACAACTCCGACGCATGGTTTATCGGCATTACGCCGCAACTGGTAACCGGAGTGTGGACAGGATGTGAAGACCGAGGTATAAGCTTCAGCAATATGCAGTATGGACAGGGGGCTGCGGCAGCCCTGCCGGTGTTCGGCTTATTTATGAAGCGTGTGTATGCTGATAGTAAGCTCGGATATTCTAAAGAGGATTTCCCTCTTCCGCCGGGAGGATTGACACGCGTGATCGACTGCTCGAAGTATAGTGGAGTGTATCAAGGTGGGGAACAGCCCGAACCGGAGCTGCAAGACGACCGTTTAGGATTTTAAAATTTGATAATATTATAACACGCCAGACAATGAATTTTCGTAATTTGTTGTCTGGCATTTTTATGTAGTGTTGATGAGTTCGTTCGATTATAAAGAAGAGTTAAAGAAGATTCCCCATAAACCTGGCGTATATCAATATTTTGATAAGGACGATGTGTTGATTTATGTGGGGAAGGCTAAAGATTTGAAGAATAGGGTGAGTTCTTATTTCGTCAATGACCGTCAGCTCAATGCCAAAACTAGGGTGTTGGTCCGTAAGATCAACCGCATAGCCTTTACCATTGTAGATACGGAAATTGATGCTTGGCTGTTGGAGAACAACCTTATCAAGAAACATAAGCCACGCTACAATGTGATGCTTAAGGACGATAAAACCTATCCTTGGATTGTCATCAAGAATGAACCTTTTCCGCGCGTACAGTGGACACGTAAATATATCAAGGATGGCTCCACTTATTTCGGCCCTTACGCTTCGGTGGGCATGATGCATGTGGTGCTGGATACCATAAGGGAGTTGTTTCCGCTGCGCACTTGCAACCTCAACCTTTCTCCTGAAATTATCGCCAAAGGGAAGTACCGTATCTGTCTGGAATATCAAATCGGCAATTGTAAGGGGCCTTGTGAGGGACTACAGTCGAAAGAAGATTACGACCAGAATCTTACTAACATCAAAGATATCCTTAATGGTAAGATATCGGTAGTGAAAACGCGTATCAAAGAGCAGCTCGATGAAGCCGTTGCGAACCTCAACTTCGAATTGGCGCACCAGCTAAAGATCAAGTTGGATAAGCTGGAAAACTACCAATCCAAATCGACAGTGGTAAGTTCATCTATTACGAATGTGGATGTCTTTAGCATTGCATCGGATGAAAGTATCGCCTTTGTAAATTTCTTGAGAGTGGTGAACGGAGTGGTAATCCAGACGCAGACTTTGGAAATGAAAAAACGACTGGATGAGACCGATGCGGAACTGCTGCAGATTGCTATTCCGGAAATCCGCAATCGCTACAAATCGCTGTCACGCGAGATTATTGTCCCTTTTGAGATAGAGGTAGAAGGACTGCCGGATTATGTGAAGTTTACCGTCCGAAACTGGGAGATAAGAAGAAGCTGTTGGAACTTTCGTTGAAGAACGTAGCATATTTCAAGAAAGAGCGCATGCTCCAATATGAAAAGCTGAACCCGGAGATTAAGACCGAACGTCTTTTGACGCAGATGCAGAAAGATTTGAGGCTAAACGTGCTACCACGACATATAGAATGTTTTGATAATTCCAATATTCAAGGAAACTACCCGGTGTCGGCGATAGTGGTATTCAAAGACGGCAAGCCTTCGAAAAAAGATTACAGACATTTCAACGTGAAGACCGTGGAAGGTCCTAACGATTTTGCAACGATGGAGGAGGCCGTTTACCGTCGTTACAAACGCTTGTTGGATGAGGGGCAACCTCTGCCACAGCTTATCGTTATCGACGGTGGTAAAGGACAGCTGGGCGCCGCCTTGAAAAGCCTTAAACTGTTGGGTATAGAAAAGCAGGTCACCGTGATAGGCATTGCCAAACGTCTGGAGGAGCTCTTCTATCCGGGAGATCAATATCCGCTTTATCTGGATAAGAAATCTGAAACCTTAAAGGTTATCCAGCATCTGCGGGATGAGGCACACCGCTTCGGCATCACATTTCACCGCAACCAACGTAGCCGCAAGACCTTCGTCTCTGAGCTGGAAAATATCCCTGGAATAGGAAAAACATCGGTAGAGAAGCTGTTGAGGGAGTTTAAATCGGTGAAAAAGGTGAAAGAGGCAACAGATGATGATTTAGCGAAGGTGCTGAATAAAAGGCAGATAAAAGCATTAAGAGAGTATTTTCAATAAAAAAGCAGTGTTTACACTGCTTTTTAATTATCATAACCGAAACGTTTTAGAATGTTCTTCTTTGTACGCCAATCAGGCACTACTTTGACATACAGCTCCAAGAAAACTTTATTTCCAATGAACTCTTCGATATCTTTTCGAGCGTAGGTGCCTACTTTTTTGATCATTTCACCACCTTTGCCGATGATAATGTTTTTCTGCGAATCTCTTTCTACGTAGATCTCTGCGGAAATTCTGGTGATGTTAGGTTCTTCCTTATACGAAACTACGCCTACTTCCGTGCTATATGGAATTTCTTTGTCATAGAGCATAAAGATTTTTTCGCGGATTATTTCGGAAACAAAAAATCGCATGGTCCGGTCTGTCAGCTCTTCTTTGTCATAGTAGGGAGGATGTTCCGGAAGTTTTTCTTTAATGTATTCAAGGATGGTTTGTACGTTAAATCCCAAGAGTGCGGACATAGGGAATACTGCGTCGGGATTTAAGGTTTCTTCCCAAAACTTGAATTTTTTGTTTTTACTTTCTTCTTCGTTAGAGAGATCAACTTTGTTGATCAATACCGCTACTGGAGAGGAGGCTTTGCGCAATTTTTCCAACACGTCTTGTTCGTCATATCTTTCGTGAATGTCTGTAACAAAAAGTATCAGATCGGCATCTACAAGAGAGTCTTCCACGAAGTTCATCATGGATTCCTGCAAAGTATATTTCGGTTTTATGATGCCGGGAGTATCAGAGAAAACAATCTGATGGTTTTCGTCGTTGACAATTCCGATGATGCGATGGCGTGTTGTTTGTGCTTTAGGGGTGATGATAGACATTTTTTCACCCACTAAAGCGTTCATTAGTGTAGACTTACCTGCGTTTGGTTTACCGATAAGGCTTACGAATCCAGCTTTATGCGACATTTTTAATTTTTATTTGTTTTACAAAGAAACAAATAATATCTTTGTACTCCAATTTGAAAGGTAAATAATCTTTGTTTTTGATAACAAAATCAAAGATTTTAGCATGAAAATATAGTGCGGGGTGGAGCAGTGGTAGCTCGTCGGGCTCATAACCCGAAGGTCGTCAGTTCGAGTCTGGCCCCCGCTACCGAAAGTCGTCGGACACGATGTCCGGCAGAAAGCATGAAAATACAGTGCGGGGTGGAGCAGTGGTAGCTCGTCGGGCTCATAACCCGAAGGTCGTCAGTTCGAGTCTGGCTCCCGCTACCGAAAGTCGTCGGACACGATGTCCGGCAGAAAGAATATAGATACAATGCGGGGTGGAGCAGTGGTAGCTCGTCGGGCTCATAACCCGAAGGTCGTCAGTTCGAGTCTGGCCCCCGCTACTAATCAAAAAGCCTTACATGATGATGTAAGGCTTTTTTTTGTCTTCCGCTTTTCTTTTCCAGAAAATTGATTTATTAAAAGTGATTGTTACGCAAACGATTTCGTTTGTTGCTGCTATGGTATTTCAGATCAAAAATCCTATTATTGGTGGGATTTAGTTCAAAAGATTCATCTAATGATCTATTTCGTTTGTCAATTCATAAAATACTTAAAATTGTAATGGTCAATTAACAAATTTTCAAAAGGAAGGAGATGTTCCTTKKATAATGGATGATGTCGGGCATGCTGATTTCTA
>NZ_JXAC01000168.1 GCF_000814685.1 Sphingobacterium sp. T2
TCTGCCTCTTTWCGAAAGACTGATTTTCTTCTTCGGTCAGCTCCCGCGTCAGAAGAATAATATTAGCTTCGCCCTTCAGTAAGCTGTTTACGGCATTAACTTCAGGCTTTGCCAACAGATTAATCTTCGCCTGCTGATATGAACTTTCAAAGACCTCCTTTTGCTCTTCGATAATAGGTAAAATCGTCTCATCTACTAATACGGCAACTTCACCTGAAAGGATATCCTCTTTCTTATCCTTATTATTCTCACCAGAACAGGCAAACAACAACGATAAGAAAGACAATATAGCTACCGATCTATAGAACAAATTCATTACCATTATGATTGATTATAGAAGTAAAAGATTAATACTTAACATTATTTAACGTATAAAGTTGTTTTGCCACAACCGAGCGAAAGCGCAAAAAAGAATAGACGATCAATAATGCAGCGAACAGATTTTTATAGGTTTTGTCTATTTCTAGCGGGAAATCCTTCCAGAAGATAATCAGCAGTCCCAACACGAAATAAAAGAGGAACATAAATAGCCCTAAAATAGACAGAAATCGCTTTAGTGGCGATTTCTGTCTAAAATTATTTGTTTTATTCATTTCTGAATTATAACTCATCAACTAGTTGGTTAAATCCAATCGAATTGGAAGTGAGTATTGTACACGTACTGGACGACCGTTTTGGATACCTGGGCTCCATTTCTTAGCTTTTTTAAGCATATTAACGGCAGCCTGTCCTGTTCCATACGATAGGTCACGAACAACTTTGATATCTGTCAATGAACCATCTTTTTCCACAACGAAAGTCACATGTACTGTACCTTTGATGCCTGCTTCTGTCGCAGCCTGTGGATAAACATAGTTTTCGGCAATCCACTTACGGAAAGCAGCCATACCGCCTGGTGGCTCAGGTTGGATCTCTACGGATTGGAAGATTTCTTCCGAATCTCCGGTACCACCTTCCACACCTTTGGTACTACCTGTTGCCGCTCCCGCAACATCTTTTGTACCCCATTTACCTTCAGTAGTGATGCTACCACCTTTCATACCTTTCATAGCCACAGGACCGATAAGTTTTTTCTTATCTGTTGCTTCCTCTACTGTAGCTACTTCTTCAGTAACGGCCTTTTCTTTAGGCACAGGTTTGATTTCAGGTAGAGCTACTACATCAAGAGCTGGTCTCGATTCGGCGATTTTTGGAGCCTCTTCTTTTACTACTGGCTTTTCTTCTTCTTCAGGAAGTTTTTCTGCCAAATCCTCCAAAGTGACCTCTTCTGTGAAAGCCAACTCCTCTTTCGGAGCCTCTTCCCCTTTGAAAGGATTCAGATCGAAAACTTGAGTTGCGCTGAACACAGCAACAACGGCGGTCACAACGGCAAGACCAATGTTGGTTGCCTTAGGACCTAGCTTACGTAGCTCATAAGCTCCGTAGCTTTTGTTCCTGTTTTCGAAAACAACCTCAAGCCAGTCATTTCTGAATATATTTAATTTTCCAAACATATTTAATTCATTTTATTGGAACGCTTTATACAACAATTTATTAATCGTTATATAAGTTTTCCTTCTTTAACAGCTCAACTTCTTCGCTCATGATCCTGTTGGATATCATATAACGCTTAACGTCAACAATTTTCATTTCGTCTAGGGCGTCGATGATATTGCGGGTAACAGATTTTTCACTTGGTCGGATAACGACAATCATGTCTTTACCGCCAGCTTGTCTTGGAACTTGTTCTTTCATACGCATCAGAACAGCACGAAGACCTTCCTTAGAATAATCTACTACCGTAGGACCCTGAAGAGGATTCTTCACATCCCCCTGATACCAAACAAGCTTATCATTCGATCCCAAGACTAGGGTGACACTACGATGCTCATCTACGTTAACGTCGGTATTTTTATCTGTCTCGACATTTTTATCTGGCATCGCAACATCCATAGCCTGAGGCTTGTTTAAGGAGGTTGTCAACATGAAGAAGGTAATCAATAAGAACGCTAGGTCCACCATGGCTGTAAGGTCTACCCTACCACCGCTTTTCTTGGCCCTAGGTTTTCCACCCTTCTCTTGTTTACCGGAGTCTTGATTTAATTCTGCCATTTTAAATATCCTTTATTTATCAGAAGCCTTAAGTCCCGTTACAAAACTGAACTTGTTCTGTTTCTGATTACGTAATGTCTCTATAATTAGATTCAAACTCGGAAACTTCTCATCAGCATCCGCTTTGATAGCCACTGTCATCAGCTCGATATCATCCGGATCCTTGCCTTCTTCGATGGCTTTATCCTTCAAAATTTTTGCTGATGCCAAACGAGCTTGCTTAACCCAAGCGAACAACTCATTTGAAGCATTCATTGTAGAATCTACAGGAATACCTTTCTGCTTTTCTGCCGTTCTTTCTGCTTGATCGGCGGCCAACAAAGCTTTTAATGCTTTAATCGATACACCGAAATCTTCTAAGTTTTTGAACTTAGCATATTCTTCCGGAGTGAATTCTACCCCATACAGTGCAGACATTTGTTGTAAAGTCTGAACACGTACGTTAGGGTCACTCATTTTGAAGAACACTTTACCTTCATCACCTACAGTGATTACAGCTAGGTTGCCGTCAGGCAATTTTGCTTCTGAATAAGAAGGAGCTGTATCTACTACCAGTGTTTCTGGTTGTCTTGCAGTTGCGGTAAGAACGAAGAACGTAAGCAACAAGAAAGATACGTCACACATCGCCGTCATATCGATCGTTGTGCTGGCTCTTTTTACTTTCGCTTTACCCATTTCTTTTTATTTATACAATTAACAACTCTATTCGTTTACTCTAATGATGCTATTTCATTCCACTTTCCATAAAGAAAGTTGATTTTTTTAATAGCACATTATACTTATTTGTGGTTTGCGGAGTAAGTTTGAACGATTGAGAAACCAGCTTCGTCGATAGAATATGTTAATTTGTCAATTTTAGCAGTCAAGATATTGTACATGATAATCGCGAAAGTCGAAGTCGCAATACCTGTTGCAGTGTTGATCAAGGCCTCGGAGATACCGTTCGCCAATTTCGCTGAATCTGGTGCACCACCTGTCGCTAACGCCGCGAACGCTCTAATCATACCTGTTACTGTACCTAATAGACCTGTCAATGTACCGATAGAAACTAATGTAGCGATAACGTTCAAGTTTTTCTCTAACATTGGCATTTCCAATGCTGTAGTTTCTTCGATTTCTTTTTGGATTGCCAAAGCAGATTTTTCTGCGTCTAAACCTGGGTTAGCTTCAACGTCTTTATATTTCAATAAACCCGCTTTGATTACGTTAGCTACAGAACCTTTTTGTTTGTCACACTCAGCGATAGCAGCATCGATGCTTCCTGATTTCAAGAATGATTGTACTTTTCTTACAAAGTTACCTACATTACCAGTACCAGAAGCCTTGCCGATAACGATGAAGCGCTCGATTGAGAATACCCATACCATCAAGAACAAACCGATAAGCACTGGTACGATCACACCTGCGTGGTAAACCATACCTAGATAGTTACCTGGTTTTGGCTGATTGTCTGGATTGTTGTCAATAAAGTTTTCTGGGTTACCCATTACGAAGGTGTAAACCAATAAACCGATACCTAAACAAATAAGGATTGCTAAGCTCGCAAATAAATTACCTGAATTGCCACTCTTCTCTTGTTTTGCTGGGCTAGTAGTTTTTGGTGCTGTTTGCCATTTTTACTAAGTTTTAGATTTTTACTGTTGTTTAATTATTATGTTAAATTTTATTAAAATAATGCAATACTAATGATGTTGTTCTGATTAAATCAAAACAAATATACTATTTTGCTATAAAAATCAAATTTTTTCGATTTTTTTTCCAAACATTCCTGTCTCTATTCTTTTAAGAACGTGCATCGCGGCGGCCTTATTCTTAACACTTGATAAATCAAGCCACTTCATCAGAATTATAATGCAATAAAAACTATTTTTTCTATTAAATGCAAATTAATATCCTGCTAACTTTCAAAAATAAGTAACCGGACACTCACTTTTACTAACAATAGTTTTCACATATTTTTTGACTTATTTTCTTTAAAACTCTTTAAATAAAGCGTTTAACAAAAGCTTTTTCCCACTATCCACCAACAATTTTGACTTGGTAATCAAGTGCTTTCAATATGTCGAAAATCTTCATTTTAAAGTCTCCTTGTATCAAAATTTCCCCATCTTTGGCACTTCCTCCCACACCACAACGCTGCTTTAATGTTTTAGCTAGACTCTCCAAATCATCTTCTGAGCCTACAAACCCCTGCACTATTGTAACAATTTTACCCTTGCGAGCTTTCTTATCCAACATCACTTTAAGTTTCTGCTGATGTGGAGGCAATGTTTCTACAATCTCCTCATCCGTATCGAACTGGAAGTTACTATCTGTAGAATAAACTATACCTTCAAAACGCTGCTTCTTTTGTTTGGCCATGACTAACAAATTATCTTCAATGATTTCGGCTTAACCGTGATTTTAAGATCCCCAGACAGACTGATAGGCTCTCCATCCACATGGATAGGCCCTTCCTCAACTCGCTGAATATTGAATTTCTTTACCGGGAATAATCTCCACATACTCAGACTGATCGGCAGATCGGTTGAACAGACGGAACACCATCATGGGCAGAATATAAAGAGGAAACTTATGTACGATACACACATCCAAAATTCCGTCACTTACGGATGCATTAGGTGCAATATACGCATTATTTCCATATTGCGGCGAATTGGCCACGGAAATCATAAAAGCTTCTCGCTCATAAGTTTTTCCATCAATGGTAAGGATATACTTACTAGGCTTATACTTACTGATAACATTCACTACAGACCTTAAATACCCTATAGGTCCGCGAATAGTATCATTGGCAAAGCGGTCACTGACTGTAGCATCAAACCCCAGACCTGGCAATATTGAAAAAAGGCATTGTCGTTGATATAACCGCAGTCCACCTCTACTGTCTCAAAACGATTTAGTCTGTTGATAGCTGAAGCCTCATTCATCGGTATACCCAGATACAAGGCCAATCCATTGCCGGAGCCTTCCGGAATGATTCCCAATGGGATACCGGATCCCACCAAAGCAGACCCCAGCTCGTTTATCGTGCCGTCGCCGCCCACAGCCACCACAGCATCATAGCCTGCCTCTACCGCTTTTTTCCCCAGTTCATACGCATGATTGGGATGTGTGGTCTGTTGAAATGTAGGATGGAATTTACTCAAATCCAACACTTCCAACACTTTTTTGTTAAACGCCGTCTTCTTCTTTCCTCCTGAAATCGGGTTTATTACGAAAAGTATCTTTTTCTGTCCTTCCATACTATAAATTCAACCACTAATATAAAGATAATAATACTGCCCGATGGCTAATACTTTCAAAATAAATTTATTCCTGTGCTATTATTGTTATAATAGTAAAAGTGTTGTAACTTTGCGACCGTATTAAAAAAATTGTGGACTGATTTGCATTTTACAAATCTGAAGTAAAAGGGGAGATTGCAACCACGGAAAAAAAGTGCTAAAAACCATTTTGACAACTACGTTTTTCCACTTCTATCTATTTGATAGCGCCTCCTATTTTTTTAACGTTAAAATTTAATAAATAAATATGGCATACTTATTTACGTCCGAATCTGTATCGGAAGGCCATCCTGACAAAATTGCCGATCAAATTTCTGATGCTTTAATTGACAATTTTTTAGCTTGGGACGAAGATGCTCGCGTAGCAATTGAAACATTAGTAACCACGGGACAAGTGGTATTGGCCGGCGAGGTTAAATCAAAAGTTTACCTCGACGTGCAGAAAATTGCCCGCTCTGTTATCGAAAGAATAGGATACACGAAGTCGGAATACATGTTCGATGCCAACTCATGCGGAATCTTGTCTGCCATCCACGAACAATCGGCCGACATCAACCAAGGAGTGGACAGAAAAACAAAACAAGAGCAAGGCGCCGGAGACCAAGGTATCATGTTCGGTTATGCCAACAACGAAACCGAAAATTATATGCCTTTGGCATTAGACCTCTCTCATCGTCTATTATACGAGCTTGCTGCCTTACGTCGTGAAAATGACCAGATCAAATACCTACGTCCGGACTCTAAAGCACAGGTAACATTAGAGTACAGTGACAACCACAAACCTCAACGTATAGACACAATCGTAATATCTACACAGCACGACGAATTCGATACCGAAGCCGCTATGCAGGCTAAAATTGCAGAGGATATCAAAAGCATATTGATTCCTCGCGTTAAAGCACAGCTCAAACCTGAACTGCAAGCGCTATTTACTGACGACATCAAATACTACATAAACCCGACCGGAAAATTCGTGATTGGGGGACCACATGGTGGACACCGGTCTTACAGGAAGAAAAATCATCGTAGACACCTACGGTGGTAAGGGAGCTCATGGTGGAGGTGCATTTTCAGGAAAAGATCCTTCCAAGGTGGACCGTTCCGCAGCCTACGCAACACGTCATATCGCGAAAAACCTCGTAGCAGCAGGCGTAGCAGATGAGATCCTTGTACAGATTTCCTATGCTATCGGTGTGAAAGACCCTATGGGTATTTATGTCAACACTTATGGCACAAGCAAAGTAAACTTCACCGACGGAGAAATTGCAATGAAAATAGGAGAACTCTTTGACATGACTCCTTATGGCATAGAAACACGATTAGGGTTACGAAAACCTATCTACTCTGAAACCGCAGCCTATGGTCATATGGGTAGAACTAACCGAAAAGTGACCAAGACATTCGAAAACTCCAATGGTGAAATCAAAACCATGGAAGTAGAGCTGTTCACTTGGGAAAAGCTTGATTACGTAGACAAAATCAAAGAAGCATTTAATATTAAATAAACTAAAAAAGCGGAACCAAGGTTCCGCTTTTTTTTGCCATGATATTCAGCAAAAGTCTTTATTCTGCTATAGAGGCTGAGGAGGTCTGGGCCTGACGGTTTACCTTCTTCACCAACCCTTGAAGTACATTTCCCGGTCCTACTTCCACGAAAGCTTCGGCTCCATCCTCAAGCATATTTTGTACGGTCTGTGTCCAGCGCACTGCACCTGTCAGCTGAGCGATTAAGTTTTCCTTTATAGCCGCCGGATCAGTATACGGTTTAGCGTCTACATTTTGATAGATTGGGCAGATAGGAGCCTTAATATCTGTAGCCTCGATAGCTGCTTGAAGTTCTAATTTCGCAGGCTCCATCAATGGCGAATGGAACGCACCTCCTACGTTAAGTTTCAGCGCTCTTTTAGCTCCTGCCTCTGACAACAAAGCACATGCTTTATCCACGCCTTCGATAGTTCCCGAAATCACCAATTGTCCCGGACAGTTGTAGTTGGCCGCTACCACTACATCCTCTATCTGTGCACAAACCTTTTCTACGGTTTCATCATCCAAACCTAGTATTGCTGCCATAGTGGAAGGCTGCAATTCACAAGCCTTCTGCATAGCATTCGCACGCTGAGCAACAAGCTTCAAGCCATCTTCGAAAGACAAAGCTCCGGCAGCTACCAAGGCAGAAAACTCACCCAAGGAATGTCCCGCCACCATCGAGGGCTGGAATTTATCCCCTAATGCCTTTGCTAAAACCACCGAATGCAAGAAAATTGCGGGCTGCGTAACTTTCGTTTGTTTAAGGTCTTCCTCCGTACCATTAAACATGATAATCGGTAATTCGAAAACCCAAATATCGTTTGTCTTTTTCGAACAAAGCTTTTGTTTCTTCATTAAKKWYGTAYARGTYSTGCTCCAGTCCTACGCCCAATTCAACGATCGTTCCCTGGTCCCGGGAAAATGTAAGCTGTTTTCATAAAGACTTA
>NZ_JXAC01000169.1 GCF_000814685.1 Sphingobacterium sp. T2
CCGAATTTACGGTAAACTACCTCAACACGCACTACTTTGTGGACAACCAAACAGCTTTGGTAGAAAACAACGCTATCATCCTCCAAAACCTAGTATTGCGCGACATAAAAGGCAATAGAGCACAAGCCAACGGCCTTGTAAACCTCCAAAAACTGGCTAACCCCTATATAGATGTAGATCTTAGAGCCAGCAACTTTATGATCCTGAATACAACCTTTAAGGATAACAATCTATATTTTGGAACTGCCTTCGCCTCAGGAATATTCAAATTTAAGGGATATACTCCGCTATAGACATAGATATCAACGTCAAGTCGGAAACAGGAACTTCAATAACTTTGCCGTTCAATACGGCTATGACTGTCTCCGAAAGTGATTTCGTCTATTTCGTCAGCAAGGATTCTACGGAAAATCAGAAAAAGGATAAGCAACGCGTCTTGCAGGGCTTGACCATGAATATGAATCTCAACTTCACACCGGAAGCCGAAGTAAATCTCCAGACGACTATGGGCTCCTTGAAAGGCAACGGAAATGGAAACATCAAACATGAAAATTTCCAGTCTCGGAGACTTTGAAATGTTTGGCGACTACGTTGTCAGATCTGGCAAATTTCATTTCACCGCACAAGACTTTATCAATAAATTCTTTGATATCAAAGAGGGAGGAACTATCCGCTGGACAGGAAATCCTTCGGAAGCTATCATCAACCTAAACGCCATATACCAACAAAGGACCGCGATAGGACCACTTTATAATGCTGCTGGACATTCCGGAGAAAATGAGCGCGTGCTAGCACAGGCTGACATGCTGATTAAAGGTACACTTAGCCAACCCGATGTGACTTTTGACCTCAACTTTCCACAGAATCCATATATCAAAGATCAGCTGCAGAGCTATCTTAGCGATGCCAACAATATCAACCAACAGGCGCTAAGCCTTATTGTAAGAAGAAGCTTCACCCCTAGCTCTACTAACGAAATCGGAAGAGAGGTAAACAATACGTTGCTCTCCGCAGGAACGGAAATAGCTTTCAACCAACTCAACAACATTATTTCCCAATCGTTGAACATGAATTTCCTGGACCTAAACATTCGTTCCTTCAACGATGCTTCAGCTTCCTTACGTCTTCTAAACGATCGTTTGGTGCTTTCCGGAGGAATCTCAGACCGCAGCAATTATGAAGCTACTGACTTGACTTTCTTCCGTCAGGGGGTTACCACAGATGCCGAACTTACCTTTAAACTACGTAAAGAAGGGAACCTTTTGCTTAGAGCATATAACCGCCCTTATACACGAAACTTCTTAATACGCTCCACCGATGCCGAATATATTAGTGCGATAGGATTAGCATACAGACAAGAATTTAATTCTCTGGGTGAATTTTGGCGCAAAATATGGCAGCGCAGTAATAGAAAAGATAACAAATAAAAAAACACTACTTGCTTTAACGCAAATAAAGCTCTAATAAATATCGCCATTCCTCCTGTAAAGGACCTTTAAACTCAGGTTGCTGTGCTCTACTGTACCAGTAGCGAGCATTCCACAAGTCTCCTTCTTTACGATGCAGGTAAGCATGGACATGCGCAGACACACTGTCCTCTAAATCATTGATAAGGGCATGTGCCCTTGCCCAATCGCCCTTAGCATCCCACCATAACGCCTGTAGAGGAACAGTCAAACTTTCCGGCATCGTGTCGTAATCAAGACTTTGTATAAACTCTTGTAAAGTCATACCTAAAGATACCAAATGAACTTATAAATAAAAAATGCCCGGCAAATTGCGGGCATTTTTTTATTTAAATTTTCCCATCAGGGCTGCTTAATTTTGTTGCCATATCCGTCTCAAGCACCTTCTCTCCTCTTTTTTCGCTTCTCTTCCTCGGTGCTGCTTTTTCCTCATCCCTCATCGAAAGACTTATGCGATTACGTCTTTCGTCGACTTCTATGACGGTCACCAACACTTTTTGCTGCACCTTCACCACTTCATGTGCATCGGAAACATAATGATTTGCCAGCTGACTAAGGTGCACAAGTCCATCCTGATGCACCCCAATGTCTACGAAGGCCCCGAAATTGGTAATATTCGTCACGATGCCTGGCAGCTTCATCCCCACCTTTAAGTCGGAAATTGAGTTGACACCTTCGGTGAAAGAAAAGGCTTCAAACTGCTCGCGCGGATCACGTCCCGGTTTTGCCAATTCGGCCATAATATCATTCAACGTAGGGAGCCCTACCTCATCGGTGATATATTTTTTCAAATTCTATTCTGTTGGCGAAGTTTTTCGTCCTTTCATCAGCTGAATAACATCCACGCCCAGATCTTTTGCCATGCGCTCTACAAGTTCATAACGTTCAGGATGTACGGCAGAAGCATCCAACGGATGTTCTCCATTGCGGATGCGCAGGAATCCGGCGGCCTGCTCGAAGGCCTTTTCTCCTAGACGCGGTACTTTCTTCAACTCCCTGCGTGAACGGAAAGGACCGTGCTCTCTTCGATAGTTAACAATCTGCTGAGCGAGGGCAGGACCTAACCCCGAAATATAGGATAAAATCTGTTTTGAGGCCGTATTCAGCTCTACACCTACCGCATTCACACAAGAAACAACAGTATCATCCAAAGCTGTCTGCAACTTATTTTGGTCTACGTCATGCTGATACTCGCCCCACTCCAATAGATTTTGGGTCTATCTTGACAAGCTCTGCCAATGGGTCCATTAGACGGCGGCCTATAGATACAGCACCACGTACTGTTACATCATATTCAGGAAACTCTTCACGGGCTACTTCCGACGCAGAATAGATGGAAGCTCCACTCTCGTTTACCATAACGATGATAACATTCTGAAGGCCCAGCTTACGCACAAACTCTTCCGTTTCCCTTCCTGCAGTACCATTGCCTATGGCGATAGCTCTATTTCATGTCGGGAAACTAATGATCTCACTATATGTTCCGCTTCCAGCTGTGCTGAAGCTCCATTATGAGGATAGATGGTCGTGTTCTCTACAAGGTTGCCCTGTGCATCCAACACCACTGTCTTACAGCCAGTACGAAATCCAGGGTCTATAGCCAACAATCTTTTTTTGGCCCAGAGGAGCTGCCAACAGCAGCTGACGTACATTATCTGCAAATACCTTGATAGCTTCATCATCGGCACGCTGACGTGTCAAGACACGTACTTCCGTTTCCATAGAAGGTTTCAGCAGCCTTTTATATCCGTCATAGATGGCAAGTTCCACTTGCTTTGAGGCCTCATTATTGCCTTTAATATACTTAGTCTCTATTTTAGGGATTACAAGATCTTCATCTACTTCTATATCCAGATAGAGCATTTCTTCCTTTTCGCCGCGGCGCATAGCCAGCACCCGATGAGATGGAGCCGTACTAATAGGCTCTTTCCAGTCAAAGTAGTCTTTATATTTCAAGGCTTCATCCTCTTTTCCTGGCACTACACGCGATACGAAGAAGCCACTCTCCATGAAAATCTTACGCAACTGTGCACGAATTTCGGCATCTTCTGATACTGTCTCGGCAATGATATCTCTCGCACCTGAAAGAGCATCTTCCACGCTGTTCACCCCAGCATCTTCATTCAGATACTGTTCAGCGACAGCAGTAATATCACCACTATTCTGCTCTAGAAGAAAGTCGGCCAAAGGCTGAAGTCCTTTTTCTCTGGCTATTAACGCCCTTGTACGACGTTTTGGCTTGTAAGGTAAATATATATCTTCCAAGGCGGACATTGTCTCCGCTCCCCGCACTGCGACTTCCAATTCTGGTGTAAGCTTACCTTGATCTTGAATAGATTTGAGAATCGCCTCCTTGCGCTTGTCCAAGTCACGAAGTTGCTGGACGCGATCGCGGATGGCTGTAATCTGCACTTCATCCAAAGAGCCGGTGAGTTCTTTACGATAACGGGAAATAAAAGGGACGGTAGCTCCCTCATCGAGCAGAGCAATAGTGGTGCTCACCTGCTTCGGTGTGATAGACAGCTCGTTAGCAATAATTATTTCGTGTAACATATATAAGCTTATATTTAATGCAAAAGCTGCTGAAATACTCTTCCAACAGCTTTTATGTACAAAATGACAATAATATTTTAGGCGTTATGCGCAGGATTTTCTTTAGCTTGCTCCGCAGGAGAGTCCGCAGCACTGCTTTGCTCTCCATTTTCTTCCGCAAAATAGTCTTTATAGCCATACTTATAATATTCGGTCTCATCCACAGGATGTGCTCCCGGATCATGCTGAACAGTATTTTCTGGTTGAGTAAACTGAGGGAGTTTCTTTTCTGTAGAGGCAGATTCCTCCGCTGAAGCGACTTCCTGATTTTCTACCTCCGGAGCTTCCGATGAAGAGGTTGACGTAGAAGCGTATTCTTTCGGTGAATCTTCCACTTTAACATCCAAATCCTTTTCGAAATTATTTATTTGCTCCGAAATTTCACGTTTGATATCTTCTGAAGCATCTTTGAATTCACGAATTCCTCGTCCTAGTCCACGAGCCAATTCCGGCAATTTCTTTCCTCCAAATAACAATAAGATAACGATCACAATAAGGATCATCTCCTGAGTACCGATATTCAAAAAAGCTAATGTCATAATTTCTGTATATTGTTATAGTATGCTAAGGTAAAGGTATTATACGTTTTGACAAATAATTATTTGTAAATATTTGGACACATTTGTAAAAGATACCAACAATCAAATTAGTTTCCTTGCAAACTAATTTGA
>NZ_JXAC01000017.1 GCF_000814685.1 Sphingobacterium sp. T2
TGAGTGCGATGACGCAATAGTTACTATGGCGACAAATTCCCCAGCGATATCATCCGCCTACTTAGAGACTTGTTTTATTTCGAGTGTACGGATACGTTTGGCTTTGATATATAGCTGATCCGTAATGGAGCTGAGGCGCATGACACGCCATGCAGTCCCGTAGTCTTTAGTTTTTTTTATGAATAGATTTTTGCAGTAATCAATGACGGCATTGTATTCTTCGATGGTGTTCATATAATAAGGCTCTTTTGTTACAAATATAGTCAGAAAAGTTCGTTGACTATAGTCACAAAACTGTTTGATTTTAGCATTTATGCTTAATTGTAAGATTATTTCAAGTAACTTCGAATAAACATAAGACGATATCATGCAAATCAATAAGCCCGACATCAGGCAGGTGGATATTATCCGATATATTCAACCTTTAGAGAGGGGGGATCGTCTTCCGGGATTGGTTGATGCCGACGATGGTTTTAGCTATGTGATAAAATTTCGTGGTGCGGGACAGGGTAAAAAAGCCTTGGTAGCCGAACTTATAGGAGGGGAGCTCGCTCGATTTCTAGGACTTCGGGTTCCGGAGATGGTCTTTGCCCGTTTGGATGAAAGTATGTGGCGCCTAGAGGCAGATGAGGAGATACAAGATCTTTTGAAGTTTTCGGTGGGAAATAATCTGGGGGTACATTTCTTGAGGGGAGCCATCACTTTCGATGCTAACGTGGATGTCATCAGTGATGAAGAAGCGTCTAAAATCGTGTGGCTCGATGCACTACTGATGAATGTGGATCGTACAGCACGCAACACCAATATGCTGGTATGGCACAAAGAACTGTGGCTTATCGACCATGGTGCTTCCTTATATTTTCACCATTCGTGGGACAACTGGCAGGATTACGTAGAAAAACCCTTTGTGCAGATTAAAGATCATGTGCTGCTCAAATCAGCTTCTAAAGTTGCCGATATTCATAATCAGTATAAGGATGTTTTCAACAAAGAAAATATTCAAGGGGTATTGCAGGTCATCCCGGACGAGTGCTGATGGAGGAGGGAAGAGAACTTTCTCCGGAGCAAGTGCGAGAGGTTTATCTACAGTTTTTACTGCAACGATTGGAAAATGCGTCGGTATTTTTAAATCAGATCGAACATGAGCGAAAGAACATTATATGAGTATGCTGTAGTGCGTTTGGTGCCTCGTGTAGAACGTGAAGAGTTCGTAAATGTCGGTGTAGCTTTGTATTGCAAAAAATATCAATATGCGGAATTTCTGTATCATCTAGATACAAACAAACTAAAAGTCCTTTGTCCAGACATCGATATAGAGAATATTGAGAAGCATTTGCTGTCTTTTCAGCGGATCTGTACAGGAGATAAAGCATACGGGAAGATTGCCCATCTAGAGCAAGCCGAACGTTTTCGTTGGCTTACCGCCAACAGAAGCACCATCATCCAGTGTTCACCTGTACATACTGGCATGTGTCTTTCCCCTCAGGAGACTCACAAGGAATTGATGGATAAGTTAGTGCTATAATATCTATAAAAATAGTAGATATTTGTTTGTCAAAAATGTAGCTTTGCATTTATGGAAGAGTTTTATAACCATCTTTTTAAGAAACAGATTGAAGCGCAGGATATGCCTAGCAATACGCGTATCTGCAACTGGGCTAGAGATTTGTTTAGGGCCTTGTTTCCCGAACGTAACCCCAAGCAGTTGAGTTCGGTAACTGAGGTCAGAGCAATGTTTGAACAGTCACAACAAGAACTACTCGATATACTCCGTAAGAGCAAAGTATGTAACAGCTGTCATAACGAACGTACGGTAAAAGATTTTTTTGACTCTCTGCCCGAGCTGTATGAGGTGATGTTGACGGATGCTCAGGCTATATTGGAGGGAGATCCAGCTGCACAGGATTTGCGTGAGGTGATACGTACGTATCCAGGTTTTTTGGCTACATCTATTTATAGAATGGCGCATAGGTTATGGGAGTTGGAGGTGCCTCTTATTCCACGGATTTTAACCGAATGGGCACATGAACGTACAGGCATTGACATCCATCCCGGAGCAAGAATAGGTAAATATTTACATATTGATCATGGTACAGGGTTAGTCATCGGTGAGACCTGTATCATCGGCGAGCATGTAAAGCTTTATCAAGGTGTAACCTTAGGGGCACTGAGCGTGGAAAAAGGATTTGCCGGAAAGCAACGTCATCCTATTATCGGTGATTATGTCATCATATACGCAGGTGCTACCATACTTGGAGGGGAAACACATATTGGGCGACCACTCCATAATAGGAGGGAACGTATGGCTGACTTCCAGTGTGGAGCCGTACACGACAGTATATCATCAGCCTAATTCGAAATTTATTGACACTAAACCCGCAATATAATGGG
The DNA here is from genome assembly GCF_000814685.1 of Sphingobacterium sp. T2. Lineage (GTDB taxonomy): Bacteria > Bacteroidota > Bacteroidia > Sphingobacteriales > Sphingobacteriaceae > Sphingobacterium > Sphingobacterium thermophilum. The sequence goes on from NZ_JXAC01000017.1 coordinate 2,392, forward strand.
AAATATTATAGATACTATCGGAAATACTCCGTTGGTGGAGATTACCAGTTTTCACAATAATCCCAACGTGAAAATCTACGCTAAACTGGAGGGAAATAATCCTGCAGGATCGGTAAAAGATAGACCGGCATTAAATATGATTCAATCTGCGTTGGAGCGTGGAGATATCAAACGTGGCGATAAACTTATTGAAGCTACCAGCGGAAATACCGGCATTGCATTAGCTATGATTGCTAGCATGTTTGGTATGGAGATCGAGATTGTGATGCCAGCAAACTCTACCCGGGAGCGTACCTTGACGATGGAAGCTTTTGGAGCTAAAGTGACCTTGTTGGAAAATATGGAGGTCTGTCGCGATTATGCGGAGGAGAAGGCTGCACGGGAAGGGATTTTTATTTTGAATCAATTTGCTAACCCCGATAACTATAAAGCACATATCAAAACCACTGGCCCTGAAATATGGCGCGACACGCAAGGAAAAATTACCCACTTCGTCAGTGCTATGGGAACTACCGGGACTATTATGGGAAATTCAATCTATCTGAAACAGCAAAATCCTAATATTCAGATTGTAGGATGCCAGCCTACAGAAGAGTCTTCCATCCCGGGGATCCGCCGATGGCCGCAAGAATATCTTCCAAAGATTTTTGATCCTTCACGTGTGGATAGGATTATTGATATAGACCAAGCAGACGCCATCGAGAAGTCCAGATTGCTGGCCCGGAAAGAAGGTATTTTTGCCGGTATGAGTTCGGGAGGTGCTTTTCATGCAGCATTGAAAGTGGCCAATGAATTAGATGAGGGGGTTATTGTCTTCATCGTTTGTGATCGGGGAGATAGATATTTGAGCTCTAATCTGTTTGGATAGTTTTTGTAAGAATTATTGACTTAAACAGCCCAAGCCGAATAATTTTTTATTCGGCTTTGTTGTTTAATACGTGTGGTAATATGTCTACAAATCGAGGGAAGAAGTTTGACTGTATTTTATTTTATATAAATAAAAAATATTTTTACAATAAAAAGTTGTAAAAATATAATTTAATATTGTAAATTTAAATCAGTAAACTTCTTTTTATGAAAGCAAAATTATTTACCAAGTTTTCGGCAGTATTGGCTACTGTATTAAGTATAACGTCAGTACATGCGCAAGATTTCTCCACAATTGAAGGCACTACGCCTCTAGGACCGAGTTCTCAATATAGAACATGGTCTTTAGGTGTAAATTTAGGTTTGTTAAGCCAGGCCGCCAAATTTGGATTCAAAGATGGAGATCTAAATTTAGGCTATAGTGCTTATCTCAAAAAGCACCTCACCCCAGCCTTTGGCTTAAAACTTCAATATGTGGGAGGCAAGATTTCTGATGTGTCATCAAATTCAGGTACTTCTACCAATATTGATACCAAGTTACCGTGGTCTATCGCTTTGTCGGGAGAGTATACCATAGCGAATGTCAACTGGAGATTGTTTAATGCCAAGGTAAAACCTTATGTGGCAGCAGGTATTGGAGCGGTAAATTTAAATACAGTATCTTCCTCGTCGGATGAAAAACAAACCAGAATGTTTGTCCCTGTAGATGCTGGATTCAAGTTTGCTATAGCTAAAGGTGTTAATCTTGATTTAGGCTATCAACTAAATTGGACTAATGACTATTTCGACGGTAAAACGGGTCATACTTTTGAATACGATTTGTTTTCTTACATTCATGCCGGACTGGAATTTGCATTAGGACCAAAAGAAAAGCCTTTCATGGCTAACAGCAATCCGGTTGCTACTTTAGTAAACGATTATACACGTAAATACGATGAACTTAAAGCCGAAAGAGATGCTTTATTAGCGTCCAATAAAGCTGTTCAGGCACAGATGGAGGCATTGACTAAAGGACTGAAAGATGATGATGGCGACGGTGTGGCTAACATGTACGATAAATGTCCAAATACACCTGCAGGAACAAAGGTGGATGGAGCGGGATGTCCTCTTCCAGAACTTAAATTGCCTGAGTCGGAACAAAAAATTGTAGTTGAGGCTGTAAAAAATTTAGAATTTGATTTCAACAAAGCTACGATAAGATCTTCTTCGTATAGCTATCTGGATAAATTAGCAGAACTGATTAAACATAAAAATTATAATTTAAAATTGGACGGTTATACCGATAACGTGGGTACTGCGGATGTCAATAGACGTCTTTCGAAAGAGAGAGCAGAAGCCGTAAAAGCTTATTTGGTATCCAAAGGGGTGGCTGCGAGCAAAATTACTACAGCCGGACATGGTATGAGCAATCCTATCGCCTCCAACAGTACCGAAGAAGGCCGTCAACAAAATCGAAGAGTGGAGTTTACTTTATATTAGAGTGTCAATTGTTTAAGGTTATAAAGAAAAGGGGACAAGGATTGTCCCCTTTATCTTTATACAAAAGCGCTGTATCCTGTTATGCTGCGCCCCACGATTAATGAATTTATCTCTTTGGTACCTTCGTACGAATATATAGCTTCGGCATCTGCTAAAAATCTAGCAACATTATATTCCAGCAAGATACCGTTACCGCCCATGACCTCTCTGGCTCGAGAGACAATATCTCTTGTGCGGAGGGTACAGAATACTTTTGCTAGCGAGGCATGTTCGTCTTTGAGTTTTCCTTCGTCCTGCAATTCGGAGAGGCGGAATACGAGTGTCTGCATGGCCGTAAGGTTTGAAAGCATCTCTACCAGATGGTTTTGGATAAGCTGGAAGGAGGCTATAGGCTTGCCAAACTGCTCTCTCTCCAGAGTGTAGGCTAATGCATTTTCGTAGGCTCCTCTCGCGCAGCCTACAGCCATCCAAGCTACACCGGCACGCGTCATCTGTAATACCTTCGCCGTATCTTTAAAGGTGTTGGCATGAGGAAGTCTGTCCGACTCAGGAACAAGGCAATTCGTCAGGGTTATCAGTCCATTTTGCACGATGCGTAAAGCCATTTTGCCTTTGATCTTTTCTACCGCGAACCCTGGATTTTCTTTGCGAACGATGAAGCCTTTGACCTGATTGTCATCTACATCGCGCGCCCAAATGATAACCATATCGGAAAATGTAGAATTGCCTATCCATTTTTTCTGTCCGTTGAGTATCCAACCTTCCGGGGTCCTTTTACAGGTGGTGGTCAGCCCTCCTGCCGTAGCGGAACCAACATCCGGTTCGGTAAGTCCGAAGGCGCCAATCTTTTTTAGCTGTTGCATGGCAGGAAGCCATTCTTCCTTTTGTGCTTCCGACCCACAGATATATATGGAGCCCATGGCTAATCCACTCTGTACGCCCAAAAAAGTCGCTATGGAAGGGTCTATTCTTCCAAATTCGGCAGCGATGATACCGTCCATAAGAGAGGTGCCGCCAGCACAGCCATACCCTTCATATACGTATCCACACACATTGAGTTCTGCCAGCTTGGGAATGATTTCGAAAGGAAAGTCGTCGTGTAACCAATAGTTGTTGACAATGGGCTTTATTTCTTTTTCCAAAAAACTACGTACCTTCAGCTGTAAGGCCCGGTCCTCGGGTGAAAGTTTAGATCCTATATCATAAAAGTCGGCATCAATGGGAGGAGCTTCCTTCTTTTTGTTGGAAGAGGTGAGCATCTTCATGGCCATCTGCAGCTGCTTCTCGTCCATCGCCGAAACAGCCTTCAGTACAGAACCTAAATCTACCTTTTGTGACAATTTATCCAATTGTGCAAGATCCACTGTCTTAAGCAGTTTGATCAGCTTTCTAATCTTCTCTAGCATAACTTATTCATAGGTTTATAAATCATTTGTATTAAAATTAATTTTTTTTGTTGCTTTTTCAGAAATGTGTCCTATATTTGCATCCGAAATAAAACAAAATATATTTTTTAATCCTGATAATCAAAGGTTTAAAGAAAAAATAAAAAAAGTTTTATTTCTTGGGTTACCTTTTCGAAGTACCCGTATTAATAAGTGTAGAAAACAAAATTTGTTTTATTTAAAAATAGAAAATTTAAAAAAGATGAAAAATTTATTCGCATTCGGATTTTTAGCATTAGCTTTAACTGTAGCTTCATGTAACAATGCATCTAAAACTGAAGAAACTGCTGATTCTTTAACTAACGCTATCGATTCAACAGCTGATGCATTAACTGATTCAATCAACGCTGCTGCTGATTCAGCAACTGCTGTTGTAGATTCTATCGCTGACTCAGTACAAAACGCTCAATAATCCGATAAGAGTTAAGATACTCCGAAAAGCCCGTGTATTAGACAACACGGGCTTTTTTGTTTATTGTCATGGGCGAAGTGCATAATTTTTGTATTTTTGATGCCATATAGTTAGTCCCTTAGACTTTTATAATTTTAAAATATGTCATTATCATCACTTACAGCCGTAACACCTATTGACGGAAGATATTATAACGCTACCAAAGAATTGTCTGATTATTTCTCAGAGTTTGCACTGATTAAATATCGTGTATTGGTAGAAGTCGAATATTTTATTGCTTTGGCGGAGTCCGGCATTCCTCAATTAGCACATTTCGATGGTTCTTTGAATGAAAAGTTAAGAGATATCTACAGGAATTTCACTTTAGAGGATGCACAATGGGTAAAAGAAACCGAAAAGGTAACCAACCACGACGTTAAGGCGGTAGAGTATTTTTTGAAAAATGAATTCGAAAAGCTAGGCTTGCATGACTCTTTGGAGTTTATCCATTTTGGATTGACTTCACAGGATATCAACAATACAGCTATTCCATATTCCTGGAAACAGGCTATACAGAATGTTTATTTGCCGACGATTACCGAGCTATTGGACGAACTTAAAGGATTGTCGGACGAGTGGAAAGATGTAGCTATGTTGGCCCGTACACACGGACAGCCGGCATCTCCGACGCGTCTCGGCAAGGAAATCAAAGTTTTCATTGAGCGTATAGAGAAGCAGCTGGAAGCCTTGAAAGCTGTTCCTTACTCCGCTAAATTCGGTGGTGCTACAGGTAATTTCAATGCGCATCATGTAGCCTATCCGGAAGTGGATTGGGTAGCTTTTGCCAACAACTTCGTTAATGAAAAGTTAGGTTTGAGCCGCTCGCAGACCACCACGCAGATCGAACATTACGACAATTTTGCGGCTAGTTGCGATGCCTTCAAGCGTATAAACAATATTATCATCGATTTATGTCGCGATATATGGACGTATATTTCGATGGATTATTTCAAACAAAAGATTACCAAAGGACAGATAGGCTCTTCGGCAATGCCGCATAAAGTCAATCCTATAGACTTCGAGAATGCGGAAGGTAACTTAGGTATTGCCAACGCCATCTTTGAGCATTTGGCAGCTAAACTTCCTATCTCAAGATTACAGCGCGATTTGACCGACTCTACAGTACTACGCAATATCGGTGTTCCTTTTGCTCATACATTGATCGCTTTCAAATCTACGTTGCGCGGTCTTCGTAAGCTTATCCTGAACGCTGACGCCTTCCAGAAAGATTTGGAAAATAACTGGGCGGTGGTGGCCGAAGCTATACAAACTATCTTACGTCGTGAAGGCTATCCTAAACCTTACGAGGCTTTGAAAGATCTTACAAGAACCAATGCGCATGTGACACAAGAAACCATAGCGGCTTTTGTAGAATCCTTGAATATCAGTGAAGAAGTAAAAGCGGAGATTAAAAAAATCACGCCTTGGAACTATACAGGTGTGGCATTATAAGCTTTTACGATACAATGACGTTTTAAGTTTAGCTTAATGGCTATATTTGAATAATTATATTGAAACTATGGCAACTATAAATGTATATACAGAGTCTACACCGAACCCTTCGACAATGAAGTTTTTGGTAAATAAACTTCTTATCAACGGTAGTGTAGATTATCCGGATAGAGAAAAAGCGCAAGCATCACCCTTTGCAAGAGAACTTTTCAAGTTCAACTTCGTAAATGGGGTATTCTTCGCTTCCAACTTCGTCACTATCACGAAAACCGACGATGTAGAATGGTCGGATATCGAAGATATTCTTAAAGAGTTTGTGAAGGGTGCGGTAGAGTCGGAGCTGAAAGTTCAGGAGATAGTGAAAGAGGAGAACGTAGCTTTCGAAGGGTCAGAGACCGAAATAAAAATCCAACAAGTGTTGCACGATTACGTTCGTCCAGCCGTAGAGCAGGATGGAGGTGCTATCGCGTACAAGTCTTACGAAAATGGCGTTGTAACGGTAGAACTGAGAGGATCATGCAGTGGCTGTCCTTCTTCCACCATTACGTTGAAGGCCGGTATTGAAGGCTTATTGAAGCGTATGGTTCCTGAAGTACAGGAAGTAGTTGCAGAAGCTATGTAATTATTCAAATAACACGATATACAAGAGGCTCGGTAAAATTACCAAGCCTTTTTTGTTGTTCTAATTATCTTCTAATCCTTATCTTTAATTCTGCATAAGAATATTTTATGAAAAGATTGATAAAACTATTGTTTGTTTATATTGCTTTTGTTGGATGTACTACGAATAAGGAAGTAGATCTGATTGTTTATAATGCACGTGTCTATACTGTTGACTCAGCGTTCTCTATTCAGGAGGCTTTTGCGGTGAAGAATGGAATTTTCATCGATATCGGAAGTTCTAAACATATCCTTGATAGTTATATCGCAAAAGAAATGATAGACGCGGAAGGCAAAGCCGTATTTCCTGGCTTTTACGATGCTCATGGTCACAGCTTTCTGTTGGCTGAATATTTTCAACAGGTGGATTTGGTGGGATGTAAGTCTGTACAAGATTTGGTGAGCAGGTTGCAGCAATACCGTAAAAAATATCCGGAGAAAAAGTGGATTGTTGGGGGTGGTTGGGATCAATCCCTCTGGCCAGACAAAAAAATGCCGCACAGAGATACACTGGATAAATACTTTCCTGATGTGCCTGTCTTTTTGAATCGTACAGATTATCATGCTGCTGTGGTAAATAGTGAAGCCCTTAAGATTGCACAGATTGATGAGAGCACTACGGTGGAAGGTGGACGTATCGAAAAGGACAGTACTGGGCGTATTACAGGGATTCTTGTTGATAATGCAATGGCTCTAGTAAGCCAATATATTCCTTCTGCCAAAGAGGACAATATGCTAAGCATTCTACGTCAAGCACAGGATTCCTTGTTCTCGGTAGGGTTGACAAGTATGGTGGATGCAGGGCTGTCGGAAGAGGAGCTCGACCTACTGAAAAAATACTACCAGTCTGACTCGTTGAAAATCCGTAACTATGCCATGATCTTTGCGGAGCCTCACAACATTCAAAAATACATCCGTGATGACATTTATGAGTCAGATAGGCTTACCATCCGCGCCATAAAAATGATGTCGGACGGTGCTTTGGGGTCCAAAGGAGCTTGTATGCTGGACAACTACGAGAATGATACCATCAGAGGTTTCTTGTTACATCCAAAAGAAGAGTTTGAAAAGGCCTTAACCATATTGAGCAAGTCGAATTATCAGGTCGCTATTCATGCTATAGGAGATTCTAGTAACAGGATGCTACTGGACCTTTACGGTAAGATGGATGTTAAGGACAAAAGATGGCGTATAGAACACGCCCAAGTAGTACACCCGTCGGACTTTGTCAAATTCCGTACATATGGTGTTTTGCCTTCCATCCAGCCTACTCATGCTACCTCCGATATGAAATGGCTGTACGAAAGAATAGGAAAGGATAGAGCGAAGTCGGCCTATGCGTATAAGGAACTATTGAAATGGTATGGAAAGGTAGCCATTGGAAGCGATTTTCCGGTGGAGCATTTTAATCCATTATATGGATTCCATGCTGCAGTAGCAAGGCAAGATGCAGCAGGTAACCCGCAAGAGGGATTTCAGATGGAGAATGCCTTGACACGGGAAGAGGCCTTGAGAGGAATGACCATATGGGCTGCATATTCGTGTTTCCAGGAAAAGAAAAGAGGTTCCATAGAGAAAGGGAAGGATGCCGATTTTGTAATGCTGGAAGAAGATTTAATGACAGCGCCGACCGAGCGGTTAAGAGATATAAAAGTATTACGTACTGTGGTGGCGGGAGAGACCGTGTATACAAAGAGATAAAGAAAAGGAGCTTCCATTGAAGCTCCTTTTTTATTACATGTCAAACAAATGTTTTTCGGCGTGATATGATGAACGAACTAGAGGTCCTGATTCCACATATTTGAATCCCATCTCAAGACCTATTTGCTTGTATTTTTCAAACTGTGCTGGTGTCACCCAGTCAATTACAGGGTGATGTGCTTTGGTAGGCTGAAGATATTGTCCTAAAGTAAGGATATGTACCCCTACGTTATAAAGGTCTTGCATAGCCTCTATGACATCTTCTTCTGTCTCACCCAGACCTAGCATAATTCCCGATTTCGTACGCAATCCTGCCTCCGAAATGCGTCTTAGACATTCCAAAGAGCGGTCGTATTTGGCCTGGATACGTACTTCTCTGGTCAGACGACGTACGGTCTCCAAGTTGTGGGATACCACTTCCGGCCTTTCAGCTAATACGCGATCCAGATTATCCCATTGTCCTTTGAAATCAGGAATCAGCGTTTCTAATGTGGTGCCAGGGCTTTCTCGACGTATAGCTTTGATGGTTTCGGCCCAGATGGTAGAGCTCCATCTTTCAAGTCGTCACGGTCTACGGACGTGATAACACAGTGCTTTACCTGCATCAACTTTACCGATTGGGCTACACGGTTAGGTTCATCCCAATCCACCGGAAGAGGTCTTCCTGTTGCTACAGCACAGAAAGAACACGAGCGGGTACAGATATTACCCAAAATCATAAAGGTTGCGGTGCCTGCTCCCCAACATTCCCCCATATTCGGGCAATTGCCACTTTCGCAGATGGTATGTAATTTATGTTCGTCTACAAGGTTTCGAACATGACGATATTCTTTCCCTACTGGAAGTTTCACACGCAACCAATCTGGCTTACGCTGTGTCTGATGGACTGGTATTACAGGTAGTTCTATCATACTACAAATGAAACTTTGCAAAATCTGAATGCCCTATATTCTTTTACGAAATCACAGCATTGTAATAAAATAATTGTCGACCGGAATGAATAAATTGCTCGAATAAAAAAGGCCTTCTGAATCAGAAGGCCCTTAAGTATTAACAATTCATCAATATTGATTAGAATTCAAATCCAATACCAAAAGATAAAACTCTATTTTTCACATCATTCGAAGGGAATTTATCACCTGCGATATTCGTTAAACCTAATCCATAGTTAGCGTTAATCAAGAAACCGCCTGCTAATTTTACACCTGCAGTAATATTAGCACCGAAATCCACTCCTTTTAAAGTTTCATCTTTACCAAATTTAAATTCATTTAATGTAGTAGATGAACCATCACCATTATCCCCTATTCTGTTGAATTTATTCTTTCCGCTCAAACCAAATCCTACATAAGGACCGGCACCTAACTGTAATTCTGCACCGCCTAATGGTAATTTACCTACAAAATTTACAGGTACTTCTAACCACATAGTGTTTTGAGTCACCTCAAGTCTGTTTGATCCTACTTTATAATCAGCAAATTTTGCACCTTTACCTTGTAATGATAAACCTGGTTGAATAGCAAAATTAGGGCTCACATTAGCGTTAACATAACCTGTAATATAAAAATTAGTAGCTGATTTAGTATCTGATAAATCATCTGTACTTCCATAGTTGTAAGAAGGTAAAGTAACTACCTGCTTTCAAACCAAAACCTGTCTGTGCTTGAGCTCCTACTGCTAATAATAACGCTGCACCTACTGATAGTAAAACTTTTTTCATAATTCTTTTATAAATAGTTAAACCATTCTGTTGCTACTATATCCCCGTCTCAAGCAACATTTCAGGTAGGGAATTCCAAATATCATACCAAAAAAGTGGCGGATAAATTTTTGTCCATTTTTTGATTTAATATTTTGCATTTTCAAAATTTAGAGTTACTTTTGCACACCCGCTGAAGGGAAAGGGTCGGATGGCCGAGTGGCTAGGCAGAGGTCTGCAAAACCTTGTACAGCGGTTCGAATCCGCTTCCGACCTCGTACAATAAAAATATTAAATACAATGGGAGTTACACGTTTAAAAAGAAAAGATAGAAGAAACAAAACTGTCTCACGTGTTGAAGTACAGTTTTTGAAATTAGGCCGTAATTTAGAATCGGGTTCACGTTCTAAAATGCCTAAAAACAGCCAAATTCGTAAAAACGAATGAAATCTTAAATAAATTAGCTGCCGAGTTAGGAAAATAATTTATAGATTCATCATATACAAGATATAAAAAAGGTCTACCACGTGTAGACCTTTTTTATTTTAATGTAATATCAGTTAAAAAAGAAAGGCGTCATTATGGTTGTGACGCCTTTTTTATGTATGAGACTGGTTAGTCTAAGATCGCTGCAATGCCAGGTAAGGTTTTGCCTTCCATGTATTCCAATAAGGCACCGCCTCCAGTGCTTACATAGCTTACATGTTCAGTCATACCAAATTTAGCGATAGCAGCAGCAGAGTCACCTCCTCCGATAAGGGAGAAACGCCCCTTGTTCTGTTGCTAATACTACGGCGTCGGCAACGGCTTTGGTACCTTTGGCAAAGGTGTCGAATTCGAAAACCCCCATTGGACCGTTCCATAATAAGGTGCGTGAAGCGGAGATGACCTCTGCAAAGTGACGTGCCGACTCTTCGCCGATGTCTAATCCTTCCAAGTCATCCGGAATCTGGTCGTTGGGACCGTTGAACACGTTGGCATCATTGGCAAACTTATCCGCAATTTGTGCATCCGTAGGTAATACCAGATTAACATTTTTCTCTTCCGCCTTTTTTACTAGTTCATTTGCCAAATCCAGCTTGTCCAGCTCGCAAAGGGATTTACCGATCTGACCACCGCGGGCTTTCACGAAAGTATAAGCCATACCACCTCCGATAATCAGGTTGTCGACTTTTTCTAATAGAGCTTCGATCAACTGAATTTTGTCCGACACTTTAGCACCTCCGATGATGGCGGTAAAAGGTCTTTCCGGATGATTAAGTACTTTTTCAGCATTTTTGAGTTCTGCCTCGATCAGGTAACCAAAATATTTGGCTTCAGGGAAAAACTGAGCGATGACAGCCGTAGAGGCGTGAGCACGGTGAGCTGTACCGAAAGCATCGTTAACGTATACGTCTCCTAACTTGGCAAGCTTTTCTGCGAAATCTTTATCTCCCTTTTCTTCTTCTTTATAGAAGCGTAAGTTTTCCAATAGCAACACTTCCCCGCCTTTTAGGTTGGCCGCCTTGTCTATGGCTTCCTGACCAATACAGTCGTTGGCAAATTGAACATCCACACCCAATACAGAGGATAGGTGTTTAACGATATGTCGTAAAGAGTATTTGTCTGTAGGTCCCTCTTTTGGTCTGCCCAAGTGAGACATCAGGATTACCGCTCCGCCGTCATTCAAAATCTTTTTGATGGTAGGCGCAGCTCCCTGAATACGGTTGTCGTCTGTAATATTGAAATTTTCATCCAACGGAACGTTAAAGTCTACGCGTATTAAGGCTTTCTTTCCGGAAAAATTTAAGTTGTCAATAGTTTTCATAATCTCATTATTGCTAATTCAGCAGTTAATTTATTCTTAAAATAATAAATCGGCTGCGGTCTGTGATACAGTTTAGTTGATTTAAGCAGTAAATATAAAAAAAGCAAAGAAATTTCATTCTTTCTTTGCTTTTAGTATGTTAATAAATTTCTACGGTATAAGGTATTCTTGCCTGAATTCCTGTATGTTTAGTCAGTTTTTGGAGCTCTTTTAGGTATTTATAATATTCTCCCAAGTCCTCGCCAATCATCCACATACGTATCTTATCTTTAGATGTTGTGAAAATTGAGGCAAAAGGACTTTCTGATTGTGGGTATTCTTTTACGTAATAAGAGTCGAGCTTACCTTTAGCTGCAGCGGCTCTGATGGCATCTTTGATATTGCCGATCTTGTCTACCAGCCCGAGGGCCACTGCCTGTTCGCCTGTCCACACACGACCTTGGCCTATGCTGTCAACCTTGGAGGTAGGAATTTTACGTCCATCTGAAACCCTTTTGATAAACGTTTGGTAGGTTTCGTTTACGTATTGCTGCATAATGGCTTTTTCCTCTTCGGTGAGAGGCTTGTCCCAGCTGTTCAGCATGGTGGCGTATTTGCCTGTTTTTACTTCTTCAAACTTAATTCCTAACTTATTGTTGAGCAATTCTTTCGCATTAGGAATAAGCCCGAAGACACCTATAGAGCCTGTAAGGGTACTCTTCTCTGCAAAAATGGAGTCTGCAGCAGCAGAAATATAGTAACCTCCGGATGCGGCATAGTCTCCCATAGATACGATGATAGGTTTAACCTTTTTGGTAAGGTCTACTTCTCTCCAGATGATATCGGAAGCTAGAGCAGACCCTCCCGGCGAGTTGACGCGCAGCACGATGGCCTTTACATCCTCATCTTCTCGAAGCTTGCGTAGCTCTCTCGACAGTTTGTCTCCGCCAATTTCTTCTATACTGCCTTCTCCATCTACTATGTCGCCATAAGCATACAATACGGCAATTTCGTTGGATTTATCTTTGTTGTTGGTCGGAGTGCCACCATAGTTTAATACAGAAACTACCGGTATATCTTTTTTATTATCGATGTTCAGGCGCTTTTTGATTTCGGCGATAAGTTCATCCTTATACAGCTTGCCGTCGATAAACTTGTATTTTAAAGCGTCGTCAGCATTGCGGATGACGAATTCATCCGCGTAGCGGAACAAGGAGTCTTTCTGAATTTTTCTGCTTGCGGCAAGGTCATCCAGAAACATATTATAGATGCTGTTTAGATAAGACATCGTCTGCTCCCTGTTCGCTGGCTCATTTGGTTCATAGTGAAAGGTTCTACTGCTGACTTGTACGTACCTACACGTACCACCTGCATGTTGATACCAAACTTATCCAGCGCATCTTTGAGGTACATGATACTTGTTCCCAAGCCACGGAAGTCCAACGATCCCTGTGGATGAAGGTAAATCTTGTCGGCGGTAGAGGCTAGGTAATATGCTTTTTGTGAGTACCCTTCACTATAAGCAACAATAAACTTCTTGGAGCTTTTGAAATCCACCAAGGCGTCCCGTATAGCCTTTAATGTAGCAAACCCTACATTGGCTGTGCTCGCATTGAGATAGATTCCTTTGATGTTGTCATCGGTCTTGGCTGCTTCGATGCGGGCCAGTAAGTCATTGAGGCCAATAGACTTTTCAGCCATACCGAACGGTAAGTCTAAATCTTCGAAAGGATTGTCTACAGACTTTTCTATAATATTGTAATCCAATGTTAGATAAAGAACCGAGTTGGGCGGTGCCGGCTGTGTTTTTTCCGACGAAAATTGCGCTATAATGGCAATCATGAAGAAAAATAGAAAAAAGGCAATGATGCCGGTGATGATGATTCCCGTGATAGTTGCTAATACCTGCTTAAAAAAACTCATACGTATTATTTAATTTTAAGTTATAAATTTACAGCAAAAAATCGAATAGTAGAGAACTTTCTGCTATGATATGACGGTATGAATGTGGTATATATACTTTTGGGAGCCAATTTGGGGAATCCACTCCAGCAGATCGGTAGTGCTTTGAGGTTGCTGCAGGAGCGTCTGGGGGCGTTGGTTGCTGTTTCTTCCCTTTATCAGTCGGAGGCATGGGGTGTTGAGGAACAACCTATATTCTATAATCAGGTAGTTTCCTTCTCCACGCCACTTTCGGCACAGGAATGTCTGGCTATCTGTCAAAGTATTGAAAATGAGTTGGGACGTATAAGACATGAAAGATGGGGCGCACGAGTGATAGATGTAGATATCTTATATTACAATGAAGAAATTATAGAGAAGTCCGATCTTGTGGTACCCCATCCATATATAGCACAACGCCGTTTTACGTTAATTCCTTTGTGCGAGATAGCTCCTGATTACGTGCATCCCGTTTTTAAGGTGAGTAACAAAGACTTATTATTAAGCTGTGAAGACCAACTGGGGGTAATAAAACTTTAACCTATGAACTATCAAATTATAAATTGGGATACTATTTCGGAGTCCATGATGGGCAATGAAGAAATGATAAAGCAGTTTGTACAGATGTATCTTGTCCAATCTCCTGTAGATTTTGAGGCTTTGGAGCAGGCAGTATTCAATAAAGATATGATTGCAATAAAAGACAAAGCGCACCATATCAAACCTACTATGCAGTATGTGGGAGCAATTTCCCTGCAACAGGATTTTCAATTGTTGGAAAATATGGCAAAGGAGGGCAAGGATATCCGAGAAATTGAAGGGCTGCTGGAACGTATTAAGCCTAAGTTTGAACTTCTTTTGGAAGAACTCCGAATGTTGGCAGGATAGCCCTACTGATAGGTAGAGCTTACTTTATGGCTTTTAATCTTTTGCCCTTTTTGGGCGTAATAGCTTCACTACAACTTATAAACTATTCGTAAAATACAACCTTGTTGTGCGATATTTTTAATAAGTTTGTATTAGTGGAATAGAATACATTTTTCGATGGCAAGTAGAAGCAATTCTTTTAAAAATACTTTCAATAGAGGGACGAAGGAGACGCGTAGCAAAGGACGAGAAGAAGCTCCTAAGCGGGAGCCCATAGTAAAACCGTTTGACTCCATAAACTTTTCGGAAGGACAACGTAAGGCGCTGAAAATCTTGGGTCTTTTCTTGATTCTATGTTCGTTTTTGTTTGCAGTAGCCTTTGTTTCTTATTTATTTACGTGGAAACAAGATCAAAGTTATATTTCCGCCACAAATGGTGGTTGGAGTACATTGTTCAAAACCAGTGAGGAGCTTACCGAAGACGGTGTGGAGCCCGTAGTGGAAAACAAACTCGGAAAGTTGGGGGCTTTGTTGGCCAACCAGTTTATCTATAACTGGTTTGGGATTGGCTCTTTCCTATTCGTGTTGATTCTATTTGTCGTAGGATATAAATTCCTTTATCGCAAGTCTCTATTACCTATCTGGAAGACATTGCTCTATTCTACCATTGGCATAATCTATATTTCCGTAACATTAGGTTTCATTCAGGATTATATTACAGATACACCACATATTTTGGAGGGTAAGTTTGGTTATTGGACCAACCAGCTGCTGAATGCACAAATAGGAAAATTTGGTATCGGAGGATTGATTGTCTTTGCTTATTTGGCAGCATTGGTATTGATTTACAATCTGGACCTTAAGTTTGCTTTTTCATCAATAGGTAGTACGTCTTCGGAATCGGAAAATTCTGAAAGTGTAGACTACGATCTTATGAATGATAAGCCTATTCTTCCGAAAAATGCGGTTAAGAAGCAAGAAGAGGAAGAGGTGCAAGAGGAGGAAATGGATATTGACGGAGCGGTAATTGAAGTGTCGAACACGTTAAGGACAAATCGCCCCACGCTGACGGTAAACGACAGATTCCGGCATCTACATGAATCAGAGCCTGAAGATCAGGAAGAAGAACCTCTTCAGCAAGAGGAAGAGGTGCAAAGTGTGGAATTCGAGCTGCAGCCTAGTGATACAGATAGCCCTGTACAGTCCATAGATCTTTCGGTGGATAGTACCCCTCTGCATATTGAGCAGCCTAAAGCGGAAGAGGAGGTAACCCTAGCTGTAGAAGAGGTCAAGGAAGAAAGACAAATTACAGCGGACGACTTGGTGGCGCAATTCGGACAGTACGATCCGAAGCTCGACCTGTCAGGATATCAATATCCTACGTTGGATTTGCTGAAAGATCACGGTTCCGGTAAGATTACGATAAACCAGCAGGAGCTGGAAGCCAATAAAAATAGAATCGTCGATACTCTAAGAAACTATAATATTGAAATCGAACATATCAAAGCGACTATAGGTCCTACCGTGACCTTGTATGAGATAATCCCTAAGCCGGGGGTTCGTATTTCGAAAATAAAGAACTTGGAGGACGACATAGCCTTAAGTTTAGCGGCATTAGGAATACGTATCATAGCTCCTATGCCGGGAAAAGGCACCATAGGTATCGAAGTACCTAATAGCAATCCAGAGATGGTGTCCATACGTTCGGTGCTAGCTACGGAAAAATTCCAAAAGACGGATATGGATCTGCCTATAGCTTTGGGTAAGACCATTTCCAATGAAGTGTATATTGCCGACCTAGCAAGATGCCACACTTGCTAGTTGCGGGAGCTACAGGACAAGGAAAATCCGTAGGTATCAATGCTATATTGACATCATTGTTGTATAAGAAGCATCCTGCCGAACTCAAGTTTGTGTTGGTAGACCCTAAAAAGGTGGAGCTGTCATTGTTTAAAAAGATTGAAAGACATTTTCTTGCCAAATTGCCAGGAGAGGATGACGCTATCATCACGGATACCAAAAAGGTAATCAACACTTTAAATTCACTTTGTATAGAGATGGACCAGCGTTATGACCTTCTCAAAAACGCACAGGTTCGTAATCTTAAAGAATATAATGCAAAATTTATCAATCGCAGATTAAACCCTGAGGAGGGACATAGATTCTTACCGTTTATAGTTCTTATTGTTGATGAGTTTGCGGATTTGATGATGACTGCCGGAAAAGAGGTGGAAACACCTATAGCACGTCTGGCGCAGCTGGCACGTGCGGTAGGTATACACCTGGTCATTGCGACTCAGCGTCCTTCGGTAAATATCATTACCGGTACTATCAAGGCAAACTTCCCTGCGCGTCTGGCGTTTAGGGTGCTGTCGAAGATAGACTCCCGTACAATCTTGGATACCGGAGGGGCAGATCAGCTTATTGGACGAGGCGACATGCTGTTGGCGTCGGGATCGGACCTTATACGTATACAGTGTGCTTTTGTGGATACGCCGGAGGTGGAACGTATCTCGGACTTCATCGGCTCGCAGCGCGGATATCCTTCAGCATTCTTGTTGCCTGAATATGTGGATGAGTCGGGCGACGGATCGGGATCTCCAGAATTTGATTTGTCTGAGCGCGACCAGCTTTTCGAAGAGGCAGCACGTCTTATTGTCATGCATCAGCAAGGCTCTACGTCTCTAATACAGCGTAAGTTGAAATTAGGGTACAACAGAGCAGGAAGAATCATCGATCAACTGGAAGCAGCAGGAATTGTTGGTCCATTTGAGGGAAGTAAAGCGAGAGAAGTTTTATTCCCCGATGAATATTCCTTGGAACAATATTTAGAAACGTTAAGAAAGGATAATTAGCATGAAAAAATTATTAATTGGCGCTAGCATTTGTAGGAAGCTCCTTGCAAATCTTTGCGCAGACAGACCCTGCAGCAAAGAAAATTTTAAACGAAGTATCGAAAAGATATAGCAGTTACAAGACCATAAAGTCGGAATTTACGCTGACCATACAGGATGCAAACAAGAAAAGTTATAAGTCCGAAGGGTGATGTTTTTTAACAAACCCAAAAATCAGTATGCCATCCATATGAAGGATCAAGATGTGCTGTCGGATGGCAAGACGGTGTGGAATATAGCCAAAGATATCAAAGAGGTGCAAGTGACCGAAAACGAGAAGGATGGAAGTACTATAGGCCCCAGCAACCTTTTCAACTTTTATCAACAAGGATATAAATATGTGTTGATGGAAGATGAAAAGATAGTCCGTCAAGGAAAGACCGAGATGGCCAAAGTTATTGAACTAGCTCCTTTAGATACGAAGACCAATTACTTCAAAATCAAGCTTCGTGTCAATAAGAATAATCACATTCAGGATGTGACTATATTTGATAAGTCAGGCAATCGATATACTTATGCTATTGAGTCCCTTTATATTGGAAAACACTTTGATGACAGCATGTTCAAGTTTTCCAAGGAAAAATACAAAGGGATATGAAATAGTAGATCTTAGATAGGAAGAAACTGAGAAAATAAAAAACCTTCGAATTAGCTTTCGAAGGTTTTTTATTGATTTCTTCTTCTTTGTAGTTGGGTTCTTAATTTGTTAAAGAAATCCTCCTCTACTTGAAAGAACTGAGAAGCTCTTGATTGGCCGATGATTTTTGACGAATTCTTTCCGATAAGCTTTTTTGAGCTCTCTACCTCTTTGGCATCAAACGCTTATAACATCACGTTTTTGAGGATTGAAGGAGTTACCTCTACGGCCGCTAATACTTCCGCGTTTGGCGCGTCTTATTTCCCACATTTCTTTATTGTACTTGTTATATATGGGAAAGAATTTCTGCGCTTCCGCAGGAGTTAGTTTTAATTCCTTTGTGATATATGCTACCTTTTCACTTTCTATAGCCTCAAAATTTTGCTGAGCAAAAGCTGAGGATATCTGAAGTGTCAATACAAAGCATATTGTCGTTAAAAGGTGTTTTAGTTGTAACATTATAACATGTAATTTAAATATTCTTCAATGTCTTCAGCCTCAATATCTGCATCCAGTTGAATGCTTTCTTGGTTAGAGTCGGACACAAGCTGGGTTAATTGGATTAAATCGGCTCCGTCCGATACTTGGGCTAAATAGTTGAGAATTTCCTCATCACTCACATTGTCCAAGTTGAGATCTGTATGGGCATATGTCGAGACCTCTTTATCCCTATTGAGGGAGGATAGTCCTATGTACGAACCTACCCCTACCAAAAATAGGGCAGCGGCTGCGGCCACATATTTTTTCCAGGCGATGATACGGCGTGAAGGCAGCGTGCGTACCGGTGTCTCTTGCTTGTCCGCTCCAATCGTCTTGGCCAATATTGCGTCTGCCGATTTTTCGAAGTAGCCTACAGGTACCGTTATATTGGTGTTTCTTTGCCCAAATGTTTTCATCCACTTTTCGGCATGTATGTTTGCTTCGATAGCTGCGGCCGAT
>NZ_JXAC01000170.1 GCF_000814685.1 Sphingobacterium sp. T2
CGTGGGCTTTCTTCGACTGGGCAAAACTCAGACCTATAATCTCGATTTATTATTTCTTACTATCTTTTCCCCACTTTATTATATTAACCAATTAACGAAGTACCAAGACGGGGGAGGATGATATTGTAAACTTTTTCGGTTTTGAAAKCATCAATACCGTTCTTTCAAATTATGCTTTGGCATTTGCTATATAACGATGGTAGTTGCTTTACCGTTTTTATCAGCCTATGCCGATGCTAATGGAAGAAAGATGCAGACTATGAAGTTTTTTACCTATATGGGAGCTTTAGCCTGCATGGGACTCTTCTTTTTCAAGCTTAGTACGTTAGAATGGGGTATCATATGTTTCACCTTGGCAGCAATGGGGTATATTGGTGGCGTAGCGGTAAACAACTCCTATCTTCCTTTGATTGCCACGCCGGACAAGCAGGATGAGGTGAGCGCCAAAGGATTTGCCTACGGCTATGTGGGGTGTGTCACCCTTCAAATCATCTGTTTTGTGTTCGTGCTCAAGCCCGAATGGTTTAATATTACCGAGGCTTCTTTTCCTGCCCGTTTTTCATTCCTATTGGTGGGGCTATGGTGGTTAGGGTTCTCCTTGATTCCATTTCATGTTCTTCCCAACAATACACCGGCAATCAATGGTACTGGTCTATCCCTTATGCAGCGTGTATTGACCGAATTTAGAAGTGTGCTGGAGCAGGTGAAAGCAAACAAGGGCATCAAACGATTTCTTCCGGCCTACTTTTTCAATTCTGTAGGTGTACAGACCATCATGGTGGTGGCGACGATGTTTGGACAGAAAGAGTTGGAATTAGAAACTAGCTCGTTGATTATTGTAATAATTTTAATACAGTTGATAGCCATTGGAGGGGCGTATATTATGTCTTTCTTGGCAAAATACTGGGGTAATATTGTGGTGCTGATGATCGTAACGTTGCTATGGACCTCTATATGTATAGCAGCATTTTACTTAAGTAATGCAGCACAGTTTTACGGTTTGGCGGTTATGGTAGGGCTGCTAATGGGGGGAATACAGTCTTTATCCCGTTCTACCTATTCGAAGATGCTTCCAAAAGATTTGGAAGATACGACGGCCTTTTTCAGCTTTTATGACATCACAGAAAAGCTTGGCATAGTCGTGGGACTAATCTGTTTTGGAGCAATAGAGCAGCTTACTCACAATATTCGATACTCTGCGGTATCACTGTCTATTTTCTTTATTTTAGGATTTTTGTTATTATTGAGAGTACTAAAATTTAATTCTTTTTTAAAAGCAGGTATTGATGAATAGAAAAGTAGAGTTGTTTGTTCCTTGTTTTATAGACCAATTATATCCCGAGACAGCCTTTAATACGATTAAGCTGTTGGAAAAGGCGGGATGTGAGGTGATCTATAACAGCGAACAGACATGTTGTGGGCAGCCGGCTTACAATGCAGGGTTTTGGGATGAGGCGAAAGAAATAGGATCTAAGTTTCTGAAAGATTTTTCTGAAGAGCGTTATATAGTTTCACCGTCAGCCTCTTGTGTTGGTATGGTGAAATACAGTTATAACGACTTGTTTACCAATTCAACAGAGCATAACAGTTGTAGAAACATTCAACGCAATATCATGGAAGTTTCGGATTTTCTTGTAAATGTGTTGAAGAAGGAATATTTCGGGGCTGAATTGGTAGGTACGGGCGTGTATCACGACTCTTGCTCGGCCTTGCGCGAATGCAAAATTAAGGAAGAGCCGCGCCGTCTTCTGGCACAGGTGGGAGGGCTTGAGTTGGTAGAGATGAGAGATCAGGAAACTTGCTGCGGCTTCGGAGGTACGTTTAGTATTAAGTTTGACGGTATTTCAAGTGCCATGGCCGAACAGAAAGTACGTCATGCTCAAACAGTGAATGCAGACTATATTATTTCTACGGATGCTTCTTGTTTGTTGCAGCTGCAGGCCTATATTGACAAACACAATATTCCTATCAAGACTTTACATCTGGTGGATGTACTGACATCGGGATGGGCTAACATCTAACTAAAACTATATAAACATGAATTCGAGAAGAGACTTTATTAAGCATTTGGGCTTAGTGACTGCAGGTGTCGCTTTAGCGCCTTCCATGGACCTTTTTGCAGCCAAAAAATCGTGGTTCGAAATATCTCTTGCTGAATGGTCCTTACATAAGACCTTATTCAAGGGAGATCTAAAAAATATTGATTTCCCTCAATTTGCCGCCGAAAAATGTGGAATCTATGGTGTGGAATATGTAAATACCTTCTTCAAGGATAAGGCTAATGACATGACCTATCTGAAGGACTTAAACAACCGTGCTAAGTCGAGTGGTGTAACTAACGTACTGATCATGGTGGACGGAGAAGGGAATTTGGGTGACGAAGACGCCAAGAAACGTGCAAAGGCGGTCGAAAATCATTACAAATGGATTGACGCAGCACATTTCTTGGGATGTAAAACCATCCGTGTGAATGCCGCCGGTAAGGGGTCACCGGAAGAAGTGAAAAACAGAGTGGTGGAAAGCCTTTCTACCCTTGCTGACTATGGTAAAAAAGCCAATATCAATGTCGTAGTAGAAAATCACGGTGGTATCTCTTCACATGGTGACTGGTTGTCCAGCGTGCTGAAAGCAGTAGGTAAGAAGAATTGTGGTTCTTTGCCTGATTTCGGTAACTTTTACGAATATGACCGTTATAAAGGTGTAGAAGAGCTAATGCCTTTCGCCAAAGGGGTGAGTGCTAAAGCTAATGTTTTTGACGCCAACGGCAACGAACGCAATATCGATTATGTAAGGATGATGGATATTGTAAAAAAAGCTAAATACAAAGGTTACATCGGTATAGAATATGAAGGTACTGAGCTAAGTGAGCTGGACGGAATTCTAGCTACGAAGAAGTTGTTAGAACGTTTTAAATAACAAGATATGTTGAAGAATTGCTTTCTTATCTTGCTACCGCTGTTACCTATACATTATTCTTTCTCCCAAAATATACAGAAAATGCAAGTCTGGCAGGACAGCCTTTATAATTTGGGGAAGAGCGTTTTTGGTGATGAAGCGGATGTGCGCAGGATAGAAAGCAATTTTAATTTTGTACGAACGCTGGTGTCAGCCCTTAAGGAGCCAAACGCTTACTATTATACTTTTGACAAACTGAATATGATTTCTATTGTCAAGGCTCCAGACGATAGTTTTCGTATTTTCTCTTGGAATGTTCCTCTTCATGACGGCTCCTATCTGTATTATGGGGCGGTGCAGTTTCGTGCGCCTTCCTTAAAGCTTATTCCTTTATTGGACAAGACGTTTGATATTAAGAATCCGGAAAAGGAAATATTGAGTCCGACACAGTGGTACGGCGCTCAGTATTATGATATTGCTGCACTGGGAAAGAATCAATACGTTCTATTGGGGTGGAAAGGTCATAATGCCGAGTATACGAAAAAAGATTATTGACATTTTGAATGTCGAAGGACAGGAGAATATAAGTTTTGGTGCGCCCGTCTTTTCGGATGCTCCACAGCATGTTCGTAAGATTTTTAATTACAACAGAATGGCTACCATGTTACTTCGTTACAATAGAGCTAAAAATCTGTTGGAGTTTGACAATCTTATCCAGCTGGATCCCTCTTTAGGAGACACTTATAAAAATTATGTGCCCGACCTGTCACATAACGGCTATAAGCTTCAGAATGGCAAATTGAAGTATGAAGACAATATTCAGGTAGTAAATGCGGAAGAAGACCTTTTGCGCCAGCGTGAAGCACCTAAAAATACGAAGTCCGGCTTAGGACTTCGGTGAGGTAAATATTGTATATTTAATATTCTTAAAATATTAACTAACAGTTATTTTTATAATTAATCTACAATTATGGTTGAAAAAGATGATGAATTAGTAAGACATTTAGCCAAGCAGGGGGTGGATGATAAGATGGTTAACGGCCATCCTGCAGGACTATTTGTATTATTTTTTACTGAAATGTGGGAACGTTTCAGTTATTACGGTATGCGGGCCTTGTTGACTCTTTTTTTGGTTAGCTCTATCGCCGAAGGAGGGTGGGAATGGTCTAATGAGCGTGCCATGAAGTTGTATGGTCTTTATACTGGTTTGGTATATCTAACTCCTCTTATTGGGGGATAATAGCAGATAAGATTACCGGATTCAAGAAAGCTATTTTGATAGGTGCCTTTATCATGACCATGGGACATGCTTCTATGGCTCTAGAAGGTATCCATCAATATTTTTTCTACTTGGGGCTTGTTCTCATGATTTTGGGTAACGGTATGTTCAAACCCAATATTTCTTCTATGGTAGGAAACCTCTATCCGGACAACAGCTCTAAGAAAGATGCTGGATATACTATTTTCTACATGGGTATCAATGCCGGAGCATTTTTAGGAATGCTATTGTGTGGATATATCGGAGAAAAGATTGGATGGCATTATGGTTTCGGTCTGGCAGGTATATTTATGTTCTTCGGTATGCTGCAGTTTTATTTCGGGCAGCGTATTTTTGGTATCAATGGAGATTCTCCTAAGCAGCTGAAAGAATTCCATGACAATCAGATAAAAAATAAATTGGAAGAAGAGCCGGAAGAACTACCTGCAAAAGTTGTAAGAGACCGTCTTATTGTGGTGGCTGTACTGATGATTGCCAGTATAGTATTTTTCTTGGCCTTTGAGCAGGCAGGAGGATCCATGTCCATTTTTGCTAAGGATTATACACAACGCGTATTGTCCGGAAATGCGGCCATTACTTTTAAATGGATTGACGGAATTTTGACTATAGCGCCGATTATTATAGTAAGTATAGTTTTATATGCTTTGTCAAAACGTATTTTCAATCAATATCCTTTGACAATAATCTTTACCGGTATATCTTTTGCCGTAATTTGGGGGTTGGGAGCTCTGGAAAGTTATGCGTGAGTTTAATGCTACGGAAACAGAAGTAGCTGCATCATGGTTCCAGATTTTGAATTCTTTCTTTATTATATCATTAGCTTCAGGATTCAGTAAATTTTGGGAGAAAGTGTGGAACCCTTCAGGGCCTATAAAATTTGCTTTAGGTCTGATTATGGTGGGAATAGGTTTTGCAGCCTTATCCTATGGTGCCAGTGAAATTCCACAGGGAGCTAAAACGGCTTCTGTAAGTATGATCTGGCTGGTAATTGCGTACTTCTTCCATACTACGGGAGAGCTTTGTCTGTCGCCGGTAGGACTATCCTATGTGAGTAAGCTGTCTCCTAAGAAGTTTTTAGGATTGTTATTCGGGTTTTGGTTCTGTGCATCCGCGATAGCTAACTTCATCGGTGGATTTTTGGGATCTTATATTGATAAAATTACAGAAGAGCATTCTATGGCTTACTTCTTTATGATTTTTGCCATTATTCCGGGTGTAAGTGCCTTATTGCTGATTTTGTTCAATCCTATATTGAAGAAAATGATGCATGGCATCCGCTAGATGAAAAGAGACAGATATTTAAAAGAAAAGCCATTCCTTTTGGAATGGCTTTTCTTTTAATTTATCATCAAAAATCATATTTAAGTAATAAGATAATTTCTTGTTTAACTATAAAACTAAACTTTTTACTTTTGGTGTTCTAAAGTCAAAATAGTTTTATGGGATTACGTGAAAAAGTTTTTCTGTGTGCAATTTCTCTTATACTGATTTCATTTCTGGCGTCCTGTGATATGATAGAAGTGCATCCTTATGCAGGCGACATCAAAGGAAAGCGAGATATTAATATACAAAACATAGCCCGTATTGAGGAAGCTTTTGCCGATAAAGATACCATCCGCTTTGCTTTTATTTCTGATTCACAAAGATGGTATCATGAGTTAGAAGACTTTGTACATCATGCGAATAATCGTACGGATATTGACTTTGTCATTCATGGAGGTGATCTTACTGATTTCGGACTGACCAAAGAATTTTTGTGGCAACGTGATATTCTGGAGAAGTTGAAATATCCTTATGTGGCTGTTATTGGAAATCATGACTTTCTGGCCAATGGGGAAGATATATATAAGATAGTTTTTGGAGAGGAGAATTTCAGTTTCATTGCGGGAAGAACCAAGTTTGTTTGTATGAATACCAACGCTTTGGAAGCAAACTATTCCGTGCCTATTCCAGACTTTTCCTTTATCAATGCAGAAATGAAAAAGGATACGGAACGCTTCGATCAGACTATTGCCATCATGCACGCCAAACCCACGTCGGAGCAGTTTAACAATAATGTAGCAGACATCTTTCATCATACGCTCAAGAAATTTCCGAATTATTTATTTGCAGTATGTGGTCACGATCACCGTTTTGAAGAAGAGGATATTTTCGGAGACCAAGTCATTTATTACGTGAACCCTAATATTGGTAAGAGGAAGTATTTGTTGTTTACCGTTACTCAGAATAATTATAGTTATGAATTGGTCGCTTATTAGAAAAAGTATATTGATTGGAGCGTTAGTAGTTGGAATGGCATGGCAGAGCGGTTTTGCTGCTACATATGCTTTGGGAGAGGAAAGAAGACCTGATTCTGTCTCCACAAAAGAAGCTGAAGACCTGCCTGCTGCAAGGGTGGAGATAGTTCCTGCACATTATAATATGCAGCATGCCGGAGCTATAGGTCTGGTCGCGCTGGGTCCCGGATGGGATTATGGACAGAAAAGGCAGTGGACTACCGATTTTCTGATAGGTTACGTGCCGGCGTATGATACCGATCGGGCGAAGGTAACTTTAACGCTAAGACAAATATATACACCGTGGAAACTTCCCGTAGGTGATAAGTTGTTATACGAGCCTTTACGTACCGGCGCCTATGTCAGTACGACATTAGGTAAACAATTCTGGTTTTCCGCTCCAGAAAAATATCCCCGTAATTACTATACTTTCTCTCCTAAGGTTCGTCTCAACATATTCTTGGGGCAAAGTGTAGGTCTACGTTTTGATCCTAAGAGATCTCGTTTTGACAGCATAAAACTGTATGCCGACCTACATTCTTCCGACCTGTATATTATTTCCCGCATACAAAATAAGTATCTGCAGTTTAAGGATTACCTTGGTTTGTCTTTTGGCATCAAACTTCAGCTGAAAAGAAGGTAATCGCATCTCATACTTGGAATGCTTGCATCCAGTGAGAAGATAGAGGTCTTTTTTGTTTTATATTTTAATTTTTTTTGGAAGTATTTTGTCAATACTTTATTGCATTTTCCTGTTTGATTTACATTAGGAAATTCTATATTAGAATTTGATAACACAATTGGAGTCAATATTGATACAGAATTACTATACCATAAATAAACCATGCGATATCTTATAACAATTTTAGTTTTACTTGTTTGTCAGCCATTGGACATATTAGCGAAAGATCCTCTCCTAAAAATGCAAGTGGGGTATTCCGTAGGTATTCAAAACGTTACGGAGAAGAAGATGGTTTACGCCAAATCCGTAGGGGTGGATGTCATTGAAACATCTATTAATGCTTTTATAGACAAAAAGAAAAGAGCTTTTACTGCTTCAGACGAGGAAATAAAAGCACAGCTGATGAAAGCGAAAGGTGCTTTAGATAAGTCTGGAGTTAAGGTTTGGTCTATACATATGCCTTTCGGACCTCATATTGACCTTTCGCTATTGGATGAAAGGGAAAGGAATGAAGTAGTGACCTTACATCGGAAAGTGTTGGAATATGTTAGTATCCTTAAACCTAAGATTATTCTTTTTCATCCAAGTTATCATCTTGGGCTTAATGAGCGGGAGCAACGCATCAAACAGTTGGTAAAATCTATCGAAGGAGCTTAAATAAAGATGTAAAAAACATAAGAGCTACCATAGTGATAGAAAATATGCTAGGCTATGAATTGGTGAGATCCAATAAAAAGCAGGAAACACCTTTATGCAGAACGGTAGATGAGATGACAGCTATCATGAAGCTTATGCCTAAAGATGTGTTTGCTGCAGTGGACATGAACCATATAAAGCATCCGGAAAATCTTATTATGGCTTTAGGAAAAAGATTGAAGTCCGTACATATTGCTGATGGTGACGGAAAAAAGGAATGCCATTATTTTCCTTGTTCGGGAGAAGGAGAGAATGACTGGTCTGCCATTCTGTTGGCATTGAAAAAGGTGGGCTATAAAGGACCTTTTATGTATGAATGTGCTTTTAAGGATGTAAAGGATTTAAGAGCGTGTTTTGAGGGGTTGAGATGYAATTATTCTTTCAAATTATTGACCAACCCCTCAAAACACGCTCTTAAATCCTTTACATCCTTAAAAGCACATTCATACATAAAAGGTCCTTTATAGCCCACCTTTTTCAATGCCAACAGAATGGCAGACCAGTCATTCTCTCCTTCCTCCGAATCAAGGAAATATAGGCACTCCTTTTTCCGCACTATTCACAATATGTACGACTTCAATCTTTTCCTAA
>NZ_JXAC01000171.1 GCF_000814685.1 Sphingobacterium sp. T2
CMACCTTGCAAGCCTTGCTTAGCCATAATTTTGGTAAAGCCTAAGCCAAAATTGTATAAATTCGATTTACTTAATCCTTCTCGCTTTGCAAGGCTTCCAATACTGTCTTTACCTCGTAGAATAGTGGTTACTAGACGTAACTTAAAATTGAAATTATACTTCTGTTTTTTACTCATAAAAATGCCCCAAATAAGTGTCTAACTTTTTGGGGCATGTCTAAAAAAAGGGAACTTTTTTGTTTGCTATCTAAAATTAAATTTTAATACCTCTATAAAAAGTGATTCTTTCAAATTATCAAGTAAACGAAGAATCATGTTAAATATTGTTAATTATTTAAAAAAATATTTATTTTTATTCTAAACATTTTATAAAAGCGCTTATCTTTGTGATATAGCTAAAACCACTATTGAAGCTATCAATTAAACCAATACCATTCACGGTTGTCAAATATTAAGGATGAATATAAATAGTACAAAAGTATACCATATGTTGAAAGTCGGAGTAGCCACTCTGACCATATCTTCTTTTGTATTGTTGAATGCTTTGACAGCAGTTAAGGCAGAGACTCGTCCTGTCGTTGTGAATGTTAAAAATCACAAGGAAGAAACAGAAAAACTTATTACAAACGTTAAGGCCTCTTACAATCCCGTTGTAGGTCAAATTCTTGTTTCTTTCAACCTTGCCAAGCAGTCCGCCGTAACCATCAAGCTTATGGATGCTTTAGGCAATGAGGTGTTAAACCTCTATAACGGTACCTTGGAAGAAGGTACCAACAGTCACGTGATTTGAAACTGCGGAAAAGATAAATCCGGGTTTCTATTTTTTGCGAGTGGCATCCGGTGCCGAAACTGTTGTAAAACGGATTTCTATTAAATAATTCCCTTAAAAAACTAATTTTCTTGGTTCTTTTCAGCAATCATCTTGTTGAAATCTTCCTCTATTTTCGGATTGGCTTTGTATGTCAATAAGGAAATGATAACAGTGGCTAAAAAGCTTATCGCAAAACCTGGTATTATCTCGTACAGCGCCTTATAGTCATGCGGGATGTATACCCAAGCCAAAACGGTTGTGGCACCTAGTGTCATTCCGGACACAGCTCCTATAAGGGTGATCTTTCTCCACATTAAGGAGAGGATAACAAGAGGACCGAAGGCTGCGGCGAAGCCTGCCCAAGCGTTACCAACAAGATTTAGGATAGTGTCCTTAGGCGTTAGCGATAGTAAGAATGCAACTAAAGCGACAACCAACACGGAAAGGCGACTTACCAGCATCATACGTTTGTTGTCAGCATTCTTGTGAAGAAAAGTTTTATAGATGTCTTCTGTCAAGGAGCTGGAGGTTACTAACAGCTGAGAGGATATAGTGCTCATTACGGCAGCTAAAATGGCAGAAAGGAGAAATCCTCCGATAAGAGGGTGAAATAATGTTCTAGCTAAGTAAATAAAGATGGTTTCGGCCTGCTCTTTGGAGTTGTCGAAAAAGTTTACTTTGCCGGGAACATGCTCCGCTATATACGCTATACCGAATAAGCCGATGAGGATTGCGCCACTCATTGTCAATATCATCCAGCTTATACCTATTTTACGTGCCTGTTTCAGATCTTTAGCCTTTTCTATAGCCATAAATCTTACTAAAATATGGGGTTGCCCAAAATATCCCAGTCCCCAAGCAAGCAAAGAAATAATACTGATTGTGGAGGTGCCTTTAAATATATCAAGGTAATGGTCGTCTTTTGTCCTGATAATATCTAGTGTATGCGGAAGTCCATCTAAATGCCATAGCATGACAGCAGGTACTAGGATTAACGCAATAAGCATGATGGTGCCCTGCACGAAATCTGTGAGACTCACGGCGAGAAATCCACCCATAAAGGTGTAAAGTACTACCACAAAGCTTGTGGCAATAAGTCCTGTGCTATAATCCATGCCAAAGGCGGATTCAAAAAGTCTTCCTCCGGAAACCATACCTGCCGAGGTGTACAAGGTAAAAAATACCAAAATCAATATACTGGATATAATTTTTATAGTACCTGACTTGTCTTTAAAACGATTTTCAAAAAATACAGGAAGAGTAATTGAATTGTTGGCCAGCTCCGTATAGATACGCAGACGTGGCGCGATAAGCAGATAGTTAACGTACGCACCTATAGTGAGTCCTATGGCTATCCAGGAAGCTGAAATTCCGGAAAGATAAACTGCTCCCGGAACTCCCATGAGAAGCCAGCCACTCATATCTGCAGCCCCGGCAGATAATGCTGTGACTGCAGCTCCTAGCTTACGACCTCCGATTAAAAAATCATCTGAACTGTTTTTTGTCTTAAGATAGGAGTAAATACCTATCAACACCATTAGCAGGAAATAAAGTCCTATAGATATTAATTCGTAAAAGCTCATATTATCAGGTTAGTAGAAGCTAAGATAGTCAAAAGACATAAAAAAAGCGCTATTCTTTCGAATAACGCTTTTTCATAAAATAGCAAAGAATCTATCTTTTATCTTCTTTGTTTTCTTCACGTATAAAACGCTCTATATTTTTAGGATTTTTTACTTTGCTGTCCAACAAGGCAAGTTTTATTACTTCCGACATTTCAGTAACGTAGTGGAATTTCATATCCTTGATATAATCCTCCTTGATTTCGAGTATGTCTTTCTCGTTGGATTTGCACAGGATCACTTCCTTAATGTTGGCGCGTTTGGCGGCAAGGATTTTTTCTTTGATACCCCCTACAGGAAGTACTTTGCCTCGTAAGGTGATTTCGCCGGTCATAGCCAGCTTTTCTTTAACCTTGCGCTGCGTGAAAAGAGAGGTAAGCGCTGTCAGCATAGTAATACCTGC
Source organism: Sphingobacterium sp. T2 (assembly GCF_000814685.1). Classification (GTDB taxonomy): domain Bacteria; phylum Bacteroidota; class Bacteroidia; order Sphingobacteriales; family Sphingobacteriaceae; genus Sphingobacterium; species Sphingobacterium thermophilum. The sequence goes on from NZ_JXAC01000171.1 coordinate 2,836, forward strand.
CGAAGGACCGTCTTTTGGTGTTGCTCCAGCAGGAACGTGGATGTTTACATCCCACGTGTCAAAGACTTTGTAATTGATGCCAAATTCTTCTGCGTGAGAGCGGAGATACGCCATAGCTATAGCGGCGGATTCTTTCATCACATCCCCTAGGTTTCCGGTAAGACTCAATTTTCCTTTTCCAGGGCTTAGACTGGATTCAATGAAAAGAATGTCGCCACCCACGGCTGTCCAGGCAAGACCTGTCACTACGCCGGCAACCTCGTTGCTTTCGTAAATATCTTTGTCAAAGATTGGTGCTCCGAGGATTTCTTCTACCATCTCCGGTGTTACATTTGGCGAATACGGCTTTTCCATTACTTTTTTCGTCGCCACACCACGGACGATAGAACCTATTTTCTTTTCTAGGCCGCGGACCCCAGATTCTCGGGTATATTCTTCGATGATTTTTTCTATGACCTTACTTGAAAGGGTAACATCTTTCGCCTTGAGGCCGTGCATTTCGCGCTGCTTCGGAAGCAAGTGTTTCTTGGCTATTTCAATTTTTTCTTCGATAGTGTAGCCATTTACTTCAATGATTTCCATTCTGTCTAGGAGAGCAGGCTGGATGGTGCTTAGCGAGTTGGCTGTAGCGATGAACATCACCTTCGAAAGGTCATACTCCATTTCCACGTAGTGGTCATAGAAGTGTGTGTTTTGTTCCGGATCCAATACTTCCAATAAGGCAGATGATGGATCGCCCTTAAAGTCAGCCCCCAACTTGTCTATTTCGTCCAACACGAATACGGGATTCGATGTTCCTGCTTTTTTCAGCGACTGTATGATACGTCCAGGCATTGCACCGATATAGGTTTTACGGTGTCCACGAATTTCGGCTTCATCACGTACGCCACCCAACGCCATCCGGGTATATTTACGTCCCAACGCTTTGGCAATAGACTTCCCTAGTGATGTCTTACCCACTCCTGGAGGGCCCACAAGACATAGGATGGGGGCTTTCATGTCGTTCTTCAGCTTCAGGACAGCCAGATACTCAATAATACGCTGTTTGACTTTTTCTAGGCCATAATGATCCTTGTCCAGAATCTTGATAGCTCTGTTCAGGTCAAATTTATCTTTGGTGTATTCACCCCAAGGCAAATCCAATAGGAGCTCCAGATAGTTGATTTGTACGGAATAATCGGCTGCGGCAGGATTGATACGTGCCAGCTTTTCGATTTCTTTGTCGAAATGTTTTCCAACCTCTTCCGGCCATTTTTTGGATTTTAGCGCGTGTTTTGAGATTTTCTATCTCTAGGTCTGGCGTGTTGCCACCCAATTCTTCCTGAATTGTCTTAAGCTGTTGGTTAAGATAGTAGTCACGTTGCTGCTTGTCCAAATCCGTACGTACCTTGTTCTGGATTTGATTTTTTAGTTCCAACAGCTGAAGCTCTGTGGTCAGATATTCCAACAGCTGTTTAGCCCTTCTGACGAAATTTTTTGTTTCCAGCAAGCCTTGCTTTTCCGGAAGTTCTATCGCCAGATTGGAGGAGATAAAGTTTATCAGGAAGGTAGGACTTTCAATATTGCGTATAGCTATTCCTGCCTCCGAAGGAAGGTTAGGGGACAGCTGTATGATCTGCAAGGCCAGCTCGCGTATAGAAGATATCAGTGCTTTGAACTCTTTACTGTTGGTCTTCGGCTTATCTTCCGCAAAACGTTCTACCCTAGCTTTGATATAAGGTTCGGACTGTACCAGGTCTTTCAGCTTGAAGCGTTGCTTACCTTGGATGATGACGGTCGTATTGCCATCCGGCATTTGCAACACCTTGATGATCATAGCTACCGTTCCGACTTTATGAAGCTGTTCGAAGCCGGGGTCTTCCACGTTCATATCCTTTTGGGATACGACACCTATGATTCTGTCCGTTTTGTATGATTCTCTTACTAATTTGATAGATTTATCGCGACCTACAGTTATAGGTATAACAACTCCGGGAAATAAAACAGTATTGCGTAAAGGTAAAATAGCTAACGTCTCTGGTATATCTTCGTTGTGCATTTCATCTTCATCTTGCTGGCTTAGTAAAGGAAAAAATTCAAGTGTCCTCACTAATAATGGGGATAGCTTGATTGAAGTCGAATTTTTTGATTTTGCTCATAGTATAGTATAATGTCTTAAATATCCGACATGTTGTCAGAATTTATGCTATTTTTTTTTCTTTTATATAGTGGTATTCATTATTGCAAGAGCAATGCCAAATGAAAATTTTGGTATTATTTATGCTATAATATCTAGGTAACTGTAATTTCGTCATATAAAAGACCACAGTGTGTCAGTATGAAGACATTGAAAAACCGTATATTTAGCGCAGCATAGTTCCGCTATATATTGTGGAAATGTGTATAAGTATTTGTTGATGACTTAAACTTATTATCTCAATTTTACTCTAACAGAAAGAAACATAATTACAATAGATATGAACTTTAAAAATTTGAATAGCAGATTGAAATCGGTAAAGGTGGGCATTTCTACATTAGCTTTGGCTTTGTTGACGTTGACAGCGTCAGCCCAACAGGAAGAACATAAGAATCCTAATGTGCGTATGGGACAGAAGGCCTTGCTTGACGGTGATTTTAAATCTGCCGTGACGCATTTGAAGAAAGCATTACCTGCCGAAGCAAACGATCCGCACGTGTTGTATCTTCTAGGATATTCACAGTTCCAATCTGCGGATTTCAAAGAGTCTGCCAAAACTTTTGGACAAGTGATCGCCTTAGACGCTAAAAATGCCAATGCCTATTATTATAGAGCAAAAGCTAAAAATATACAGGCTGTAGACAAAGACTCGAAATTAACGATTGCCGAGAAAGAGCAGCTGTTGACTTCAGCGATTGAGGATTATTCGAAAGCTATAAATATCAACAATAAGGATGTCAAATTGTATCAAAACAGAGCTATTGCTTACCGTGATTTGGGAATCTTGAAAGGTACGGAAGGTGCTGAAGGCTATAACAAACAGGTAGCTACAGATGCTTATACAAAAGCTGTTGCTGACTTTGAAAAGGTGTTGAGCTTTGATGCTTCACGTAAAGATATTCAAACAGAATTGAAGAAGGCTAAAGTATATAGAGACTTGTTGAAATAATCAGCTCTAAATTGTTTTCAGACAAAGGGTGGAATGATCATCATTCCACCCTTTGTTATTTTATTCTTTCGTAATTCATCGAAATAAAGTCTATGGTTTCTTTTATCAATGCTTTAAGTACATTTATATCAATATCATCTAACTTTTTGATATAGATGCAGGCTTTTCCTTTTTTCATTTTCCCTAATCGTGCAATTAGCTCATTCTGTTGAGGTGTACCGCAATAGACGTATAGGGATATGGCTGATTTGCGAGGAGAAAAGCCAACAATGGGAGCTTCTCCCTCATGACCGGACTGGTATTTATAATGGTATAGGCCAAAACCTATGATACTGTTGCCAAACATATTCCTTGGGCATCTATTGTGTTATTCTTATCTCTAGGAAGTATTTTGCCGTCCTTGATGGTTTGAATACTTTCTTCAATATATTCTAATACTTTTTTCTCATCAAACTGGGAGCTGTCCGTAAAACGCCATTGGCGTAAAAATTTTGTTTTTCCTTCGGAAGCATTTACTAATACTTTGTAAGGATCTTTGAGGAATACGCCGTTATAAAACCATACAGAAAAGAAGTTTTCGAAACCTCTCCATCCAATAATGTTTTTACCATTGAAGGTGTATATATCCATACCCCATTTGTAGGGTTTTTGGAGCTGGGTTTTATGGATGAGAGCCTTCATCCTTTCGTCTAAATCTTTCTATTTTGTCGTATGTTCGTCCTGTCGGGATAAGACTTTATTTTCCAGCCTTTCTATGTTAAATCGCACCAATTCTTGAATGAGGCTTTTGTCGAGAGGGTGATGGTTTGGAATTTGGATAGTTCCTTTGGATGTTTTGTAGTTTACAAGCTTTTCCTTATAGACTTTTATGGCTTCTGGTCCTGGATAAAGTCCTATATGTTTAGCATGTTGGGCGAAATGGATAATATTTCCGTTACGCCAAAAGATAGGTATTCTATAGGAAATCTTTTCCTGTATCTGTAGGGGAGAGGCTTCTAAGATAATTTGTCTTAACTCATGGAGCCTTTTTTGAAACATTTTTGTCTTGGTTGGCATACTCGTCAATAGTGTTGAAATCCTTTTCTTTCATGTAGAGGTATAATTTCACTCAATATACTATTTTTCAAGTGTACTTTTGAGGTTTATAAGTCCTTGCTTGAAATCCTCATCCATATCGTACACCAGATTCATTATATTAAAGGGAAAGGGGATACGGCCTTCTATTTCCCAGCGAACACTACTTTGTTGAGGAGCAATAGAATCTACCTCTATAAAAGAATGGTTGGCCTGCTTGTTATCGTTGAAATAGATGTCTATATCTAGGCGTCTTCCTTCTATGATTTGTTTGATGACCTGTCTTCCGTTTCCTACTTTATTGCTTTTCCATGTGTAGGTAAAACCTACTGTTCCATCTTCTCCCAGATATTCCTTTTGGATATTGGGGTCTTGTCTGGACCATGGGTCAAATTCCCCTTGATTTTTCAGGTATTTGACTTTGTCAAACACCTCTGTGGCGTTGCGGTGGATGATAATTTCGCTTCCTGCGTGGAAGGTTTTGGGTGATATGGCAGCAATGACAAGTACTATGGCTACAAGTACTAGCAGGGAGATAAATACGTTTCTGAGAATTTTCATAGTTTATGTTTGGGTTAGTTCCATAAGTTTCAACATGGTGTTGATGTTTCGACTGGTGGCGCGAACTTTCAGCTTTTTCTCAATAAGTACATTGGACAGCTTGGACGTTGAGGCACCGCCCGGTATATAGTAATAGCAGACATCTTCTCTGATTTCAAGTTTATCATCATCTAAAGGCATGCTGCGTAAGACCTCAATATCATCTTGCTGCGGGATGCTGCCCAATAGTGCTATAAACGTTCTATTTTTTGGGTAATGTGTCGGAAAGGGATTGTTCTTTAAGAGTTGCTGAAGGCGGCATTTGTCCAAGACAAAAACCTCTATCTGGCGTCCAAGATGTTGTCTTATGCTTTCTTTGATCAAGATGTTTCACTTCCTGAGCCTTTTGTTTTGTCTGTAAGATGATATTTCCACTTTAAATGTATGTTTGTACGTTCTGAAAACCTTGGACTAATAAGAGTTTTCTCAGTATCTCCATTTTGATGATATTTGTTCCCGACACATTTACGGCCCGCAGCAAGATGATAAACGTGTTCATTTCTTATGCTAAGATGGTTGTCCCTAGCATACCTAAGGCTGTTGTTCTACAAATACTTTAAAATTATTTAAGATTGCTTGCCATCCTTCTTTTTGCATGTCTATAGGATTCATCTCTTCCGCTTCGAAGTCTATCAAAATAAGTGTATATCCATTTTCTTCATGGAATGACATATCCACTTTACGGTCATCGGTCATTTTGTACGAGATTTTCTGCAGCGGAATGATATCGAGATATTCTCCTTCGAAGTCGAAGCCGAAGCTACCATCTTTGGCTTCCATTCTATTTTTGAATTTGCCGCCGACACGAAGGTCGTTGCTGGATGAAGGACAGTGCCAGTCGTCACTGGCATGATTCCATTGTTTTATTGATTCCGGATTATTATAGTGCTCCCAGACTTTATCTATGGGGGCGTCCACTTTAGCAGAAATATGAATTACTTGTTTAGGCATAGTTGAAATATTTTATGGTTTTGATTATTGACTGTGGTTGTCGCGGATAAAATCAAAGGCACCGTTACGTAGATTGATGCCATATTCGAGATAGGCTTTCAGACATACCAAAAAGTTTGCCCATCCTTCCGTTTGACCTATGGCTTGTTGTACGGCGTCTTTATGGTCGGAGAAGTTGCCTTCTTTGACGGTAACTATGGTGGCGTCACCCGCTTGCTCCAACGCGATATCTACGGTCATCTGCGGATTAGCGGGATCCCAGTTGAAAGAGATTTTTTCGTTAGGAATGATGTCCTTGCAGTGGATAGGGTAGAATTCTTCAAACTCAGGGAATTTCCATTGCACGGTAGTGTTGCTTTTTAAAATTCCTGTACTATGTGCAACGAAATATTTGTTTATCCTGTCCGGATTGACGATAGCGTCAAACACCTCTTCTATAGGTTTTAGAATCTGTATCCGCGCTTTCGCGATTATTGGAATTTCCTCCATAGCTTTAAGTTTATAAGTTGTTAAAGTGATAAGGTGCAACAGACGATGCACCCGAATTACAAACTATCAGTTATCAGTTGACTTTATGCAGTGTCATTTGATCTATAAGCTCACTTTGTATGATGTTGCCTTCTTCATCTACCGGCAAAAGCATGTTTTCACCGACTTTATATTTTTCGTCCACATTATTCCCTTTGAGATGGACTATGGATCCGTTGTTATGCCACATAAATCTTCCGGAGTCCTGCACTGTGGTGTTGCGGTCTATATATTCAGCAATGTAGGCATACGTACCGTCTTCATATAGTTTTACTGTAGTGAAGATCCCGGGACAGTCTGCACAAGGTACTGTATCTTGATATATTCCGGCCCAATCCAGTGAATTTTGGGATGTATGTTCATCAGTGATCCGTAAGCTGTCAGCTTCTTGTTGAGTGCTGTTTGGGGTGTTTTGGCAACTTAAAAAGAGGCCTAATGTTATTCCCATTGTTGTTAAACTTGATTTTTTCATATCTTGTCTTTTTAATTTTTATTATGTCTCTTCAAGAACTATTACTTCATCTACAGACTAAACAAAAAGTATTCAAAGATGTTTTGGCATTTATTCAACAGCACTACAATTACCGCCCTACGTCCTTCCGGAATGGAGAGATCGTGAATGCTGCAAACGAGAATCAGGGCAGTGCCCGTATTCTGTATTTTGCCAAGCTGAACAATCTTTCGGAAGAAGATACGTTAAGCCTGTTTGCCGAGCACTATGAGGAGGTTAAGTTTACTCCGGAAGGCGATAGTCACCCGAACATACGGCAATTTATCCGTTATGGTTGGAGTGGTGTTGCTTTTGAACAGCCCGTTTTGTCTAAAAAATAACCAGCAGCCCTTTACTAGGCTGCTGTGTGTCTTATGACATCTTTTTAGAACCTTCATAGTGTATCATCCAAGGGATGCCGAACTTATCGATGAAAGAGGCAAATCTTTCGGCGAAGAATGTTTCTCCCAGACTCATTTCTATAGTTTGCGCATCTACGGACAAGGCGTCGAAGAGCTCTTCTGCTTCTTCGGCGGAGCTGGCATCCAGCATGATGTAGGCATTGGTGCCAGAAGTTGCACGCTGTCCCATGCCTTTCCAAGCAGTCTGTCCCCATAATATATTGATTGTCGTTGATAGCAATTCCGGTATTGTAATACTTTGTTTTTATCTTGTTCCGGAATAGGAAAGTTGGGGTCTTCAGGCATGTCGCTGAAGCGCATTAAAGAAATGATTTCTGTTTTGAAGGCAGCAGCGTAGAAGCGGAAAGCTTCTTCACAGTTGCCATTGAAATTGAGGTAAGCATGAATTTTGGCCATAATCTATAGTGGTTAGTTTTCGAGCATAGGTAAGTATTTCTTGCGGTTGTCTATGATAATCCATAAGTTGATTAGCAATAATATCAAAGCAATATGGATTGTCTCGGGCGCAAAATAGATATGTTGTAGGATGACACCCACCATAATAGGGAAGATGACAATTGCGCCTAAGGCTCTAGTTTTGGGGATAATGAATAACACACCACCCACAATTTCTATAATGGCTACCAGAGGCATGAGCCATTTTATCGTTCCAAAGGCTTCTGTTACTTTGGTAAGCTCTTCGCTCAACTCTGGAGTGGGTAAATACTGAAATAACTTATTTAATCCCGAATTGATAAACATAAGACCGAATAAAAGACAGGCAATAAACTTTAAGATTTTCATATTGGGCTACAGTTTAATTTAAAAATAATTTAGGTTTATTAATAGTTTATTAAAGTTAAGAAATTTTTGAAAAATAAAATTGTATTATGGCGTCACCGTTAAAGTAAAGTTTTTGTATGCGGAAGAACTTTGGTACCTTTGCAAACGCAAAAAGAAGCAAACTGGTTCTATCGCTGTCCTCGTAAGAGGAGAGAGGAAAGTCCGGGCAACGCAGAGCAACACGCTTCCTAACAGGAAGGCTGCCCCTTCGGGGGTAGACAGAAAGTGCCACAGAAAATATACCGCCACATGCTTGCATGGGGTAAGGGTGAAAACGTGAGGTAAGAGCTCACGGCCTTGTATGGTGACATACATTGCGGAAAACCTCGTGTGTTGAAAGACCAAATAGGTTGCGGGACTCAAAGGCTGCTCGTCTTTTCCTATCGTCGTTGACGCTAGGACCCGCAATGGGTAGGTCGATAGAGCCTGTGCGTGAGTGCAGGCCTAGATAAATGATAGAAGTCCTAGTCTTTAGGATACAGAACCCGGCTTATAAGGTTTGCTTCTTTTTGTTTTTCTATGAGCTTTTTGCTATTTTGCTAAATAATCATAAATCTTATTGCATATGACCACCATCCTGATAATTGACGACGAACGTCCTATTCGTAGCTCATTGCGTGATATTTTAGAATACGAAGATTATAAAGTCATCGATGTCGACAACGGTGCCGAAGGCTTGGAAATCCTAAAGAAGGAAAAGATAGACTTGGTGTTGTGCGACATTAAGATGAACAAGATGGATGGGATGGAAGTACTTTCGGCGGCGAAAGAGTTTTCGGAGACTCCTTTTATCATGATTTCGGGGCATGGCACGATAGAAACGGCCGTGGAAGCTGCCCGCAAGGGAGCGTACGACTTTTTAGAGAAGCCGCTGGACCTTAACAGGCTGCTGATTACCGTACGCAATGCTTTGGAAAAAGTTACACTGGTCAAGGAGACCAAAGTCTTGAAGCGTAAGGTATCCAAAACCAAAGAAATATTGGGTGAATCGCCAGGAATATCTTTAATAAAAGAAAGCATAGAGAAGGTAGCACCGACGGACGCCAGAGTGCTGGTGACGGGAGCCAATGGATCAGGAAAAGAGTTGGTCGCACGTTGGCTGCATGAGAAATCTGCCCGAGCGTCAGGTCCTCTTATTGAGGTAAACTGTGCTGCCATCCCTTCCGAGCTGATTGAATCCGAACTTTTTGGTCATGAGAAGGGATCCTTCACCTCTGCGGTTAAGCAACGTATCGGGAAATTTGAGCAAGCCAACGGAGGAACTCTGTTCTTGGATGAAATCGGCGATATGAGTCTTTCGGCACAGGCAAAAGTGTTGCGCGCCCTACAGGAGAACAAAATAACACGTGTAGGAGGAGACAAAGAAATCCCTATTGATGTACGTGTCATTGCAGCGACGAACAAAGATCTGCTAAAAGAAATAGAGGCCGGAAATTTCCGTATGGACCTTTACCATCGTCTGAGCGTGATATTGATCCATGTGCCTTCCTTAGCGGAAAGAAAAGACGATATTCCGATTCTTGCCAACGCTTTCTGTGAAGAGATCTGTGTAGATTATAATATTCCTGTGAAGGAAATTACAGATGATGCTATGCAGGCACTACAGGAACTGCCTTGGACCGGAAACATACGTGAACTGCGTAATATGATCGAACGTTTGATCATCCTCAGCGACAAAAAAATCACAAAGACTGAGGTAAACATGTTTGCCAACCCATCCGTATCTACCCATAAGAACGCTGTAGGGTCATCGATGATAGACCTAGACCGCATGGAAAACTTCAATGATTTCTTAAGTTTTGCCGAAGAGAAATTTTTGATACATAAACTGAACAAGAATTTTGGCGATATAGCCAAGACAGCAAGACAGGTAGGTTTGTCGGAAACAGAGCTGAAGAAAAAACTGGATAAATTTGGCGTGGAGATATAATGAAAAGGGCAAGTAATGCTTGCCCTTTTTTATTCGTTAAATTTTCTTTTTTGTCTTTTGTAAAGGATGACAATTACAGCTATGAGAATGATTGCACTGATGATAATATAGCCTGTGGCGGACTTTTCTTCATGCACGCTTTGTTCCTGCGCCAGACATAGCTGTATGCTTGCCAATAATGTGAATAAAAATAATCTTTTCATAAAATTGGAGTATAATTAGGTGTCTCCTTATAAAGCTATATAATATTCATCATTAAAGCAATTTTTGATCATGAAATAAATATTAAGAAAAAATCACTAACCTTTTTAGGGTTAGTGATGCAAAAAAAGCATTATATTACTTAGAGAACTAAGGTAGTTCGGCCAAGAAGTTACCTTCTTGGTTGATGAGTTCTTTCTTGTCCAGAATCTCCTGAAGATTTATGGTTCCGATGACATATTTATAATGTTCGCCATAATATCTTTCAGAGATATTTTTGAAGGTTACCTTATTTAAGAGTTCTTCGTCTTCGTAACGGAGGTAAACTTTCAAGTCGTAGTTTGTAGAATATTGCAGCTCTTGGGACTCCAGGTGCTTTTTATATTCGTAGCGATAGCCGTAACGCAAGGCAGCGATGTCGGACAATACCGCCGAACCGGTAGGGTGTCCACCTGCTCCTTTGCCATAGAAGAACTGTTCGTCGGCGAAGGCTGCTTTTACCAACACTCCATTATTTTCGTTCTCAACGTTATATAAGATATTGTCTTTGTTGATGAAGCGCGGCAACACATACAATACTACTTCGCTGTTGCTTATCTCTTTGGCATAAGGAATCAACTTAATTTTGTAGTTTTTCTCACGAGCAAACTGTATATCGGCGTCCCCTAATTTGTCAATACCTAGGTTGAGGATGCTGTCTGGATTGACAAAGATGCCATAGGCGTGCGAGGCAACGATAGTCAACTTGTATTTAGGGTCAAAGCCACCAACATCTAAGATGGGGTTGGTTTCGGCGAAGCCTAGCTCCTGTGCTTTTTTTAGGGCGTCGGCATAGCTTTGTCCTTCGTTAAATACTTTGGAAAGGATATAGTTGGAGGAGCCGTTGAAAATCCCGCTTACTGAATGCAGCAGCTCATTGTCATAGTATTCTTCTAAATTGCGGATGATTGGAATACTGCCACATACTGCTCCTTCGTACAAGAGTGAGGTGCCATATTGTTGTTGTAGTTCCGTAAGTTCTTGGAGATGTGTGGCAATCATTTTTTTGTTGGCAGAAACCCCATTCTTACCCGATGAAAGGGCTCTTTTGGTGATTTCGAAAGCTGCCTCGGCATCGTCGATAAGCTCGACTACGGTATTGATTTCCGGGTCATCGAGTATAGCATTGGCGTCTGTGGTGAATAGTTCTGCCGGCAATGAACGCTTTTTGTCGGCATTCTTAATGACAAATTTTTTTATTTCTAAGTTTAAGTTTTTTGTTTTGATAATGTCGTATAATCCTTGTCCCACAACTCCAAACCCGAACATTCCGATAGTAAGTTTCTTACTCATAAAATAAAATAACTGTAGTTTCTCTTTTCCCTTATTTTCTGATATTAAAAAATTAAGTAGTCAGAAGACTACTTAATTTTTTCGAAAGCTTGTGCTAAGTCGGCTTTGATATCGTCAATATGTTCGATACCCACGGACAGACGTAACAATCCAGGGAATACGCCGGCCTTAGCTTGTTCTTCTGTCGTAAGCTGCTGGTGTGTTGTCGCAGCAGGATGTATGATCAATGTTTTGGCATCTCCTACGTTTGCCAAGTGACTTATCAGTTGTAACGCATCGATGAATTCGTTCGCTTTGTCGGCTCCTCCTTTGATGGAGAAAGATAAAACGGCACCATATCCATTTTTAAGATATTTCTGTGCATTATGGTGATGAGGATGGCTCTTCAATCCAGGGTAGCTTACTTTTTCTACCTGAGGGTGAGCTTCCAACCATTGGGCGATTTCGAGCGCATTGTCCACATGGCGTTGCACACGTAATGATAATGTTTCCAAGCCTTGCAGCAATAGGAATGAGTTGAAAGGAGATAAGGAAGGACCGAAGTCTCGCAATCCTTCTACGCGTGCGCGGATGGCAAACTGTATATTGCCGAAAGGACCGTTTTCGCCGAACACTTCAGAAAATACCAAACCGTGATAACCTTCTGAAGGTTCTGAGAACTGTTTGAATTTGCCGTTACCCCAATTGTAGTTGCCACCATCGATAATCACTCCGCCGATACTTGTTCCGTGGCCGCCAATCCATTTGGTAGCTGACTCTACGACAACATTAGCGCCGTGTTCCAAAGGTTTGAAAAGATAACCTCCGGCACCGAAAGTGTTATCCACGATAAAAGGAATGTCATATTTACGTGCTACAGCAGCGATCTTGTCGAAGTCAGGGATATTGTAAGAAGGGTTACCGATAGTTTCTACGTAGATAGCTTTAGTCTTTTCGTCAATAAGCTTTTCGATATTTTCGGCATCTGAATCTTCGGCAAAGCGTACTTCGATACCTAATCTTTTGAAGGCTACCTTAAATTGGTTGTATGTACCTCCATAAAGGTTAGCGCCTGCAACGAAGTTATCTCCGCTTTCCAAGAGGTTGTTTAATGCAATAAACTGCGCGGCCTGTCCGGAAGATACAGCAACGGCAGCCACACCACCTTCCAATGCTGCTATTCTTTTTTCGAATACGTCGGTGGTAGGGTTCATGATGCGTGTATAGATGTTTCCGAACTGTTTCAGCGCAAATAGGTTAGCACCATGTTCTGCATTCTCGAAAACATATGAGGTAGTTTGATAGATTGGAACAGCTCTTGATCCTGTTGTTGGGTCGGCCTCTTGGCCAGCATGTACTTGTAAAGTTTCAAATTTTAAGCTTTTATTCTCAGCCATTTTCTTTTCAATTTTTTAGGTTATAAAAATATATGATGATTTACTCCTTAATAATAATGTATTCAGAAGGGTGGTCGTCTTTTATATAGCAATATCTGTAAGGAAAAATATTGCAGACGACTAGCGCATTCGCATGCACGAAATAGAATGTTTACGGGTGAAAAATGCGGAAAGGTGTTCCTTAACAGGAAGGTTGTCAATCGGATAATTTAATGTTGTCTTCGTTGAATATATCATAGTCTTTTACATTTATATGCTCTAAAACGACATGTTTTAGACAGGAATTGGCACCTTTTCAGCCTTTTGCTGCTGGTTGCCAGTGGGTCATTGAGCCAGTCTCTCGCCACTTCTTTATAAATCAAGACCAATCCTTGAAAGGTTTTGATTAGTAATATGCTACAAAAGTACTCGACAAAGATAGTAGAATTTTTGTAAAATTAAAATTAATTTAAAAATTTCTGTAAAACAAAAAGAGCGGCTTCAGAGGCCACTCTTTTATGTTTAATGTATGTAGGGCAGCACTTAAAACTTAAGATGTTTGACAGTCAATCCATTGTTGATAAGCTGTTTTAAGGCATCAATACCTATTTTGAGATGTGTTTCCACATATTTTTCGGTTACGGAAATGTCGGAATCCGCTGTTTTGACGCCTTCAGGAACCATGGGCTGATCAGATACCAATAGCAGGGCTCCTGTAGGGATTTTGTTGGCAAACCCTACGCTAAATATGGTAGCGGTTTCCATATCCACAGCCATGGCGCGGATGGATTTCAGATATTTCTTGAAAGACTTGTCGTGTTCCCACACGCGGCGGTTGGTTGTATACACCGTACCTGTCCAGTAGTCTCTTCCATATTCACGGATGGTGGTGGATATAGCCTTTTGGAGAGCGAAAGCCGGTAGGGACGGTACTTCGGGAGGGAAGTAGTCGTTGGACGTACCTTCACCGCGTATTGCTGCAATAGGAAGGATTAGTTCACCTACACCTATTTTCCTTTTTTAGTCCCCCGGTTTTTCCCAAGAATAGAACAGCTTTAGGCCTTACGGCAGATAGGAGATCCATGATGGTGGCGGCCATAGGGCTTCCCATACCGAAGTTGATGATGGTGATGCCGTCTGCGGTACATGCCTGCATGGCTTTGTCTTCCCCATAGATGGGTGCATCGTCGTGCATGGCTGAAAACAACTTCACATATTTGGTGAAGTTGGTAAGCAGGATGTAATTGCTAAACTCTTCTAAAGGCTTTCCTGTATATCTAGGCAGCCAATTGTTGACTATTTCTTCTTTTGTTTTAAGTCCTGGAGTTATAGGACTTTCTACTTGTTTTTTTTTCTTTCTTCATAGTACTAAATTTTAATGTTAACCCCAAAAGACACGAAACCCTCACTTTGGAGGAGTGAGGGTTTCGCTGCTTATGCTACTTTCAGCTTCTTGATATCTGCTTTGGCGAATTTTTGCTTCGCATATTCCAGCGTGATATGAAGCGTCTTGTCCTCACTCTGATCTTTTGTGGATGGAATCTCAAACATGGCATCCAGCATGATAGCTTCACAGATGCTTCTCAAGCCACGAGCCCCCAATTTGAATTCCCAAGCCTTGTCTACAATAAAGTCGAACACTTCCTTGTCAAACTTCAGCTCTATGCCTTCATATTCAAACAGTTTTGTGTACTGCTTAATCAAGGCATTTTTTGGTTCTGTCAAGATGCTCAAGAGCGCCTTCTTGTCTAGCGGGTTCAGGTGCGTCAATACCGGAAGACGACCAATCAACTCAGGGATTAAGCCGAAGCTTTTCAAATCCTGAGGAGTGATATACTTATAGAGGTTATTTAAATCTATATCTTCCTCTTCGTCTTTCATTTTATAGCCTACGGTCTGTGTACGCAGACGGTTGGCGATTTTCTTTTGGATGCCGTCGAAAGCTCCACCGCATATAAACAAAATATTGTTTGTATTTACGGTGATCATCTTCTGGTCTGGGTGTTTACGTCCACCCTGCGGAGGTACGTTTACGTTGGTTCCTTCCAGAATTTTCAACAGCGCTTGTTGAACTCCTTCCCCCGACACATCGCGTGTGATGGAAGGGTTGTCGCTCTTGCGTGCGATTTTGTCAATCTCATCGATATAGACAATACCTCTTTCTGCTGCCGCTACGTCGTAGTCTGCTGCCTGTAATAGGCGGGTAAGTATACTTTCTACGTCTTCTCCCACATATCCTGCTTCTGTCAGCACTGTGGCATCCACGATAGCAAAGGGTACGTTAAGTATTTTAGCTACCGTTTTTGCTAATAAGGTTTTTCCTGTTCCGGTTTCTCCGACGATAAGCAGGTTAGACTTTTCTATTTCTGTCTCATCGGAAGAAGTTTTTTGGTTTAATCTCTTATAATGGTTGTATACCGCTACGGAGATTACTTTTTTAGCTTCATCTTGACCGATAACATACTGGTCAAGGTGTTGTTTGATTTCTATCGGACGAATTAATTTCAATGTCGTCTGCAGCGACTTATTTTTACGGTGATTTAATTCTTCCGCTAAAATTTCACCCGCCTGGGTTACACAACGATCGCAGATATGAGCTCCGTCGCCTGCAATGAGCATTAATGCTTCATTTTTGCTGATACCACAAAAGGAGCAATGTATATCTTTCTGATTCTTATTCATTTTATATATTACTGTCTTTGCGAGGGACTAGCACCTCGTCAATCATACCAAAATCTTTTGCCTCCGAAGCTCTCATCCAATAATCACGGTCAGAAGATTTTTCAACCCACTCATATGTTTGTCCTGAGTGTTGTGAGATGATGGTATATAGCTCCTCTTTTACCTTCAGCATCTCGCGAAGGTTGATTTCCATGTCGGCAGCCACCCCTTGAGCACCACCTGAAGGTTGGTGTATCATCACGCGGGAATGTTTCAACGCTGCACGTTTACCTTTTGCTCCTGCAACCAATAGTACCGCTCCCATAGAAGCGGCCATACCTGTACATATAGTGGCCACATCAGGAGAGATATACTGCATGGTGTCGTATATACCTAAGCCCGCGTATACACTTCCGCCCGGCGAATTGATATATATCTGTATATCGCGTTTGGCATCGGTAGACTGCAGGAATAACAATTGAGCCTGAATAATGTTTGCCACTTGGTCGTTGATAGCATCGCCCAAAAAGATGATGCGGTCCATCATCAAACGGGAGAAAACGTCCATCTGCGCTACGTTGAGCTGACGTTCTTCCACGATATAAGGGGTCAAGTTGGTAGGTAATCTTCTTTCTACTCGTGAGATGAAGCCATCTACATGTTGACTACCAATACGGTGGTGTTTTATGGCGTATTTACGAAATTTCGTTTTTATCTATACTCATATATGTCGTTTTTTCTGTGTAAATATATAAAACTAAATATAAATTCCATTTTTTTGAAAAAAAATATAAAATTATGTCTCTCTAATGTGAATTTGGGATGTCGTCGATGAATTCGAAGGTGCCATTATCAAAATCTATCTTACAGAAATGATGTTCTATGCCGTTACTTACTAATAGGTAAGGTATACGATGTTTGGTGTTGTAGGTGCTTATCTGCTCAAAAGTTTTGGATGTGATCTTAACATGTGGAGCTTTAAATTCTGCTAAGATTATTTTCTCTCCTTGTGCATTATAGATGACCAGATCACTTTCTTTTTTGCATATCATTGACCACCAAGCCTCCCTCTATTTTCATTAACGACTTCGGATAATCCTTGTAATCATGAAGAAAATGAACCCAATGTTGTCGTACCCATTCTTCTGGCGTGAGGACAAGATTTTTTTTCCGCAATACATCGAAGACGTATATTTTGTTGTTAATGCGGGAAAGTTTCAGTGCTATTGGGGGTAAGTTTAAAGCAATGGGACTAAACATAGGCAAAGATACGAAATTACCTCCGAAAGAAGAAATTAGGAAGCTGAGACTACTATTTACAGCTATTCCTTTATCTTTCATCATAAATAGTTAATTTCGCAGTGATATGAAATTTCAGGATATTCTCAATAGTATCAAGCAGCGCAAATACAAGCCGTTGTACTTATTGCATGGGGAGGAGTCGCATTTTATAGATGTGTTATGTGAGGCTATTGAGAAAGGAGTGCTGGACGACGCGCAAAAGGGGTTTGATCAGACCATTTTATACGGCAAAGATGTGGATTTTTCTACCATCATCAATGCTGCGAAGCGTTATCCTATGATGAGTGACTATCAGGTCATCATTGTGAAGGAGGCGCAGGCTATGAAGTGGAAGGGCGAGGAAGAAGTAGAGCTGTTCAACAAATATGTGGAGAATCCTACGCCAACCACGATTCTGGTGTTGGCGTATAAGCATGGCAAATTTGACAAGCGTACCAAGCTTTATAAAAATATAGAAAAGGTGGGTGTCGCCTTTGAGTCGCAGAAATTATATGACGATAAGGTAGCTCCATGGATTGTCGGTGAAATACAAGAACAAGGACGTAAGATACATCCACAGGCGGCAGCACTGATGGCCGAATATTTAGGAACGGACCTATCCAAGGTTGCTAATGAAGTGCAAAAGCTGAATCTTGAACGTCCCTAAAGACAGAGAAATCTCTGTGCAGGATATCGAACAGAATATAGGTATTAGCAAAGACTTCAATGTCTTCGAATTGAATAACGCTTTAGGAAGACGCGATGCGGTGAAGGCCATCCAGATTGTAGACTACTTTGCTGCCAACCCTAAATCCAATCCTCCGATAATGGTTATGGCTACTTTGTACGGCTATTTTTCTAAGGTGTTGAAATACCATTATCTGGCAGATAAAAGTTCCAGCGCCGTTGCCAAAGAATTGGGCATATCTCCTTTTTTTGTGAAGGATTACGAGCTTGCAGCCCGAAATTTCAATAAGTCAAAGGTGTTTCACGTGTTTCATGTGTTGAAAGATTACGATCTTAAATTCAAAGGGGTGGAGGTGGGACCTCAAACCTCGGAAGGAGATTTGCTGCGCGAAATGATTTTTAAAATTCTAAACTAATTAATATATGAAAAAACTTTTACTAGCATGTCTGTTGTTGGGTACTTCTATGGCTGTCAAGGCACAGACTTCATTCTATACCCTCATTCAGGGAGGTGCCAACCTAGGTTTTGCCAATGAAGGCTACGAGGGAGCGTTCAGTGGATACACCGTTCATTTTATCTTCGGTAAAAACTACAATGAGCGTGCCTTCTTGGGTTTGGGCTTGGGAAATGAACGACTGAAAGGAACCTATAAGACCAACGATCCACATGCGGCCAACCAAGATAAGTATAAGTACGATCAGAACTTATTCCCTATATTCTTGGATGGACGTCTTCCTTTCGGTGAATTTAATGCCAACTCCAAAATTGGGTTGTTAGCAAATGTAGGTTATGCCGCGAAGCTGAGTGCTCAATACGACAAAGGAATGATGTTCAAAGGTGGATTTTTCTATTTGAGTGAAAATCCGGGAAAGACCAGCTGGACGGTGTCTGCATCATATGGTTATCAGCAGCTTACCAAGAATGTCTTTATGAAAGATTTTCAGCACCAGCATTTCAACATTTCTGTAGGTTTAATGTTGAAATAGATGCATGACGGTAGAAATAGAGCGGCCATCAGGCCTGGAATGCGGGTGCGCATAGTCTTAAAGAAAGACCAGCGTTCGGGACATCTGACGGAAGGGGAGGTAAAGGACATTCTTACTTCTTCTTCTTATCATCCGCATGGTATCAAGGTAAGGCTCACGGATGGTCAGGTAGGAAGAGTGCAAGAAATTGTGGAATAGGCGTCGGCCTATAAATAAGGGAAGGAGAATGTATTTTTTTTGAAGATTTTCTTTTTTAGAATTTAGTTTTTGTTGTACCTTTGTCCCTCGTGAAATCAGGCACTTTTGATCCGGTATATTCAGCAATCAACTTCAATGTAATCATTGAATCATCAAATATTTGATACGTTAGCCCTATTGGGTCTTTTTTTGTGTCCGGACGGATCATCAGTTATGGTTAAATGGAATTAATTTTTACAGTATAAATAAGAAATGACCAGCTACAGTAAATTACCCGCAATTTTAGTTTTAGAAGATGGTACTGTTTTTCATGGTAGGCTGCCGGAAAATAGAACAACTACTGGCGAAATTTGA
>NZ_JXAC01000172.1 GCF_000814685.1 Sphingobacterium sp. T2
CATATTTAACGCACGAGTCAAACCCGCCACAAATTATCAATATCTTCTTTCGTATTATATAATGCCAGGCTGGCACGCACTGTTCCCGGAATATTAAATCTATCCATCACCGGCTGTGCACAGTGGTGTCCGGTACGTACCGCTATCCCCAGCTTATCCAGAATCACACCTATATCATACGGATGTACGCCATCCACCACAAAGGATATCACCGACGACTTGTATTCTGCCTCGCCTATGATGCGTACACCAGCAATGGCTTTCAGCTTTTGCGTAGCGTATGCCAACAGCTCGTCCTCATGTGCTTTAATATTCTCTATTCCTAAAGAATTGATATAATCTATCGCCGCTGCGAAACATATTCCTGCCTCTATATTAGGTGTGCCGGCCTCAAATTTGAAAGGAAGTTCGTTATATGTCGTCTTCTCGAAGGTCACATCTTTAATCATATCGCCTCCTCCTTGGTATGGTGGCATAGCGTCCAGAAGGACACGCTTGCCGTATAACACGCCCACGCCTGTAGGAGCATACATCTTATGCCCTGAGAAGGCTAAGAAGTCCACATCCAGCTCCTGAACGTCAATGGCTATGTGCTGAATGGCCTGCGCAGCATCTACCAACACCGGAACATTCCTCGCATGAGCCATCTCTATGATTTGCTTTACCGGATTGATAGTTCCCAAAGCATTAGAAACATAAGCCACAGCAACGATTTTGGTCTTATCGGAGAGCAGCTCCTCATAAGCCTTCATATCCAACTCACCTTTATCGTTCATAGGAATGACACGCAATACTGCACCCCTGTCTTCGCAAAGCATCTGCCAAGGCACTATGTTAGAATGATGTTCCATGGCAGAAATGATGATTTCATCTCCTTCGTGGACAAAAGCTTTACCGAAGCAACTTGCCACTAGGTTGATACTTTCGGTGGTACCTTTGGTAATGATTATCTCCGCCTCTTCCTTGGCATTGATGAATTGTTGTACCTTACGACGCGTAACTTCAAATGCATCGGTAGATAGCTGACTCAGATAATGCACACCACGGTGTACATTCGAATTCATCTCCTCATAATAATTTGTAATAGCGTCAATTACAAACTTAGGTTTCTGCGTCGTCGCCCCACTTATCTAGATAGACCAAAGGCTTGCCATTGACCTCTCTTTTAAGGATAGGGAAATCGTTGCGTATTTTATTTATATCGAATTTTTCCAATTTTTTCTTATATTAATGTTACAAAGGTAATACTTCTTTAATTCAAATATCAGAATTAAATGTATTCTTTTGGTCAAAGTAAAGCTACACGGTAAGTTTATTTTCCATCATAAAAAGGGTTTTAAATCATTTCTACACCTATTTTCAGATTTATTTCTATAACTTTGTATTTAGTTATGCAAGAAATACCTTTAAATATCCCTGAAGGATCCAGGAAAGAAGTAATGGCCTATCTGGAGCCATTCATGCTCAATGAGATGAGCGAGTATTTGAAACCTGTAGAAGAGATGTGGCAGCCGTCCGATTTTCTTCCGGATGCCTCAAGGGATACTTTTTTTGAGGAAGTTCGCGATTTACAAGAAAGTGCAAAAGAACTTCCCTACGACCTGGTGGCCGTATTGATCGGTGATACCATTACCGAAGAAGCACTACCTACCTACGAATCATGGCTTACCATGGTCGAAGATGTCAACAAAGATGAAAACAGTGGATGGATGAAATGGGTCCGTGCATGGACTGCCGAAGAAAACAGACATGGAGACCTGTTGAACAAATACCTTTACTTATCCGGCCGCATTAACATGCGCGAATTCGAGATGAGTATGCAATATCTGATTCAAGACGGATTCGACATCGGTACGGGAGCTGATCCTTATCGTAATTTCATCTACACCTCCTTTCAAGAGCTGGCAACAAATATATCACACCGACGTGTTGCCGGAATAGCTAAAAAAAGTGGAGACAAGCTACTGGCAAAAATGTGTGGTGTTATTGCTTCCGACGAAGCCCGCCACGCCAAAGCATACATGTCTTTTATCGCCAAAGCTTTCGAGGTAGATCCAAGCGAAGTGATGATAGCCTTCGAAGATATGATGCGTAAAAAAATCGTCATGCCTGCCCACTTCCTCAGAGAATCGGGAGAGCCTCAAGGTGGTGCTTTCGCCCACTTCTCGGATGCTGCACAGCGCATGAATGTGTACACCGCCATAGATTATGTAAATATTCTTAAAGAACTTATACAGGATTGGAAAATAGATAAAATTAGTGGATTGAACGAAAAAGGAGAAAAAGCACGAGATTATCTGATGAAGCTACCAGACAGATTACTTCGCCTAGCTGACAGAATAAAAGTGCCAGAAATAGAATATAAGTTCAAATGGATTTACGGATAAAACAAAACCCACGCTATAAACGTTCTTACTAAAGAACGTTTTTTTTTATTTCCGTAATGTACAACAGTAGCCGAAGAATTAAGCTCGCTTAGTAAGAATTTTAACTAAGATCATTTCCCATAATCTACTAACATTCAACAATATGTGTATTTTATACACTAAGTTAAAATTGTTTAAGCAACTATAAAATATTCAAAAGTTAGATTTAAATAAATTTTAATTAACAATAAGACATAAATATTAAGATTTTGATATTGAAATATCCTACTTTTTTAAGATATTTGCACTGCAATTAACACAGAAAATTAAATAAACAAGCGATATGTTATTAAGTCGTTCTGAGCGTTCTTTCCCTCGAGTTATCATCATTGGTGGCGGCTTTGGAGGAGTAGAGGTAGCAAAAAATTTAAAAGATAAAGAAGTTGAAGTTCTGCTTATCGATCGTAACAACTTCCACACTTTCCAACCCCTTATGTACCAAGTAGCTACAGGTACTCTTGCAGCAGACTCGATTTCCTTCCCTCTTCGCAAAATGTTTAAAAACCAGCACAACTTCAAATTCAGAATGGCTGAGGTTTTAAGCATTGACAGTGTTAAGAAAGAAGTTCATACATCGGTAGGTACATACGATTATGATTATTTGGTAATCGCCTCAGGAGCTACAAGCAACTTCTTTGGCAATAAGGAAGTAGAGAAAAATTCCTTACCAATGAAGAGCATCAAGGAAGCCCTAAACATCAGGAGCTATGTATTACAAAACCTTGAAAAGGCAGTATTATTAAAAAATGCTTCTGAACGTGCCCCATACTTGACATTCGTAGTGGTAGGTGGCGGCCCAACAGGTGTAGAATTGTCGGGAGCCATTGCTGAAATCCAACTACATGTGCTTAAGAAAGATTACCCAGAACTTTCGGTAAACGAAATGAAAGTTTATTTGGTAGAAGGCACTGGAAAAGTATTAGGCGCATTATCTGAAAAATCGCAAAGAGACGCTGAAAAATACCTAAAAGAACTAGGTGTCAACGTGTTGCTCAACACACAGGTTACAGGATATGACGGAGATATTATCACCTTCAACAACGGTGAAAGCATCAAAACAAAAACAGTCATCTGGGGTGCCGGCGTAAGAGGTCAGTTTCCGGAAGGTATTGATGCTTCCCTTATCGAAAGAGGTAACCGCATCCGCACAAACGGACAATGTCAAATCGAAAGCATGGACGGCGTCTACGCTATAGGTGACGTAGCAGCGATGATCACGGAAGATACCCCTCGAGGACTTCCAGGCGTAGCTCCAGTAGCACAACAGCAAGGAGCATATGTTGCCAAACATATCAGCAACATCATCGAAAACAAACCTAACACTGAAAACTTCAAGTATTTCGATAAAGGTTCAATGGCCACTATCGGTCGTAGCAGAGCAGTCGTAGATATTGGTAAATTCCATATGAGTGGCTTCTTAGCTTGGTTGACATGGATGTTCGTTCACTTAGTGTCTATCTTCGGCTTCCGCAATAAGTTGGTAACCTTCGTAAACTGGTCTATCAAGTTCTTAACGAAAAATTCAGGCGTTCGCCTTATCGTTGATAAATACGAAAGAGCCGTAGACAAAGAAACTACGACTACAAACGCGTAAGTATCCTTTTAATCCTATATTAAATCAAAATAATAAGTACAAATGTCGACAATGAAAATTGCCGACATTTTTTTATTTAGTACTTTTGGCAATAAATCAAAACTTTCATTATGGACAACAAGACGATAGCACGTGCATTCAAACTTTGCGGACAGCTGATGGAACTGCACAATGAAAACCCGTTCCGTACCAAAGCTATGTCCAGTGCCTCGTTCAAGATAGACAAACTCCCCTTCCCTGCTGCCAATGCCTCTATAGAAGAGCTTAGCGCTCAGCAAGGAATAGGTAAAAGTACCGCGGAGAAAATCTTTCAAATCATCAATACAGGAAGCTTCCCGGAATTGGACGAACTTATTTCCCAAACACCGGAAGGAATTCTGGAAATGCTCAAAATAAAAGGACTAGGGCCTAAGAAAATACAAGTCATCTGGAAAACCTTGGAAATAGAAACTGTAGGTGAGCTTTATTATGCGTGCAACGAAAACCGTCTTATAGAAGCCAAAGGTTTCGGATTCAAAACACAGGAGGAAATAAAAAAAGCAATAGAGTTCACTATGGACAACCAGGGGTGGTACCTTTTTGCCAAAGCCGAAAACAGCGCCTTTGTCCTCCTAGATAAGCTATCCTCCGCTTTCCCTCAATACCGCTTTTCATTTGCTGGGGCTTTTAGAAGAAAATGTGAAATATTGCAAAAGGTGGACATCCTCACGGAAGCTCCTCACACAGAAGTAAAGGATTTCATCTCGCAGTTGAACATTGACTTTGCTGAAGATCCGCAAAACCAAACGCTTGCTTTTACGGATGAAAACTCCTGCCCTTTTGTTGTCCATTTTACTTCCAACGAAAGCTTCGCCAAAGATTTGTTGCTAACAACTGGTAATGAAAAGCATATTGAACAACTGAAAAACATTACTCCTGAAATCCCTGAGGCAGCAACGGAGGAAGAGATATATCATAAGATGGGTCTGCAATACATCGAACCTGAATTGCGCGAAGGCTTTGATGAGCTTGAAAAAGCACAAAAAAACACACTACCAAACCTAATAACCTTTGAAGATCTAAAAGGTACCTTACACAACCACTCCACTTACTCCGATGGAGTACATTCCTTATCGGAGATGGCCCGTTACTGTAAGGAAGAATTAGGATTATCATATCTGGGCATCTGTGACCACTCCAAAACCGCCGTATATGCCAACGGCCTTACCGTAGACCGCTTGGAAGAACAGTGGGCTGAGATAGATGAGCTGAACGCGATGCTGGCCCCTTTCAAAATTTTCAAAGGTATTGAATCGGATATATTATCGGACGGATCGCTGGATTATCCGGATGAGATATTGGCAAAATTTGATTTTGTCGTAGCCTCCGTACATAGCAATCTGAAGATGGATCAGGAAAAAGCTACACAACGTCTGATCAAGGCCATTGAAAATCCTTACACAACCATATTGGGACATCCTACAGGAAGACTGTTGCTTTCACGTGCCGGATATCCTTTAGATTTCAAAAAAATTATAGATGCCATGTGCAGCAAACCAAGTGGTCATAGAAATCAATGCCAACCCTTTACGATTGGATCTAGATTGGAGATGGCATCGCTACGCCTTAGAAAAAGGGGTGTTGCTATCTATCAATCCGGATGCCCATCGTACCGAAGGACTGCTTGATATGCATTATGGAGTGAATGTAGGCAGAAAAGGAGGCCTGACCCCAAGCACATGTTTGAACGCCTTCAGCCTCGAACAGATTACAACCTATTTCCAACAAAGGAAAACACATATTCAATAAGATATTTATTAAAGCCTCTTGGATGAGAAGAGGCTTTAATAATTTTAGAAAGTACAGACTATTAAATTCATACCTTTATTAACTTTGCAACACATAAGCTAAAATATGCTGGATAATATAATACATTACTTCGAAAGCATTAACCCTATACTTGCTGCCTTATACGCCACCCTCTTTACATGGTCCATAACAGCGTTAGGTGCTGCTTTTGTCTTCTTCTTCAAAAGCTACAATAAGAACATTATGGATTCCATGTTAGGCTTTACGGGAGGGGTCATGGTGGCCGCAAGTATATGGAGCCTACTTATTCCCGCAATAGATATGTCGGAAGGTGAACGTTTTACGAAGGTCATGCCTTCCGTTATAGGATTTCTCTTAGGTGCAGGCTTTCTATATGCCATCGACCAAAATTATCCCCACCTACATATACACTTCAAAAAGGTGGAGGGAGTAAAAACAGCATGGCAGAAAACTACGTTAATGATTTTGGCGATCACGCTGCACAACATTCCGGAAGGTTTGGCCGTAGGGGTTCTCTTTGGGGGTGTGGCAGCAGGTATTCCTGAAGCCAGCATAGCAGGAGCGGTATCTTTGGCTGTAGGTATTGGCCTTCAGAACTTTCCGGAAGGAATAGCCGTATCCATGCCATTACGCCGTATGGGCATGTCCCGACGCAAAAGCTTCTTCTATGGGCAGCTCTCGGCCATAGTAGAACCTATAGCGGGGGTGCTCGGCGCACTTGCTGTAACATTCTTCGATCCCCTATTACCTTATGCATTGGCCTTTGCCGCCGGTGCCATGCTTTTTGTGGTCGTCGAAGAAGTTATTCCTGAAGCACAGCAAAACAAAAATTCTGATCTTTCTACCTTGGGATTTATTTTAGGATTTATTGTGATGATGAGCCTGGATGTGGCCTTAGGATAATAAAAAGAGAAATCCATAAAAAAGAGATACCTGTATGGTATCTCTTTTTTTTGAGCCTCCTATCGGGATCGAACCAATGACCTACTGATTACAAGTCAGTTGCTCTACCAGCTGAGCTAAGGAGGCTTTTGGTGGAGGGAGAAGGATTCGAACCTTCGAAGCCGAAGCAACGGATTTACAGTCCGTCCCATTTGACCGCTCTGGAATCCCTCCGAGCCCGTGGTCTTACCACTTCAGAGCCTCCTGTCGGAATCGAACCAACGACCTACTGATTACAAGTCAGTTGCTCTACCAGCTGAGCTAAGGAGGCCTAACATCTTTTGAGCCTCCTGTCGGAATCGAACCAACGACCTACTGATTACAAGTCAGTTGCTCTACCAGCTGAGCTAAGGAGGCTTAAGTGTTTAAGACCGAGTGCAAATATCATAAGTTCACACCAATATTCCAAATTATTGGAAGCTAAAAATGGCCTTTAAACACTAATAAACTGAATATCAAACTTATTTTTTGAGTATAAAACTCTATTTAGAGCCCATAGCTTACCTTCACGGTAATATTTGCTGTCTTTGCTCTGGAAGTTGTATTGAATACACCTCCATACGAAAATTCTTCATTACTATTTTGTCCTGTGATCTGAAAAATTCCTAAATCTGCTTTCAATAATTTTCCTAAACTACTCCCGGATTCCTTCGCTATATTTTCTGCACGGCTTTTCGCATTTTGGGAAGCTTCAGCGATCAACGCCAACTTTAAATCTTCCAACTTCGAATAATAGTAATTAGGTGCATTAGACATCAATTCCACTCCCTGAGAGATCAACCCCGAGATTTCGCGGGAGGCATTGTCTACCTTATCCAACTCTTTCGATTCTACGATTACATTTTGACTGAGACTATAACCTGCGAAAGTGTTGTAACTATTCCCTCTTTCGTCGGTATGATAGTTAAAATCACGTACTATGATGACCGGGTCAAAAACGATTTCACTTTCTTTGATTCCCTTTTGCACGAGGAAGTTCTTGACCAACTCTCGATCTTTTCTGAGTTGCTCGGAAGCTTCACTAAGGTTCATAGACTTACGGCTGTAGGTCGCAGTCCACTTCACGATATCCGAATCAAAATCTTTCTTCGCATTACCCGTCACGGTAATGACTTGGTTCACCTTATACTTATATTTATAAGCACTTCCTAAGATGCAGGCCGTCCCTATTAAGGCCACAGCTGCTATAACACTGATAATAATAGATGTATATTTCATAAAATTTCTAATTTTCCTTATATAACGTAAAACGACTAAATAAACGTGCCAAAATTGTTGCAAAAACCTTTCATTTATTTGACTACCTTTGGTATTATTAGTTTAGATTAAACCTATGAACAATTACTTTAAAATTTTTGTTACTGTTTGTTCGGTTTTTTCAATAGCACAAGCGCAGGAAAAACCGCCATTGACCATAGAGGCCTTTGACTCTTGGAAAAGCATTGGTTACAATGCTATCTCCAAATCCGGCAAGTACGTCTATTACACCGTCAACGCACAAGAAGGTGATGCCTACACAGAGCTGAAAGATCAAAACAACAACCTTCTGCTACATGTGCCAGAGGCGTATCTCCCAAACTTAGCAA